>JAEEXG010000018.1 GCA_016291405.1 Lachnospiraceae bacterium
AAGATTAACTTTGGCTAATCTTTCCCGTTTACTGTTTCTTGGGTAGTTTGTTTTTTGTCTGTTCTCTCAGACCTCTGAAATTCTCAAAGATTTTCAGGGTTGCATTGTTGTTCGATTGTCAATGTTCTGTGTTGCTCTCTCTTAGCGGCAACGTTGATATATTAGCACTCACGCGCAGCCGAGTCAAGCATTATTTTTTCTTTTTTTAAACTTTTTTCTAAGTTTATTTCAGAAAAATTCCACCGCCATAGCGGTGGAATTTAATAATATCTTTATTTAGGGATTTTGTCAACATCTTTTCTTTTAAAAAACGTGATATTTACGCTATTTTAATTCCATATCAATCTTTAAATCGTTTTCCTTGGCAAAGACCTTTGCGAAGCCTCCGCTGACAATTGGTATCATAGGAGATAAATGTCCTAAATCTACATCCATTATTATAGGTACATTGTACTTTTCCAAAATGCCCGTTACGGCGTCGTGGCAATTGAATCCGTCAAACTCGTCTTTATAGTTGTAAGGTCTTCCTATTAAAAATCCTTTGACGTATTTAAACCATCCGGCATTCTCCATTTGCCAAAGGGACCTTCTTATGCTCATTACGTTTAAATCACAGCTTTCCAAAAACCAGATAAAACCGTCTTCTTTATACTTTTCCAAAAAGTCTTTGGTCTTATCAAATTTGGTGCCAAGAAGTACGGAAAGAATGTCCATACAGCCGCCGATTAATCTTCCGGAAAAAGAAGCCTCTTTTTCTTTCCAGCAAACAACCTGCTTGTAAGGCTCGGTGATATTAAAAGGAGCAAGATAATCTCCCTCTTTTTCTACGCCTTCTTCTTCCCATCCGTCATAATTGGTAAAGCTAAGCTTTTCTCCTTTTAATAAAGAAAATGCATCATTTATTGCAGGGTGCCATTTTCTCATGCCAAAGTCAGTAACGCAGGGGCCGTAAATAGCTGCCGTGTCACATAAGGTAGGCAAAAGAAATGATAAGTTTGTATTATCGGAATAACCGATAAACCACTTGGGCTTTGCTTTTTTTATAGCCTCAAAGTCAACAAATGGTATATCTTCGCACATAAGCTCACCGCCGCCTACAGACATAACAATGTCACTTCTATTATTAATAAAGAAGTCATTTATTTCTTCGGCACACTTTTCGGGAGTGTTGCTCTTTCCGATTCCTTCACTTAGTCTGCAATTAGGGCCTTCCACGGTTTTATAGCCTGCTTCTTTAAATATCTTTAAAGCATTGTCAAATCGGGAAGCATAGGGTTCTGTTGCTTCTCCGAAGGAAGGAGCTATAAATCCTATGGTACCGCCTTCTTTTAAAAATTCAGGATATCTCATTTTACATTCCCAATTTTTCCCAGATGTTTATATCGCCTAAGGTCTTACTGAAGTTTGCAACAATTGAAAACATGTAGTTGTATCTGTAAAGGAACTTCATAACAAAGTTACTTCTTACACAATCCATAATCCACTTTTCAAAGGCTCCGATATCAAGAACCATGATAAGGCAGTAGATTGCCCATACAAGAATCAAAGTTTCGATAATGGCAAGGGGTATCCCCAAAAGCTTGTTTACAAGGTTTACTCCGGGAAGCTTTGCAATAATCTTCATTGTTGTGAAAGCAAGGTTGAAAATCTTATAAATAATAACAAGTAAAAGAATAAGAATTATGGTGATGATAAATATTACTCTTTGCGAATCAAAGTATTGTCTTACGGCAAAAGCAATAAGCATCACCAAAATTGAAGCAAGTATCATTGATACTACGCCGCATACTTCTTTTACTGCGCCTTTTCTAACTGCAAATATTATTCTGATTACAAGAAACGCGATCAAAATAAAAAAAGGCAAGTTAACTAAAATCCAGTTCATTTCCATTTCCCCTTTTTATTTAAATTCCACCGTGTCGATGGTATCTTGTGTAACACACACAAATCTGTTTGAAACAGTTGTGGGAAGCACCAGCACTACGGGCTTTTCGTATTGTCCTTCATACTTTGGCGCTCCGTTATATGTTCCTATATATAAATTGGTGTCTCCGTAAAGCATCACCATTCCGTTTCCCAAAGAAACATTTGAGTAGTCAAAATCAAATTCTTTTTCAGATTTCTTCTGACCCTTATTATCATATAGCTCAAGGCGATACTTTGATGAGTGGTCTGAATCCCTGTAAATAACTGCAAAAGCATCCTTTGCAGTATACACGGAAACTATCTCATCGTTTACTATCATTTCGGAAATACTTACAGGCTTATGTGCTCCCGAATACACGCTTATTCTTTCATTAGAAACAGCAATTGCAGTTTCATCATTAAGAAAATGCACGCTTGGAACAAGGCAGTTTGTGTAATTGTATCCGCTTACGTAATTATCGATGTTATTCTGACCTACGGGGCCAAAGTTATAAAAGGCCACGCTGCTTTTTACATCATCACAATCTACATAATAATAAGAAACGCACACAAGCTCTCCGTTTGGAGAAATATCCAAAGTCAAAGGATAGCCGCTTTTTTCCATGGTGGTTCTAAAATATGCGATTGTGGTGCCGTTTAAGTCGTATAAATAAATCCATGTAACAGATGTATCTTCAAGCACTGCTGCCACGTATCCTTTTGAAGAAGTGGCAATTTTTCTTATTGGCATATCCGTTTTTACAGATCCCACTTCACCGCTTGATTTCTGCACATAAATTACATTTCCGCCGTAGTCTGCAAATGCAACTGTATCATCGCACTTTGCTATCATGGGGCTTTGCATATCAAAGGTCTGGTTCCAAAGCAGATTTCCGCTTCCGTCAATGGCATTGGCTCCATCCTTACTGTAAGTTAATATGCTGTCACCGAAGGTTTTGGTAACCGTAGCATCCAAAGTTTCATGCTTTACGCTTCCGACTATTGTATATGTGGAATAGGTCTTTGTCTGTACGTAGATGTAATACGCAAGTCCCAAAGCCGCCACAACAACAACGGAAAGAAGGATTCTGTAAAGGCGCCCAAACTTTTTCTTTCTGTCAAAGCGCCTTATTTTTTCCATGCCGGTTTCTTCTTTTGCACCGCCGAAATAAACTATTTTATTGTCCTTAGGGTTTACAGGTTTATTTCTCAAAACTTATATATTGTCTCCGAATCATAATCATTTCCGGGTCCGAATACGCATGAAGGGAAGTTTGCGTTGTGGATGGTATCCGGATAGAACTGAGTCTCTAAGCAAAGAGCGCTTCTCTTTGTGTACTTAGCGCCTTCCTTACCTTCCTGGTCTGCAATAAAGTTTCCTGCGTAGAACTGAACGCCGGGAAGATTTGAATAAACATCCATCTGTCTCTTTGCTTCGGGAGTTGTAACCGTAGCAATGTGTCTTAAGCTCTTATCATAACCGTCAACTACAAAGTTGTGGTCGTATCCGCCTGTAAGAACAAGCTGCTCAAAGTTATCATCGATGTTATCGCCCACTCTTCTTCCGTTTGTGAAATCCATTACGGTTCCTTTAACGGTTGCGATTTCACCTGTGGGAATAGCGCCCGCAACAACAGGTGTGTAGTTTGAAGCATCAAGCTTAAGCACATGGTTTAAAATGCTCTTTCCGCTCTTTGCGCCCGCAAGGTTAAAGTATGAATGATTTGTAGGGTTAATCAAAGCATTTTTATCACTTACAGCGTTGTAATGAAGGATGAGCTCATTCTTATCTGTAAGAGTGTAAGTCATTGTAAACTTAATGTTTCCGGGAAATCCTAATTCTTTATCTTTGTATTCGTATGTAAATTTAACGGAATTGTTTCCTTCTTCGTAGTCCCAAACCTGCTTATGTGCGCCCTTGTCAACATGGCTGTGAAGGTTATTGGGGCCATCGTTAACATCAACTTTGTATTCCACTCCGTCGATTGTAAACTTAGCATCTTTAATTCTGTTTGCGCTTGGTGCGATTACTGCGCCAAAGAAACTGGGATTAACTTCATAGGGTGCAAGTGTGTCAAATCCCAAAACAACGTCATCAACTTTTCCGTCCGCATCGGGAACCAAAAGCTTTGTAAGAATGCATCCGTAGTTAATAACTTCCGCCTGCATTTTGTTTGCATTTATCAAAGTAAATGCGTATACTTCTTTTCCGTCTTTTGTGGTACCAAATAATCTTTTGCTCATGCTATCCTCCGTTTTATAATTCTACGCGCCCTTCCAAAGCACGAAGAAGGGTTACTTCGTCAATGTACTCTAAGTCTCCTCCTACAGGAACGCCGCTTGCAATTCTTGAAACTTTGATTCCCGAAGGCTTTATTAGTTTGCTTATGTACATGGCTGTCGTCTCGCCCTCTAAGCTTGAATTTGTGGCAATGATAACTTCTTTAACATCGCCCTCTAAGCGCTTAATCAATTCTTTTAATTTAATGTCTCCCGGGCCTATTCCAAGCATTGGTGAAATAGCTCCGTGAAGCACATGATACACTCCGTTAAACCTGCCTGTTTTTTCGTAGGCCGCAAGGTCTCTTGGAGTCTCCACCACCATGATTACCGATTGATCTCTGTTGGGATTTGAACAAATAGGGCAAATTTCTTTATCCGTAAGTGTGTAACAGCACTTACAATAACGTACATTTTTCCTTGCCTCTATCATGGTGTTTGCAAGGCGCTCCACCTTTTCTTCGGGAATTCCGATTAAGTGAAAAGCAAGCCTTTGCGCGGATTTTGAGCCTATGCCCGGAAGCTGCGACAATTCTTCGATTAACTTGTTAATCTGTCCGCCGTAAAGATTCATTAGAATCCAAAACCTCCGAGACCGCCGGTCATTTTACCCATAACCTTTGAGTTTTCTTCATCAACCTGTGAAAGAGCTTCATTGGTTGCTGCAACGATAAGATCCTGAAGCATTTCAACATCATCGGGATCTACCACTTCTTTTGAAATTTCTACGCTCTTAATAACCTTGGCACCTGTAACGGTTACAGAAACCGCACCGCCTCCTGCCTTAGCTGTAAATTCCTTTGTCTCAAGTTCTTTCTGGCTTTCTTCCATCTGACGCTGCATTCTCTGAGCCTGCTTCATCAAATTATTCATATTGCCGGGCATTCCGCCTCCCGGAAATCCACCTCTTTTTGCCATTTTATTTTCCTCCTAGTCTTCTTCTTCTATTAAAACACCATCAAACATGGATAACAGATTGGGATATGATGATTCAAAATGAACCTCATCTTTTGCAAGTTCAACCTTTACCTCAATTTGTTTTCCGGCGATTCTTTCTATTGTTTCTTTTAAGTCTCTGAAGTTTTCTTCCGCATGAGCCTTTGTTGTTTCGTTGGTGGTATCAAAGTATTCTTTGCAGATCTGATTTGAAAATACCAAAAGCAATTCTCCTTCCGCTCCAAGTGAAGGTTTCGCGTTCTTTATAAATGAGCGGTGTGAAGAATCAAGCTCTGCGATTATTTTTCTCCAGTTTGAAACTACAAGCTTAATGTCTTCCGGAACGGATTTTGGAAGCTCTGCAGGCTTAACGGTTTCTTTAACCGGAGCACTTTCCGTAGGTGCGGCAGAAGAAACCATAACGCCTTTTTCAAGCTTTTCTTCAAGACTTCTGATTCTTGGAACGATAGAATCTTCTTTAGCCTCCATCTGAGGGCAACAAAGCTTTACAAGTGCCACTTCCACCAAAACACGTTTGTTTGACGCATAACGGATTTGGTTTGTAAGTTCTCCGAATACTCTTATATATCTTATTATGGCCGCAGGGTCCACAATTCTTGCTTCATCTTCAAGTTTCTTTAAGGCTTCTTTTGACATGTCTGCAATTACCGAAATATCGTCTGAAGTCTTTGCTAAAAGAAGATTTCTTAAATACCAGGTTAAATCCGATACAAATTGAGAAATCTCTCTTCCTTCCATGATTGCGTTTTCCAAAAGCTTTATGGCACTTGATACGTCTCCTGCAATAATGGCTCTTGTAAGGTTACTGAATGCTTCGCTATCCGATGCGCCAAGCACATCAAACACCATTTCATAGGTAAGCTTTTTACCAAAGTTAAATGCCAAGCACTGGTCTAAAATACTTAAGGCATCACGCATGGCTCCGTCTGCGGATTTTGCGATATAGCGAATTGCGTCATCTTCAGCTTCCAAGCCTTCAACTTTTAAAAGCTCTGTTATTCTTCCCACAATGTCATCAACGCCGATTCTCTTAAAATCGTATCTTTGACATCTTGAAAGAATGGTGACGGGAAGCTTGTGAACTTCCGTTGTAGCCAAAATAAACACTACGTATGACGGCGGCTCTTCCAATGTTTTTAAAAGCGCATTAAAAGCACCGATGGAGAGCATGTGCACTTCATCGATGATGTAAACTTTATATCTTCCTTCTGTAGGGGGATATTGAACTTCTTCGACTATCTGACGAATGTTATCTACACCGTTATTTGAAGCCGCATCGATTTCGATTACGTTCATGCTTGAATCCGATTGAATCGCTTTACAGGAAGCACACTCCATGCAAGGATCTTCGCCGTTTCTGTGCTCACAGTTAATTGCCTTTGCAAAAAGCTTGGCAACGGAAGTTTTACCCGTTCCTCTTGTGCCGCAGAAAAGATAAGCGTGGCCTATCCTGTCTGATTTAATCTGATTTCTTAATGTAGTAACAATATGATCTTGTCCCTTCACATCTTCAAACCGTGATGGCCTGAATTTACGATACATCGCTGTGTAAGACATTTAGAATACCCCTGTCTTTTTATTCTAAGAAAATGATTCCCTTGTCTAGGCTTGCATAGTAGCCCATTCTTTTATGATTATACTTTATTTTTTGGTCTATCTCAACCTAAATAAAGCTTAAAGAAACTGTCTCCTACAATACGGTTGACATTGCATTTTGAGCTGGCTTATAATTACGTAGTTGAAAAAATAAACACTTGGAGTCGTATCGAAGCGGTCATAACGGGGCGCACTCGAAATGCGTTTGCCCTTTTTGGGCACGAGGGTTCGAATCCCTCCGACTCCGCTAAAAAAACCTCTCAAGAATTTATCTTGAGAGGTTTTTATTTATCTTAAATATACTATGTAAAGAATGAAGAAAAGCATTAAGAATACTCCGAGGCAAGCTAGTATCAATCCAAAGGATAGGCTTCTTTTTGCCAAAGAAACATTTTCCTGTCTTTCCATTGATTTAAGCGCCATCTTGTGTTCGTAGTCGTACTTGACTTCTTCGTGCTTTAGCTTTGCATTCACCACATCAACCGTATGTCCGAAAAGATGCGTAAATATGGTGCCTTCATAGTTCTTTTCTTTTAAAGGAAGGTCTTTATACATAGTCTTTCTTAAGAACACAACGGTTGAATCAATCATATTGTCTAAGATTCTCATTTCAAATCCAAGCACATGAGTCGAAAATGTTCCAAAGAAAGGCTTATAAACCTTTTCTTCCAAATCAAGCCACTTAGGCCACATATCAAGGTATCTTTTATCCATTAACAAAAGCCTTACCATTGCAAAGTAAAGGAAAATTCCTATCGCAATTGATATAAAGCTTCCTTTTAAAACATGCAAAGCATAGAAAGTGTACTCATCTTTTATAGAAATTATTATTCCCAAAGCAAGTACACATATTGAAGGAATGATGACTGCTGCCCTTTGAAGCATTCCCATGTAGGGCTTTTTCTCTAAGTATCCGGCCATCACTTTTTCATCTTCGTTTCTTTCAACAAACACGCACACAAAGAGCTTTAGCATGTAGCAAAGGGTGCATCCACCTGAGAACAAGAATAAGCACTCAACGCTCTTAAGCAAAAGCTTGCTTCCCAACACGCCTCCGATTTCAAGTAAAGCTTCGTGCATTCCTGTCTTTGATAAGAATCCCAAAAATCCCGGCACACCTGCCAAAGATAATGCTCCCAAGGCAAAAGAAACCGCAAGGAAAGGCTTGTTTTTACCAAAGCCCCTAATGGAATTTAGGTCAAGCTTATGTACATTTTGATATATTACGCCTGCTACCAGGAATACGCAGATCTTTACAAAGGTGTGGTTAACCATGTGAAGAAGTGTTCCGTATCTTGCCATCTTACCTTCTTCGCTAAGTAAAACAGAAACTGCAATTCCCACAATTATAAACCCAATCTGAGATACCGATGAGCAGGCAAGAGTTCTCTTTATATCTATGCTAAATAATGCCAAAAGTGCGCCAAGCACCATGGTGGTAAGTCCGATTGCAAGCACAAAGCAGCCCCAAAGAGCGTCCCCTTCAAATATATAGAAGCTTACAATCATGATTCCGTAGATACCTGTCTTTGTAAGGACACCTGAAAGAAGTGCAGACGCGGGAGCGGGAGCTACGGGGTGAGCCTTCGGAAGCCAGATGTGGATAGGGAAGGCACCGGCCTTTGCGGAAAATCCAAAGAACATGCAAAATGCCGCCGCATACAATCTTCCTTTTCCGTACTTTCCGCCTGTAGCGCAGGCTTCTTTTAAAGATGCTAAGTCAAGGGTTCCAACATTTGTATAAAGTAAAAGTATGCCCATTAAGAGCACAAGTCCTCCGATTACAGCAACCGCCATGTAGGTATCGGCAGCTTTAAGGGCTTTTTCGTTTTCTTCCTGAGCCACCCACACATAAGAGGCAAAAGACATGGTTTCAAAGAACATAAAGAGTGTAAACAAATCACCTGCCGCAAACACTCCGAGGGTTGCAATCAAAGTGATTATGCTAAATACATAGAATCTTCCTTGGTGCTTTTCTTTTCCAAGATATCTTGGTGCGAAAATTAAGCACATAGTCCATGCGAACAAAGAAACCGCCATGTATAAAATTTTAAATCCATCAAGTGCGAAGGATACGCCAAATCCGAATAAAGAATTCATTACATCATACCTCCCGCCACTTTTTCAAAGAAGGATACAAGGGGTGTTGAGTAAGCTCCTAGCACCACCATCGCGATTGTGAATGCATATAAAGGAACCAGCATCCTAAAGGAAGGGTCGCATTTTTCGACTTTAATTTCTTTTTCCGTAGGGAAATATGCTCTAATTAAAATCTGGAGCATATAGATCGCTGTAAGAAGTGCAGAAATCAAAAGCGCCGCAAGGCCTATATATCCTCCAACCGTGGCAGAATCTATAGATGCTTTTGCTATCTGCCACTTACTTATAAATCCGCAAAGCCCCGGGACGCCCATTAGGGCAAGGGCTGAAACCGTCATTACAAAGAAGGTCTTTGGCATCTTCTTTCCAAATCCTTCAAGCTCGTATACGTATGTCTTGTGGGCCTTAACAATAACAGCGCCGGCACAGAAGAAAGAAGCTATTTTCATGACACCGTGAAATACCATGTGAGTTAAGGCACCGGTCATTCCTAGTGGCGTCATAAGCAAAGCCGCAAACAAAACGTATGAAAGGTTTGAAATTGTTGAATAAGCAAACCTTCTTTTAATATGTCTTTCCTTTACGGCCATGGAGCAGCCGTAAACTATTGTAAATATGGCAAATGCCATGGGTATGTACTGAGCAAAGGTGCCTTTAAGTATTCTTACGCCAAAGCTATAATATGTAAGTCTGATGATTGCAAAGGCACCTGACTTAACAACCGCTACCGCATGAAGCAAAGCCGTTACTGGAGTGGGTGCAACGCCTGCCTTTGGAAGCCATGAGCAAACAGGGAAAATCGCTGCCTTAACACCGAATCCAAAGAAAGCAAGAATGTATACAACTCTAAGCACATCTTCTCTTCCCGCTATCTTTTCTAAGTTAAGCACTCCTCCAAGTGAAAAATCTATTGTGTTTGCATAAGCGGTTAAGAAAATAAATGCGATAAATGCAAATGCCGCGCCGCCAAGAGAATAGATTATGTATAATCTTGTGGCCTTAATTGCTTCTTTTGTCATGGTAAACAAAATAAGCGGAATTGTGACAAGGGTGAGCATTTCATAAAAGCAATACATAGTAAGCATGTTTGCAGACATTGAAATTGCAAGTGTCACACCAAAGGTGATAACGTAGCCTCCAAAGAAAGTTTTTTCTTTAAGAGTGTTTTCATTTGCCTCATGCTCCATGTATTCAAAGGAATATAAAACAGCAAAAGGCCAAAGGGATGAAATGAGACCCGCAAATACTCTGGACATTCCATCGATTTTAAATGCAATTGAGAATCTGTCTATAAACCTAAATAAAATAACTGCGTTTGTGGGCGGATTTAAGATTAGAGTCCAAGCCAAAATCGCCGCAATAACCGTAATCGAAAGGGATAAACCAAGCACAACTTTTCTTGATTTTATCGGAGTAAGTACGATTACAAATCCTCCAAAGAGAGGTAAGAAAATTGTAAGTAACATTAAAAATCCACTCATTACATTCCACCTCCCACAAAAATACCGGGGCAAATGCCGACCAAAACAGCCATAGCTGTAAGCACTATAACAGAAACATAGACATATGCCGGAATCTTTATTTTTTCTATATTGTTATCTTCAAATTCTTCTCCCGGGAAGAAACCTCTAAGCACTATGGGGAGTAAATATCCCGCAGTCAAAAGCGCCGACAAAAGAAGGAACATAGGTCCCGACCAGGGGAAGTTATAATAGTCTGAATTTAAGGATCCCTCAATTAAATACCACTTTGCTATAAAGCCGCCTGTGGGAGGAATACCTATCATTGAAAGGGAACAAATGGTAAAGCACCATAAAAGCAAGGGGTACTTTCTTCCGATTCCCTTTAAATCTTTAACGTATACAGAGCCTGAAATCTTAATCATAAGGCCCGCCATCAGGAAAAGCGCACACTTAGCAAAAGCGTGGGCAATAAATTGAAGCATGGCGCCTTTATATGCCACATCCGTCATTGTCACAAGTCCGAAAAGAATATAAGAAACCTGACTGATTGTTGAATAAGCAAGGCGCTTCTTAAGTACAGGTTCAAAGAAAGCAAGGGTCGAGCCCATTAAAATGGTGAGTAAAATAAGCACCATCCATGCCATCTTTACCCAGGTGCCATCTATAAAGTCTTTACCTGCAAGGAAGAATACCACTCTTATAATTCCTACGGCTCCGGCCTTAACTATAACGCCCGATAAAACCGCACTTGCGGGAGATACCGCAATGGGGTGGGCACTTGTAAGCCATGAGTGAAATGGCCACATGCCGGCTTTTACGCCAAATCCCAAAATCATCAAGAAAACAGCGGTAAGCACCAATCCCTGATGCTCAGAAACAGCTGCCATATTTAGGGTGCCACCGTAAGTAAAGTCTAATGACACGCAATACTTATTTAAAACATAAAAGCCAAAGAGCACACAATAAGCTCCCATGAGGGAATATATCAAATACTTAAATCCCGCAAGCCTTGCTTCTATAGTCTGTTCATGCATAACCAAGGGTGCTGAAGTAAGAGTCATAAGCTCGTAGTTTAAGTAAAAAGTAAACAAGTTTCCCGCACAAGACATTGCACAAAGCACAAAGAAAAGGAGCATGTATACAATGTAGTATCTCTTTAAGTTTTCTTTTTCCTTCATATAGTAAATCGAGTACACTCCGGAACATGCAAAGAGCACCACAATCGCTATAAGGAAAACTATGCTTACACTGTCGATTTTATAAGACAGGGAGAGCACATCATTAAATTTCCACAACGTTATCATTTTGTCCAAATCGGATTTCTCCTTCTTTATGCAAACATATCAAGACCTTTGGAAATAAGGTCAAGTATCGGGTCTGAGCAAAGTCCCAATGCTACGTTTAAAGCAATAAATATAATAACCGTAATCGTGTAAAAGACCTGATCCTTTGTATGGATTTTTACAAATCCCTCCCTGCCTTCATAAAGGTTTCTTTCGGGAGAATAGATTCTGACAACGGTCTTCATAAAGTAAATGGCATTTAAAATCGTGCTGATTGCAAGCACTATCATGGTGGGCATCATTTTGCCGTAATTGTTTACAGCAGCCCTCATAAACAAAAGCTTACTGATAAATCCTGAAAACAGCGGAATACCGACCATTGAAAGGCTTCCTGCAGCAAATCCCATTCCTGCGATTTTATTTCTGTAGGCAGAGCCTGTTAAATCCGTAAACTTTCTGCTTGTATTTGAAGCATCCGTTAAGCCTATGGCGCTTATAAAAAGCATAGACTTTGTTGCGGCATGAGCTAAAATCTGGAAAACGGCCGCCACCATTCCTTCCTTGGTGCCAAGGCTTATTCCAAGGTAAATGTATCCAATCTGTGCAACGGAAGAATAAGAAACCATTCTTCTTATATCGTCTTCCTTCATGGCGCTCACACTTCCGAATATGATTCCTAAAGCCGAAAATCCAAACACCACATTTAAAAGCAATGAATCATGAACAATGTCAAATCCGATTACTCTGTAAATAATCTTTATAAGTAAGAAAATGTATCCCTTAGATACTAAGCTAGATAATATGGCCGCACTTGAAATTGTTGAATATCCGTATGCGTCCGGAAGCCATGCATGGAAAGGAAAAAGCGCGCTCTTAATTGCAAGGCCCATTGTGATAAATGCAATGGTGATAAGTAGCGGCTCTCTAAACTCTCCGCTTGCAGAAAGTAACGCTACACTTTCTTTAATATTGCTCATTAAAAGATGGCCCGTAAGGTCGTATAACATACATACGCCAACTAAGAAAAGACCGGAGCCCAAAAGGCTCATAATCATATATCTTACGGCAGCTTCAATGGTGCGTCCTATCTGTCTTATGGCGATAAGTCCGCAGGCTGAAATTGTGTTTATTTCAACAAATACATAGGCTGTAAATAAGTCGTTTGTGTATACAAGAGCTATTAAAGAACAAAGCATCAAATTTACAAGTATGTAATAAAGGTTTTGCTTTGTATCTTCGATTTCTTCCAAAATCTTTTTTCTTCCGCCCATCATGGATAAAAGCATGATGGAAGAAAAGAAAAGTCCCATGCCACCTTCAAGCACACCGCCCCTTACTTCATTTCCCCAGGGTGCGGGAACATGGCCCATGATATAAACAAAGGGGCCGTTTTTAAGGCAGTAAATCATGACGCATAAGCTCATTGCGCCAACAAGCATTATTAAAATCGTGTTTACCCACTTTGCCGCTCTTCCCTTTAACAAAGAACTTGTTGAAGAAGAAAGAAGGCATCCCACAATTGAAAAGAGGGGAAAGTTTTGCACAAAATCTCGCATTATCTACCCTCCTTTCTTAATCTGAATGAAATCTCGTCCAAATCAAGGGTGTGATATCTTTTATAAAGTCTTATGGTTAAAGCAAGCATAAGAGCGGTTACTGAAACAGAAACCACAATACCTGTAAGCACCAATCCACTTGGAATAGGGTTAATGTATTTATCCGCTTCTATAACACCATTTGAAATAATGGGAGCGGTTCTTCCCTTTATATATCCCTTTAAGGCTAAGAATAAATAAACCGCTGTATCCATTATGTTTAAACCGATAATTTTCTTTATAAGGTTCTTATGTAAAAGCAGGTTTGTAAATCCGATTGCAAATATAATCATGGAAACCGCTTCCGCATAGTTATTAAGGAGATTTTCACCAAACATCTTAAAATCCCCCTTTCCTAAACATTGCGTAGAATCCATACATTGTGCAGGCAACCACGCAACCTACGGCTATATCCAAAGGTAAGATAAGGCCGGCACTTAAAATGTGGCCCGCAATTCCCTTTGAAATATGCGAATCCAAATGGTTTGCTCCGCAAAAGAAAGCATAGCATTTTGCCAAAGCATAAAAAGCAAGGCCTGAAAAGCACACTGTCTTATAGACCTTTTCATTAAAGAACTTACCTGTCTTTTCAAATCCGAAAGCATTTAAGTACATAATGAGTGCGGCACCTATAATGGCTCCCCCCGAAAATCCACCGCCGGGAGAAAGGTGGCCGTTTAAAATAACGTAAATACCAAATATAATTATTACAGGCACAAAGATTAAGCTTACCTTTTGTAAGATTGTGTCATTCTTAGGTTCAAAAATCTTATCGTCTTTTTCGGCTTCACCGATTGTCTCAATAATGCTTGTGTTGATTCCGTCTTTTTCTTTCTTATCAAGTCTTAAAAGAATGGTCACAACAATTGCAGCCACAAACAAAACGTGAGATTCGCCAAGGGTATCAAAAGCTCTGTAGTCTAAGATCATGCCCGCCACTATATTTGTGGCACCTGTTTCTTTAAGGCCTTCTTTTATATATCTTTCAGCTACTTCGTTATTTGCAGGATTGTTTATATCTCCTGTCTTTGGCATATGAGATACCGTAACAATCAAAACAAAGGTAAAGAAACAAGCAAACAGAACCGCAAACCATCTGTAGAGAGCTTCCATTCGCCTCATGCTCTTATTTTCTTTTTCGCTGTAAACCTTTCTTCTTACCATTTCAAGGTTCTCGGCGTGAGTGGTTTTATCTACCACACCAAATCTCTCGTTTTCATCCACGTCCTGAATGGTCATATCTTCATCAAAGGATTCGGAGCTTTCTCTTATCCAGGAAAGAAGACGTTTAAATAAAGAATCACTGTTCATTGCCTTCCTCCTTTATATCCTCTTTCTTTTTTCCCGCACTCTTAAAGATTGCATGGATTCTGTTTAATGTTACAAAGAAAAGCACGCTTGTGATTCCCGCACCTACCGCAGCTTCCGTTATTGCAAGGTCGGGGGATTCAAGCAGCATCCATACAATTGACATTATTACGCTGTAAGACATAAATATTAAAACCGAGTTAAGCAGGTTCTTTGAAAAGCTTACAGCTATAGCACAAACAAGCAAAAAGAAAAGTAAAATACATTGAAAAATTGTCATGGTTTCTTTCCTTTATTCTTCTATGAATCTCTTGGATTCTTCTTCATCGTAAACCTTAACGTGTTCTTCCATCTTAGGGTCCGTTTTCATAACGGCTCTTGAAATAAGATGGCTTGATACAGGGGATGCAAACCAGAAAAAGGTAAGCACCAGCACAAGCTTTAAGCTTGAAAAATCAATTCCGTTTATAATGATGCATCCAAGTATCGTAAATGCAAAAGCAAGTGTGTCTCCCGTTCCCGCAAAGTGCATTCTGTCTAAAACGTAGTGAAGCTTACTTACACAAAAGATTTCTATAAAGAAAATGATTATTCCAAGGGTTATAAATCCGCAGCCAAAGATGTGTCTGATTAGATTAATTGTTTCCATTCTCTTTTTCCTCCTTGGCCTTTTTCTTTTCTTTGTAAGCTCCGACGTAAACCTTACTTAATACAATTACAGCAAGGAAAGAAATCATTGCATAGATTAAGCAAATGTCTGCAAGATAACCTTCTCTTAATTTAACAAACAAAACGGCGATTATAGCCATTGCCACTGTTCCAAGCATGTTGATGGCCACCACTCTGTCTGCGGTTCGGGGGCCGATTATTGCTCTAAGCAGGCAAAGAACCGCGATAATTCCAAGCAAAATAAAAGCTATGATTGCAAAATTTGAATATGCATTCCAAAAGGCTTCAATAGTCATGCGTCAAATCCCTCCTCAAGCTTTTTTAGTTTCTTTTCAAACACTGTTTCATTAAGCCCCTTTGCAAGAGATTTATCAAAGCAGTGAATCATATATGTATCTTCTTTTAAACTGACTGTAATGGTGCCGGGTGTAAGTGTGATTGAATTAGCCAAAAGCATTCTTGCCATCTTTGTCTTTAAAGATGTTTTAAATGTCACAATCACAGGCTCTCTTGAAACTTTACCCTCTCTAAAGAAAAACTTGATAATGGTAACGTTTGCCTTAAAAACCTCCACCAAAATGGTGCCTATATAAGCCAAAATCAAAGGAATCTTCTTTGCAATAAATAAGTCTTTCTTTATGCTAAATCCCATAAATTTACAGCAGAAAAGATAAAGCGCTGCGCTTATCACAATTCCGAATATGGCTATTTCAAGAGTGAAGGCCTGGTTAAAAATAACCCAGCACAGAAAAAACATTATAAACATGCAGTTTTTCTCCTATTTTTATAACATTTTAAGTTATATCACCCGAACTGGATTTTTGCAATTAAATATGTTACAGTTTTCGCAAATATCTCTTCTTATTTATTATATATTTTGTAGTTAACGATTTTTTACCTAAGTTGTGCTATTGTAAATACAGTAATGTTTCTTAATATGGAGGAAATATGAAGAAAACCGGTATTTATAAAAGACTTTTATATGTTGCCGTTTTCCCGGTATTGGTGTTTGGGCTATTAATCACGATTTTTTCTTATATTCGCTTTAAAAAAAGCATATATACGGAAGCAAGAACCGATATGAGAGATGTGGCGCAAAGTATGCTTTTAGCCTATGACATTGCATACCCCGGCGACTTTTCTTTGGTTAAAAATGAAGAAGAAACCTACGACCTTTATAAGGGCGATGAAAATATAGTGGACGACTATTCAATCATCGATAAGCTTTCTGAAAAGACCGGCACTCAGCTATCGATTCTTTATCTAAACACAAGAGTCCACACCACTTTTAAGTCAGCCTCAGGGAATCGCCTAAACGGACTGCTTGCAAATTCAGATACGGTAGACAAGGTTTTATACAATCAAAAGGAAGCCTTTTATGAAGATATAGACGTTTTGGGAACAGAATACATTGTCTTATACGTTCCCATTTACTCTTCAAACGGAAACGTCTTAGGCATTGCAGAAGTGGCCAAAGAAACTGCTTCTTTAAAGAAAAACGTATTAAGAGCCGTCTGGCCCATTTTGGCTCTTTCAATTCCCGGTATGATTTTAGCTGCGTTTATAGCCTTTGAAACCACAAAGCATATAACGGACGTGCTTAGAGCAATTCAGGTATTCTTAAATCACGTAGCAACAGGAAACCTTCAGGCAGAGCTAAATACCAAGTATTTAAGGCGTGAAGATGAACTTGGTGAAATATCAAGAAGCTCTGTGCTTATGCAAAAAAGCATCCGCGCTTCCGTTGAAACAGATCCTTTAACAGGGCTCTTTAACAGGCGTTACTTACTCGGCGCCGTTCCAAAGATTACAGAAAGAGCCAAAGAAACCGGCGAACCTTACTGCGTTGCTATCTGCGATATCGACTTCTTTAAAAAAGTTAACGATACCTACGGCCACAACTGTGGCGACGATGTATTAAAAGAAGTTGCAAAGGCCTTAAAGCAATTCATGGAAAGAAAAGGCTTTGCAAGCCGCTGGGGCGGTGAAGAATTTGTGCTTATATTCACAAAGTTCACTGCTTCGGAAGCATTTTCTTCACTAGATACCTTAATGGATACAATTAGAAACATGACCATACATTCCGAAGGAAACGATATCCGCGTAACCCTTACCATTGGCCTTGCAGACGGCGATAACAGCGACATTAGCCGCATCGTCGAAAAAGCCGATGAAAAGCTCTACTACGGAAAAGAACACGGCCGAAATCAGATTGTATATGAGATACCAAAAAAGGATGACTAACGTCATCCTTTTTTGCGTATCCTTTTATTTTTCTTATAATCCTTTTGCTATTCTTCAACCACATATTTGTCTAGTTCGTCGTCCCATTTGTAATGTGTTTCAGATTTCAGAATGAATTCACCATCCTCATATGCATATTTTGCCTCATACTCATATGAATGGCCATCCGTTATGAAACCAACAATAGTCTTGTCTGCGTAATCAACATGATCAAACGAGATACTTTCAAAAGTATTCTTGTAGCTGAATTCACCATTCTCATATACGTATGCACAAAAAACTCTATTGGGGCCGGCATCACCTAGTGAAATGAGCACATCTTCATTCCCGTCGAAAGTCACATCCTCATACAACACGTTAAAATCGCATCCCGAATTAACATATCTATCCGGGTCACTAAAATCTAGCTTTGAGGGATATTCTACCTCGAACCACTTAATACCTTCTTTTTTTACAAAAATGTAATCCCGTAAGTGAAGATATTCATGAGGAACTTATTCTGTTCTTTCAACCGCTACTCTAAACACAATTCCTTCCTCAATCCACTATTTGTTTCATCTTTAGCTTTTGCATTCGTACAACACACAAACATTAATGCACAAAGAAGCGCAGTAACAACAATTTTTTTCTTCATCATATCTCCACTGTAATCTTATTTGCACTAACTTACCGCCCTATTGCGGAAGCTTAAGTATCGGATTGCCCAATAAAGACTGCACAACCGGTTTATATTTCTGAATTCCAAAGTCTTCAACTATACTTGTTATTCTGGCTCCTGCATCTTTAGAAGATGCACCACAAAGGAATACTCTTTCATTCTTGGTTCCATAATCCAAGACTATAAACCTATCATGAAAGATTCCTCCTGTTTTTTGAATAGAAATTTTAATTCCCGGATATTCTCTGCAAAAATCATTGTATTCGATATTGTGTAGCCTATTCACCCCTACATTGTCACTGAAAACTTTTACATCAACACCCGGCGCGGTATTCTTCAGTAATACCAATGTGCGGAGCCCAATATAATTATCTACAAGATATATCGTTTTCTTAGCCTGTCCATAGATAGCAGAATAAGCCACATCAGCACTGGAATACTTTGTATTAAACATGAGCCATCCATTGTCTTCATCATTTACAAAGCTGTTCATCATGTCTGCCAAATCAGATTTTGTCACGACCTCACCAAGTTGGTCCATGACATCAGACATCTGCTTCTCAACAGAGCCGAGATCCATTCGAAGTTTCTTAATCTCAAAAGTGTTGTCAGAAGTCTGCATTGAAAGTTGCATAACCTCGCGCTGTCCAATAAGTTCCTTATTACTCAGTATATAATCCTTCATCTTTTTAAACGTACTAACCAAATCCCTACTTTGCTTAATTGCAAGGTCACCCCTCAGCACTGTCATCAGCATGTATATACCTTGCTCAGTAAATACATGTGGATTGTACTTTATGTTTGTTCCTCTCCCGTTTTGGATGTTCAAGGTGAATTTTTTGCACCTTGAAAGTTCTTTGGTTTCTTCGTCTGTAAGTTCAAACATGAAATCATCACCCTGAAACTTCTTACTATTATTCTTTACTTGCCTGTTGAAATTTTTTGTTTCATAGCCATAGATGTCAGCAAGATCCGAGTCAAGCATAACCTTTCTTCCACGAAACTCATACAACCTCTCTCTTAGTAAATCCTCCGTAATATCAACCACCGAAACTTCAGTGTTGTTATCTACTTCGTTGTTTTTCTTTATTGCCAAATTAAACACCTTCCCGCCATTATCCATTAACTTAAGGTTGATTTCTTCGGCCTTAAGTTTTTTATATTTAATTCATTTTTACCCACAGATTGTGACTGCAATAATAGCAAAATTAGAGATTCTCCAAATCCTCCAGTTTTCTCAGAGTCTTCAAATAAGCCAATGCTCTCTTCTGCTGTTCCTCTCCAAGCTCATGATATTCCACAAGGATTTCTTTATCCTTAAAGCTAACCTCCATATCAGTATGCCTGGTATAGTCATCATCTATTCCATTACCGGTAAGAAGCTGCTCGGGGGCTATATCGAGAGCATTACAGATGTCCATTATCTTATCCGCTGATGGATTAGTCTTTTTGGTTTTCCAATCACTTACAGTACTTCCTGAAAGGCCTACCATCTTACAGAAAGACGCCTGTGAAATCTCTCTTTCCTCAAGTATTTTGAATATTCTCTCACTTATAGTCATATAGCCTCCGTATATACGAACATTTTCAAATTCGCTACTACGTTTATAATATCATCACACAAAAGTATATTCAATGGGATTATTATCTTTTTCATAGGTCAGTTGCTGCACTTATGATGCAACATTTGCACAAAAAAGACCGATGATTTCTCATCGGTCTAAATCCTTTAATATTATAAATTAATTTTATCTTCTCATAAGCTTCTTGAATGCCGGAATAATCTGCGCTGCGATAACTGCCTTTAAAAGATCTAAAGGAATGAAGGGTAAGAAACCGAGCGTAAAACCGGTTACCAAATCATACTTCATTGAATACATAAGGTAGAACATTCCAACCAAATCTATAATGCACACACCAAGAATTGCTGTAAGTGTGTATCTAAGTCTATTATATTCTTTTCCTCTTACAAAAGGTAAAACAAGGGCAACAATAGGGAATGCCCATGTATATGCTCCGTAAGGCGCCACCAAATATCCTACTCCTGCTCCGCCTCCGATAAATACGGGGATTCCGACAACTCCGAGTAAAAACCATACTAAAACAATGATTACAGACTGTCCAACGGGGAACAACAAAGCTATTAAGAAAAGCACAAAGTTAATCATTGTAATCTTAGGTGCCATAGGAAGCGGTGTGGGAATGCTAAGGTAAGCGCTAATGCATAAAAGTGCTGTAAAGAGGGCGCACATCACCATTTCCTGTGTTGATAATTTCTTCTTTTCCATAATCTTTCAAACCATCCTTTCCTGCGAAAGTATATGATATGAAACTTGTATTGTCAACCACAAATTTATTTTGGGTTGACAATTATCTTTCTTTGAGTGATTATATTTCTTTGTAAGCTCATTTTTTGGAGGAAGAAAATGGATTTAGGATTAATTAAAGAAAAAGTTTTAAGCGGTGGCTTTATTACTAAGGCTGAAGCTTTATATCTAACTACCGTTGACATTAATAAATTAGGTAAAGCCGCTGATGTAATAAGAAACCACTTTTGTGGCAATAAATTCGACATGTGCGCAGTTATGAGTGTTAAAGGCGGAAGGTGCTCAGAAAACTGTAAGTTCTGCTCTCAGTCCTGCGTTTCAAAGGCTGAAATACCTTCTTTTAAAGTAAGAGAAACTGAATTCGTCAAAGAAGATGCCATGGCTCATTCAGGCCTTGGAATATCCCACTACTGCCAGGTGGCAAGCGGAAGAAAAATGAATGATGAAGGCATAGAAATTATATGTAAGAATACGGAAGCTATTGTTGAAAATACAGATTTAACCCCTTGCGTTTCTTTAGGGTTATTAACTAAAGATGACCTTATTAAATTAAAGAAAAGCGGAGTAAAAAGAGTCCATAATAATTTAGAGACAGGCCCCGCATACTTTTCCAAGGTCTGCACCTCTCATACTTACGAAGAAAAACTTAATACAATTAGATTAATAAGAGAATGCGGTTTAGAGCTTTGCAGCGGAGGAATCTTTGGAATAGGTGAATCCTGGAGCGATAGAATCGATATGGCTTTTATTTTAAGAGAGTTTAAACCTGAATCCGTGCCCATTAACATGCTAAATCCCGTTAAAGGCACTCCCATGGGGGATAGGCCCGTGCTTACTGAAGAAGAAGTTATGCGAATAATCTGCGTATACAGATTCATCCTCCCTTCTTCTTTTATCAGGCTTGCGGCAGGAAGAGACTACCTTGAAGACGGAGGAAATCTTCTTTTTACAAACGGATGTAACGCCACCATTACAGGTGACATGGTGACCGTTAAGGGCATTTCCATAGAGGAAGATTTATCTTCTATAGAAAATATGGGCTTTGATTTAAATTGTGCCGGTTAAAATGTTTTCAAGAATCTTTGCAATAAGTTGATTCTTTGTAATTGAGGCCTTTCCAGGCTTAAAAAGTGATCCTACAATTTCCTTTAATTCCTTTGGAAAGCTTTTTAAATCAGAATCAAAGTTAATGCCGATTCCCACAACAATCCACTGCACTAAGCCTGTTTCGAATTCGCTTCCGGATTCTGTTAAGATTCCACAGATCTTTTTGGAATCCACAAAGAGGTCATTAACAGGCTTTATGTATGGAGATATTCCCGTAAGTTCATTTATTGCTTTGCATACGCAATTTCCGATAAAAGTTGTAATCTTATCAGGCTCTAAGGTAGATAATTTCTTTGGATCAAGCACAAGGCTTAAATATATTCCGCCCTTTGGAGAAAAGAAGGAATGGTCTTTTCTTCCTCTTCCACCTGTCTGCTCTTTTGAAATCACAACGGTTCCGTGCTTTAAAGAAAGGATTGCAAATTCTTTGGCCTTTTGATTGGTGGATTCAAGAGTGTCATACACAAAAATATCTGCTATGTCAGAAAGGGTTTCTTTATTTAGGCAAGCTTCAATTCCTGCTTTAGAAATAATGTCGCTTGTGTTTGAAAGCATATAACCTTTGTTTGTCACAGCCGTTACTTCATAGCCCGCCTTCTTAAGCTCGTTTATCGCTTTCCAAACAGCATTTCTGCTTATGTTTAGGGCATTTGCAATCTCTTCTCCGGATGTGTAGGTTTCTTTATTCTCTTCTAATATCTTTAAAACTTTTTCTTTTGACGTCATATAATGATTCCTTTTTCTTTATTTATAGTATCACATCATAAAAAATTTAGTTATTTAATTTGTCCATATCCTTGACGATTTGGCGTGGGTTTGTTAATCTACACTTGGTTAGCAAATGCTAACCATAGAATTAATAAACTACGAAAGGATGGATAATATGGATTACTTAGAGATTGAAAAAGTAATAGGAAGAGAAATTCTTGATTCAAGAGGAAACCCTACGGTAGAATGCGAAGTTACACTCGCTGACGGAACCGTTGGAAGAGGCATGGCCCCTTCAGGTGCTTCAACAGGTGAATTTGAAGCACTTGAACTTCGTGATAAAGACAAAAACAGATACTTGGGAAAGGGCGTTACTAAAGCGGTTGACAACATTAACGGCCCCATCGCAAAGGCAATCATCGGAATGGATGCTTCAGACATCTATGCTATCGATGCAGCAATGATTAAGGTTGATGGCACAAAAGATAAGTCAAAGCTTGGTGCAAATGCCATTCTTGCCACATCTATCGCATGTGCAAGAGCAGCTTCCATCGCACTTGATATTCCGCTTTACAGATTCCTTGGAGGCGTAAACGCAAACAGACTTCCCGTTCCCATGATGAACATTTTAAACGGTGGTGCTCATGCAGACAGCGCCGTTGATACACAGGAATTTATGATCATGCCTGTGGGTGCTCCTTCTTTTAAAGAAGCTTTAAGATGGTGTGCTGAAGTGTTCCACAACTTAAAGGCATTGATTAAGAAAATGAACGACGTTACCGCAGTCGGTGACGAAGGTGGTTTTGCTCCAAACAGCTTAAAGAGCGATGAAGAAGCAATCGAAAAGATTTTGGAAGCTATCAAGGCTGCAGGCTTTGAGCCGGGAAAAGACTTCATGATTGCCATGGATGCAGCAGCTTCCGAATGGAAGAGCGAAAAAGGAAAAGGCTTCTACCATCAGCCTAAGTCAGGAAAAGACTTTACTACAGATGAACTTATCGCTCACTGGGAAGCACTTGTTGATAAGTATCCCATCATTTCCATCGAAGACGGTCTTGATGAAGAAGACTGGGACGGCTGGAAGAAGATGACTGAAAAGATTGGTCACAAGGTTCAGCTTGTAGGCGACGATTTGTTTGTAACAAACACCGAGCGTCTTTCTAAGGGTATTAAGAACGGATGCGGTAACTCAATCTTGATTAAGCTTAATCAGATCGGTTCCGTTTCAGAAACCTTAGAAGCCATCAAGATGGCTCATAAGGCAGGATACACAGCAATTTCTTCACACCGTTCAGGCGAAACCGAAGACACCACAATTGCTGACCTTGCGGTTGCATTAAACACTTGCCAGATTAAGACAGGTGCTCCTTCAAGAACAGAACGTGTGGCAAAGTACAATCAGCTCCTTCGTATCGAAGAAGAGCTTGGTGCTTCAGCCGTTTATCCCGGAAAGAGCGCTTTTAACGTAAAGTAATCTTTAATGTAAAATCCTCCAAAAGAAACCTTTTGGAGGATTTTTTTATGCTTCTTTCTGAATTTGTAATCCGCTTGAAATATTTTTAATATGTGCTATATCGTTAAATAGCTCAACCCTGGGATGTACGTATTTACCGGGCTTTACAGGAAATTCAAGCACTATTATCGATGTATATTCATAAGGAAAAACTGTGCAAACATAAGGAAATGGTAACGATAAAATGTGCGAAAGAGCACATCCGCCGGATCCTCCGTGGCTAAAGAGCGCTACTGTCTTAGATTCTGTAACATTGCATAAATATCTGTTTCCCTCATGCTTAAAGCCCTGATTATCAAGAAATTTGTCCATTTCTTTACAAATCAAATTGTAATAATCCATGACACTGTTTTCTTTAAAATCAGGATGCTCTTTCCAATCCTGCTTATAAAAATCAAAGTTTTCATGGTCTATCATGTGAGATCCAAGGGTCCAGGGATGACCGCCGTCACTTACATTCTCTCCGCCCCATCTGATTTCTCTCATGAAATCAAGCTTAGTGATAGGCTTATTTAAAAGGTCTGCTGTAAAGGATGCTGTCCTATAAGCTCTTCCCATTGACGAAGCATATATTTCATCAATGCCCTCATCCTTTAATCTGTAAGCCGCAGCTTCAGCCTGCTTATCTCCTGTGCCAGTTAAGGTGTCGTTTTTATAATCGGGCTCTCCGTGACGCACAAAGATAAACCTGAATTTGTCGTCTTTGTACTTATCAATGCGGAAATAAAACTTTTCATCGTCATGCCCAACAGAGTACCCGCCGTTTTTTTCTATCACTTTCATGGAAGCTGCGTTGTCTTTATTAACTCTAAAATAGATTTCCTCTTCAGAAACTTTCTTCTTTGCTTCTTTCAAAGTTAATTTAAGACCTTCGGTTCCATAGCCCTTTCCTCTGAATTCTTTCTTTATAAAGTATCCGATGTGGCCGGCCCCTTTCCTAAGAGCTTCGTTTAAAAAATGCCTTATTCTAAACTGGCCCACGATTGTATCATCGTCCCAAAGAAAATAAAAGGTTTCCGGCACTTTCCAATCAGGAAGGTCCTCTCCCTTAGAATCCTTTATCATTCGGGGTAATGCGGTGTTCTCAAAGTCTTCCTTTGATATGCCGTGCCATGAATTTGTAAGACCGTTCTCATCCTCAGGCATATCTCTTACAAATTCCCACTCTTTTTCAAAATCTTCGAAATTAGTTTCGATAAGTTTAATCATTTTTATTCGCCTTCCTGTTTCAATATTAAGAATTCTATCAAATATACTTCATATATTCAATATCTTAAACTTAGGTGTATAATTGTTTCATAAGAATATCAAGAATTTTCGCCGTTTCGTTAATACTTATTCGCTATAATACGCATACAGACTAAAGGGGAAGTTAGATGTACAATAAAGCGATATACGTAATAGTAGATTCTCTTGCTATTATTATCATGTTAATAACGATGCACGCTCTTGGCCGTATCAAAGAAGCCTACGGAAAATGGCTTAAATTTGCCATGCTCTTTGGTATTTTTGCTATCACGGCCAATATTTTTGTCGCTGTTTCCGTAAACGAAACCATGGCGGCAGTTTCTTACTGTGCTTATTTTTCATCCATAGACTGGGTGATTCTTTTCCTTTTTGGCTTCTGCGTGCTATACACAAATCACGACGTTATCTATAAAAAGACCAGGCACTTTTTCGCCGTATTAATGCTTTTTGACACGATTTCCATTTTCTTAAACTTCCTGTTTAATCACCAATTCTACATTTATACATCCCAAAACGAATACGGAGTAACTTTCTTTAAAACAGGCTTTTATTCATTTTATTACCTGCACTTAGCCTTAGACTATTTGCTCATTTTGCTTTCTTTAATACTTATCATTTATCGCATAAAGAAAAGTTACAGCGTATACAGAATTAAGTACCTCCTGATTCTGTTTGTGCTGATATTTGTAATTTTATTAAACCTTGCATATATGGCGTTCTCCCTTGCCCTTGATGCTTCGGTTGTTTTTTACGGTGTTGCCGGCGTTCTTATTTTCTTTAGCATCACCATTTTTGAGCCAAGAAGCCTTATGCTCATTTCGGTCACTCGCGCCGTTGACGACATGAACGAAGGCTTGGTGCTTTTTGACATTACCGATACATGCATATATGCAAACTCATTTGCCAAAGAGCGTTTCTCAATGGATGTTTCGGATTTTAGCTTTTCTTCAGAGCCGATTTCTTCGATTTTAAAAAGAATGGGTAAGACCGGTAATGTTTACGGAGATGTTTCTTTCAATCAAAAGGTATTAAAAGGAAAGAAAGAAATTAACGTTTACTACAGAGTAAAGTATTGTCCGCTTCTTGACAGACGGGACCGCCACATAGGCTCATATTTTCTTTTTGAAGATACTACAGAAGAAACCAGATATCTTGATGCTTTGACGGAGGCAAGAACCAATGCCGATAAAGCAAATCAGGCAAAGAGCGCCTTCCTTGCAAATATGTCTCATGAAATAAGAACACCTCTTAACTCGGTTTTAGGGTTAAACGAGATGATTCTTAGAAACAGTGAGGATAAAGAAATAATCGACTATGCCAACAACATAAAGCAATCAGGCGCCGTTCTTTTATCCTTAATAAACGACATTCTCGATTTTTCAAAGATAGAGGCAAACAAGATGGAGGTTATCAATGTAGAATACAATCTCCACGCCCTTTTAAGAGATATAAAGCAATATTTCGAGCAGCTTTCTTTGGAAAAGAATTTATACGTAAATATTTCCTGCGACGAAAATCTTCCCACCACTTTGTATGGTGACGAAAAGCATCTTCGCCAGGTGCTTTCAAACATTACATCAAATGCCGTTAAGTACACTAAAGAAGGCGGCGTCTCCATAAGCGTTCGAAGCAAAAGAAGAACCGACAAAAAGCTTGTGCTTGTTTTTGACATTTCCGATACGGGAATCGGTATTGCCGATGAGGACTTAAAGCATATCTTTGATGCTTTCAGACGTGTAAACGAAGCGCAAAACGCCACTATCCAAGGAACAGGTTTGGGCCTTACCATCACAAAGGAATTAATCGGTTTACTTAAAGGCACCATCAATGTTTCAAGTAAGCAAAACGTGGGCACCACCTTTACTATCGAAATTCCTCAGGAAATCGCCGATAACACGCCGATAGGAAGCTTTATATATAAGCCCATATCTCAATCCACTCCGTACAAAGAAAGCTTCCATGCTCCAAACGCCCACATACTGGTGGTGGACGATGTAATGGTAAATCTTAAGGTTGTTGAAGCGCTTCTTAAGAGAACTCTTCTTAAAATCGATAAGGCAACGGGCGGTGATGAAGCAATCGCCATGTGCAAAGAAAAGAAGTACGACGTTATCTTGCTTGACCACAGAATGCCTGCTCCCGACGGAATAGAAACCTTTAAAGTGATTTCAAAAGAAGGTCTTAACACAGACACTCCTATAATCGCTCTTACAGCAAATGCTTTAAGCGGTGCTGAGGCTGAGTATAAAGAAATAGGCTTTACGGATTATCTTTCAAAGCCAATTAAGAGTGATGTTTTGGAAGAGCTCTTGATTAAGTATCTTCCCAAAGAAAAAGTTGAATTAAATAAATAATAAAAAACCGGTAGATTTCTCTACCGGTTTCTTTTATCTAAAAAATCTTAAATTACTTTTCCCACTTCCAACCTGCAACTTCAGGAAGGTCTTCACCGTACTGGTGAATGTACTGCTTATGCTCAACAAGCTTGTCGCTCATCTTCTGGTAGAGGTATGCGCCTCTGTTACCAAGCTGAGGAAGATACTTGATAGCATCCTGTACAAGGTGGAATCTGTCAACGTTGTTCTGAACACGTACATCAAAAGGTGTAGTGATGGTACCTTCTTCTTTGTATCCGCGAACGTGCATCAAACGGTTGTTGTGACGTCTGTAGGTAAGTTCGTGTACCAAAGATGAGTATCCGTGGAATGCGAAGATTACAGGCTTATCCTGAGTGAAGAGAATATCATACTCAGAATCTGTAAGTCCGTGAGGATGCTCTGTTGAAGGCTGAAGCTTAAACAAGTCAACTACGTTAATGAAACGAATCTTAATTTCAGGAAGTTCGCTCTTTAAAATTGATACTGCTGCAAGTGCTTCAAGAGTAGGTGTTTCACCTGCACAAGCAAATACGATATCGGGTTCCTGACCCTGATCGTTTGAAGCCCAATCCCAGATGCCGATACCCTGTGTGCAGTGTTTAACTGCTTCAGGCATTGAAAGCCACTGGGGTCTGGGATGCTTGGAAGCCACAATTACGTTTACATAGTTTCTTGAACGTATGCAGTGGTCGAAGCATGAAAGCAAGCAGTTTGCATCGGGAGGAAGGTAAAGACGTACAACGTCTGCCTTCTTGTTAGCGATGTGATCCATAAATCCGGGATCCTGGTGTGTAAATCCGTTGTGGTCCTGCTGCCATACTGTGGAAGCCATGATCAAGTTAAGAGAAGCAATTTCTTCTCTCCAAGGAAGCTGGTTACAAACCTTAAGCCACTTAGCGTGCTGAGCTGCCATTGAGTCGATGATACGAGCAAATGCTTCGTATGTAGCAAAGAAACCGTGACGACCTGTAAGAAGGTATCCTTCAAGCCATCCTTCACACATATGCTCTGAAAGCATTGAGTCCATAACACGTCCGTCTGCAGCAAGGTTGTCATCTGAATCAAGATGAGCTGCGTTCCAGTCGCGGTTTTCTGTCTCAAATACTGCGTTAAGTCTGTTTGAATTTGTTTCATCGGGTCCGAAGATACGGAAGTTCTTAGCTTCTTTGTTAAGCTTAAAGATATCACGAACAAACTTACCAAGTTCGATCATATCCTGGCCTTCTTTTTCTCCGTGGCCTTCTGTATCAAATGCATAATCGCGGAAGTCGGGAAGTCTTAAGTCTCTTAAGAGCAATCCGCCGTTTCCGTGAGGGTTGGCACCGATTCTTGCATTTCCTTCGGGAGCAAGTGATCTGATGTCTTCGAAAGCACGTCCGTTTTCATCGAAGAGTTCTTCAGGCTTGTAAGAGCGAAGCCACTCTTCCAAAATCTTTAAGTGCTCTTCAGGCTTAGCCATTGAAATGGGTACCTGGTGAGCCAAGTAGTTTCCTTCAATCTTCTGTCCGTCAACGTACTTAGGGCCTGTCCATCCCTTAGGAGTTCTAAGCACGATCATAGGCCATACAGGGCGAGTGGAATCGCCTGTTTCTCTTGCGTGCTTCTGGATTTCTTTGATTCTTTCAATAACTGTATCCATTGTTTCAGCCATGAGCTTGTGCATTGTCATGGGGTCGTCACCTTCAACAAAGTAAGGTTCCCATCCGCATCCATGGAAGAAATCAACGATTTCTTCGTGGCTCATTCTTGCGAACAATGTAGGGTTAGCAATCTTATATCCATTTAAGTGCATGATGGGAAGAACCGCACCGTCGCTTATAGGATTTAAGAACTTGTTTGACTGCCATGAAGTAGCCAAAGGTCCTGTTTCTGCTTCACCGTCTCCGACAGTAACAGCAGCGATTAAATCGGGGTTATCAAATACTGCACCGAAAGCATGGGCGATACCGTATCCAAGCTCACCACCTTCGTTTATTGAACCGGGTGTTTCGGGTGCACAGTGAGAAGGCATTCCACCGGGGAAAGAAAACTGCTTAAAGAGTTTCTGCATTCCGGCTTCATCCTCTGAAATATTAGGATAAATCTCAGAATAAGTTCCATCCAAATAATCGTTAGCAATGTAGAAGTTTCCGCCGTGACCGGGGCCTGAAAGCAAAATCAAGTCCAAATCATAACGCTTGATTGCACGATTTAAGTGTACAAATACAAAGTTCTGTCCGGGAACAGTTCCCCAGTGACCAACAATTTTCTTCTTAACCATATCAATAGTCAACGGTCTTCTAAGAAGAGGGTTCTCCAAAAGGTACAACTGTCCTGCTGAAAGGTAATTGGCTGCACGGAACCATCTGTCCATGCGGTTTAACAATTCATCGGTAATAGGTCCCTTTTCCGGAGAGATTGTATGTGATGTTTCGTTCATAAAATGACTCCTTTCCTTGTTGCGTTATGTCACACTGCGTCTTTTAATACATAACACAGTTTCGTTAACACAACGTTATAACTATATCTTTGACTAAATCCACAGTCAATGAGAACATTTGCTAATTTATTTGTGCTTTCATACTGTTTTATGCTACACTTTTTTCTGTTATTGTACTTTTACTAATCTTTTAAGGGAGAGATATATGGAAGAAAAGAAACTAAATCTATTTGAAATACCTGCTTTTAGCTTTATACCTCCAAAGTATAAAGAAACTGTCAAAGAGCGTGCCGGTAAGATTTTTGGCGCCATTCTCATCTGCTTTATTATCTTAGCAGCCATCAATGCTATTCGAACCGGCGTTGTTATGAAAGAAGCTGCAAATGAGATCGTTAAAAACTGTCCTGAGTTTAGCCTTAAAGGCGGACATTTTGAAATTGCCAAGCCTTTTTCGTTTGACGACGGTAAACAGCTACTTCTAATTGACGACTCATATGAAACCGTCTCTGAAGAAGACCTTAAATATCTTCTCTATGAAGAAAACTACAACACCGTACTTATAGTATGTAGAAATGCTTTCGGCATTTGCAGTAACGGAAGAATCAGGGTTTACAATTACTCAGACTTTGGAGACTTTACATTCTCTAAGGATTCCCTTACAAACAAAATCATGCCAACGATTACAACAATTGCTGTCATTGGCATCTTATGCTTCTCAATTGTGCAAGTTGGCTTCTTCTACTTAATGGCATGCATTATGCAGTTGTTTGTAATGATGTTTGCAAGCATCTTTAAGAGAGATATTCCGGCCGAATATCGTTTTAAAATGACAGTATTGGCCAAATTACCTGTTCATGTTTTTGTATTTCTCATTGGTTTATTTAGTATTCACATTAATATGTGGATTAACCTTCTTCTTCAGATTCTATACATCGGTCTGGTCGTTTACTTCTATGATAAAGACAAAGAAATTGCTGAAGAAACCACAGAAACTGAAATACCTGAAAATTACACTACAGAAGTTTAAAAAAATAAAAGCCGAAGAGAATTCTTCGGCTTTTTTATTATAGTTCTTTTAACATGATGTACTCGTCTAGAAACGTACCATCTTTTAAGCGAACCGCTCTCGGACGCATGCCAACTATCTTAAATCCAATCTTTTCATAAAGTGCTCTGGCTCTTGAGTTTCCTTCAAGGAATTCAAGTTCCAGCTGAACTATATTCGGATTGCTCTTTGCAATCTTTATCATTTCCTCAAAGAACTTGGTTCCGATTCCCAAGTTCCAGTATTCTTTAAGTAATCCAATTGCTATCCTGGCTTCATGGCCTATCTTTATGCCTTTTCTCCAACTTACCATGCATGTGCCAACAATCACTCCGTCTACTTCACAAAGAAGCATCGTTTCACAATCGGATTTTTCCCATCCTTCGATGAGTTCTCTTTCTTTTTCAATGGGAAGATTTTTCCACTCTTCCGGATATCTTAAAAGAAAATCGGTCTCGCCCGCAGATTTAATTAAATACGCAAGAGTTCCTTCAGCATCCTCTACTCTGGGCGATCTTATAATCGCATCCCTTGAATCTTTTAGTTTAAAATGCATATCTTCTATTTTCATCTCTATTCCTCCTGGAAAGTGTTGCTATCCCCGTGGCTAAAACTCTTTTATCATCAAGTACTCATTTAAGAACTTACCGCTTTTTAAACGAATAGCATTTAAAGCAACTCCTGTTATCCTAAATCCCATTTTTTCATATAAAGCTCTTGCCCTAGAATTTCCTTCCATAAACTCTAGTTCCATTTGAGTTATTCTAGGATTGCTCTTAGCAATCTTAATCATTTCCTCAAAGAACTTAGTTCCTATTCCGAGATTCCAGTAGTCTTTAAGCAACCCGATTGCAACTCTCGCTCTATGCCCGGTTTTAATATTATTACTCCAAGTTACCATTGAAGTTCCAACTACTACACCGTCAACTTCACAAAGAAGCATTGTTTCACAATCTGACTTCTCCCACGATTCAAACAATTCCCTCTCTCCTTCAGGCGTAAACTTTGCACATTCCTCCGGATATCTTAAAAGGAATTCGGTTTCTCCTGAGGACTTTACCAAATAATCAAGGGTGCCCTGAACATCCTCTTCCCTCGGCGATCTTATGATCGCATCCCTTGAATCTTTTAGTTTAAAATGCATATCATCTACTTTCATCTCTATCCCTCCCTATTTTTTTAATTCATAATCAATAAGTGTCATATTCTCGTTCACAACATGTTCTTCTCCGACTCGCTTGAAGCCGCATTTTTCGTATAGGTGGCAGTTACCCTTCTCCTGAAGAATAGTGTCAAGTTTCCATGTCTTAGCCTCAGGATACTGCTCAAATGCTTTCTGAATTGCCACATAACCGATGCCTTGGTTTTGATATCTTGGAAGAATAAATATTGGACTGATATACATAGTCGACGGATCGTTTTCGCTTTCTTTGCACCCGATATTTATGGCCCCCACTCTTGCTCCGTCCTTAACAATAAAGTAATACTTCCGATTCTTTGCTTTTGCACGAGCCTTTACTCTTTCTAAACTTTCAATCGCAGGCGAACCTTCATCATGATACTTTTCATATAACGGCATAAAGCTTTCAATCTGCATTGAGTGTAACTGCTCAATCTCATCTTCCCTTGCTTCCTCGATTTTAACCTTGCTAAACATCTCTATATTCTCCTTATCCGGAAGGTTAAAACGCTCTTTTATAATATTAGCCACAACGTCTGGTTCTAAGTTTGTGTTGTCAATCCTAATGTAGTTTTTGAAACGGATCTCACCCTCGTTGCTTACCACTCGATATTTGGTTTCTTCCCTTAACATCCTGTCTTCAGACACCGCTAAATCACGCTTAGACTCTTTGTTGTTTAGTCTGTTTTCAGTCTTGTTTCTTTCAAGCCTTACATCCCTGTCTGCAACAAGCTCGACGTAATAGACCGTCCCTCCCGTTTTTTCAAACTTATCCGTTACGTTCTTTATGTAGTCCCAATCACTTTGCAGATCAAAGGCCCACATGTAAGTGTAAATCATTCCGGGATAAGGTGTCTCCATGAATGCATCAAAGATGTCTCCTCTAAGCTTTTCAATAACTTTCCCATCAAATTTACCAAATATTTTTATAACCGGCTCAATCATCATGTGGTTGTGAAAGAGTCTGTAGTCAGTTATTTTCATAAGCTCCTGCCCGACCGTCATCTTTCCTACAGCCCCACTTCCGATTAATACTATTAAATTCATCTATCTTCCCTCTTTTTTTAATTCTTTATCAATATCAATCCAGTATCTTTCAAGGTTTTCATTGTCAGGTTCAAAATAAACCGTCGCATCATACACTCCGCCGTTTTTAAGAATTGTCCTTCTGCTTCCTTCGTTTGTGTCGACGCAACACACCATTACGTTGTCTACTCCGATGCTTTTATAAAAAGGCAATGAGTTGTGAAGCATCCATGATGCGTATCCCTTTCTTCTTTCCGAAGGCCTTACTGAATATCCGATGTGACCTGCGTACTTTTCCAGAAATTCATTGAAATAATGCCTTGCCTGGAGCATTCCCACAAGCTTATTGTCGCTCTTTCTTACACAAAGAAACTGTGTTGCAACAACCATCTTTTCAGGAAGGGTATCTTTGCTTAAATAGCTTTGCGCTATTTTATAATACTCTTCCTCACTTTCCGCCCTTCTTAAAGGTCCCGTACCATCCATTGAATCGCCGTTTTCGAGGAATTCTTTCTTGTATTCCCAGATTTGCGACAAATACTCGGGGGAAAGCTTAATTAACATCAAGTCTTCATTTTCCCAAAAATCCTTTTTCATACCTTTTCTCCTTTATGATTAAAAAAACCGCTTATCCAAAGAAGATAAGCGGCTTAAGTAGCTTTATTGTACTTTGCTTAGTCTTTTACTCTTCTTTGAGTCGAATATTTTTGTATGCGAAATTAAAACCATACACCTTAGAAAGCTGCACAGTTGTAAAAATCACATGCTGTTTTTCGACTTCAAAAAATCTCATGAGTAAAATCCTTTCTCAAAAATATTGTTATTAAATTACTACGATTAAAATAATCTGTCAATAAAAAGATTCAAGTTTTTTAAATTATCACACAGTTTTCTTTTTGCCTGCATTTCCGATAATGACAGTCATAACGATTAAAACCGCCGGGAATATAAGCCCCACTCCCATTCCGGCTCTTATGTTATCGCCCGCATTCTGAGCCACTCTTCCTACAATCGCAGGTCCGATGCTTCCCCCCAAATCTCCCGCCATTGCTAAAAGTGCAAACATAGCTGTTCCGCCCAAGGGAAACTTCTTAGAAGATATGCTTAATGTTCCGGGCCACATGATTCCTACAGAAAAACCACAAATAATACAACCTATAAGCCCAATAATCGGATTTCCTGATAAAGAAGCAAGAAGATATGCAACAACACACAAAGCTCCCGAGCCTATCATAAAGCCCGTTAGCTTAATCTTTTCTCCGTATTTACCGTATATCACTCTGCTTATTCCCATAGTGATTGCAAACATGCAAGGGCCGGCCAAATCTCCTGCCGATTTAGAAAGCTTAAGAGCTGCCTCTGCGTAAGCTGAAGCCCACTGCGCCATTGATATTTCCGACGCCCCTGCGCATATCATTAAAATAATTGCCACTATGAATAAAGGCGTCTTTATAAGCTTCCTTATTCCCATTCCCGTTCCTTCATCCACAATGGGGACGATGGGGCATGTGGCAAAGTTATATATGTTTACTGCCGGCACAAGAGCCCATAAAACCGCAAGCCATTTCCAACTGTCCATTCCAAAAAGGGCAAAGAAAGCGGTAGAAATCAGTATTGTTCCTACAGAGCCCCAGCAATAAAAGGAATGAAGCAAGCTCATAGTGGCTTCTTTGTTTTCAAAGGGACACGCCTCAATTATGGGGCTGCACAGCACTTCGATAAGTCCACTACCTATTGCATAAATCACTACGCTTACTAAAATTCCCGCAAAGTGGTTTGTAAAAAGCTCCGGCAAAAACGCTAATCCCATTAGGCCTACCGCAGAACAGATTTCAGACACCACAATCGAAATCCTGTATCCGATTCTGTCCACAAATTTTGCGCAAAACAAATCAACCAAAAGCTGCGTGAAAAAGAAGGTCGTGGAAATAAGAGCGATATTTCCAAGTGAAATGCTATAGTCATTATGAAATTTTAGAAACAAAAGCGGTGCAAAATTGGCCATTATGGCCTGTGTCACAAACCCAAGATAACAGGCTATTTTTGTTCTTCTAAAGTTTTCTTTTTTCATAGTATTACTTTCCGGTTTCTTTTAAATCGATCTTATATCTTTCAAGCTCTATACCGTCGCTTTCCAAGAAAACAGTTTCAATATATTCTCCGCCGTTTGCAAGTATCACGCGTCTGCTTCCCTCATTTTGGGGCATACAGCTGACATTTATTGTATCAAATCCGAATGATAATAAATAGTCTTTTGCCTTTGCAAGCATTCTTGTTGCATACCCTTTTCTTCGCTCCGAAGGGCGTACCGAATATCCCACATGGCCTGTGTAATTCTTCATTCTTTCGGAAAGCACGTTGTGAACCTGCATACATCCGACCATCTTTCCATCAGACTCTCTTATGCAAAGAATAACTGTGCCCCATGCTCCGTGAGCGTCGGCTTCTCTTGAAGGATTTGTCCAACCGATACAATAGTCTACATACTCTTTCATGTCGGGCATTCGCTTAAGTGAAAAGCAACCGTCAAAGCCTGAATTAGCATCAAGCATTTCCTGCCTGTATGCAGCTATTTCATCCGCATAATCCATGGTTGCTTCGCAAAAAAGAAGCCTTTCTTCCTCCTTGGATTCTTTCTCTCCCGCCACATATTCAAGGGTGAACTTTTCGCATATAACTAAGGAATCTTCGGTAAAGGGAATTCCGCTTTCTTCTGAGCATTCAATAAAGAATTCCTCATGAACCTTTCTCCAATAAGCTAAAGAACGGTCACCTTCCCCTTCCGCATAAGCGTGAAAGGGAGGCACTTCCTTAAAGGGACGGATGTATACGTCATAATCTTTTATAACGCAGACCGCCTCGTCTTTACCGTTTAAAATAACGCTGTAATCTCCGGGCTTTGGTATTTCATCAAGGGCATCCTCGCTCACATAATCATCGTAAGCGCTGGCTGTTCCAAACTTGATTCCTTTAATCACAAGGTCTGATAATTTATCCGCTGTTTGGGCATCGCTGCCAAATCCCCATGCTTCATAGGGCGTATTAATATCTACGTTTTTCTTTTTACAAAACTCTTCCCATAATTTTTCTGCATTCATACTGTACATTCTCCTTTTTAGTAAAAAATTTTAGTCCCACGCACTTTTCCTGTTACTTTTCTTCATGGCTTTAGCCCACTTTGAAATCTCTTTTTTCTTTGCGTAGTTTTTGGTGTTTTCTTTTCCTAAATTTTTAAAAAGCTCATATCTTTCTTTAGATAATTCTCCGCTTTTTATGGCTGCTTTTATGGCGCATCCGGGCTCTGTCTCGTGCCTGCAGTTACTGAATTTGCACCTGCATTCAAGCTCTATGATGTCTGAAAATGTTTCATCAATTCCGGCTTGCACATTTGCCATTCCGATTTCACGCATACCGGGAGTATCAATGATACTTACGCCGTTTTTAAGTTTAATCAGCTTTCTGTGAGTGGTGGTGTGTCGGCCTTCGCCATCGTCTTCTCTGATTTCTGAAGTCTTCATGACTTCTTCACCGCAAAGGGCATTTATAAGCGTAGATTTTCCTGCGCCGGAAGACCCCATTAGGCATATGGTAGCGCCTTCCTTCATATATTCGCTAAGTTCTTCAAGACCTATACCTAAAAGCGCCGATATAGCATGCACGCGCACTTTCTCTGAGATAGTCTCTACCTCTCTTACGTATCTTCCCACATTGTTACAAAGATCCGATTTTGTGAGGACCACAACAGGTGTCGCACCGCCTTGCATGGCAACGCTTACATATCTTGCAATTCGATTAAAGCTATAGTCTTCATTTAAAGATGTGACTATAAAGCAGTAATCCACATTTGCAACCATGTACTGCATTACTCCGGTTTTTGATTGATCCGGCCTTTGCAAAAAGCTCTTTCTTTCGCAAACCGAAAGAATCATAGACTCTCCCTGCGTATTTTTAATAAAATTCACATAGTCGCCTACAACAGGCAATTTGTCCGCATCAATCTCATAAAAGCTACCCTTCAACTTTGCAGGATATTCCTCTCCTTCAAAGCTTACGGTAAAACTGTTTTTTCTAACTTCCGTTATTCTTCCTAAATTTGTAGTATTCAATTCTTTGTCTCCTTATTTGTTCGTTTAGTAATAGCTTTAAATAATAACTTTTCCTGTATGGAGACCTTTAGAATGGAATGTTTTAAAAAAAGGTAAAAGAAAACCGTGACAAATATGCCACGGTCTAAAATCAATAATATTATCTAAAAAGAATTTATCTTAAAGAAACCGAGGTCACCATACAATATTCATTTACAATCTCTCTTTTTTCTACACGCATTTATGATTACCTCTCTTTCTTTTATATTTTTGTCACATGAAAAAGTTACCAAATTTAGAGCGATACGTCAATACATTAAATTATTTCTAATGTATCGGGTTCAACATGACACTTTAAAAATAAGATCTCCACGCCCGCATCTTTTGCTTCTTGTAAAGCAACTCCAAATTCAGGATGTGTGTCAACATTCGGCCTTACTTCATCCACTCCCGCCATTTGAATTACAAAAGCAAGGCTTGCTTTTATTCCCTTTTTTGCAGCTTTCACAAGCTCTCTTAAATGTTTAACGCCTCTTTCTGTAGGAGCATCTGGGAAGTACCCCATCCCGTCGATTTCAAGGGTGCAGCCCTTTACTTCCATTAGGTGTTTTTCATTTTCTTTTTCCATATAGAAGTCTATTCTTGAATCCCCGTATGTATACTCAGGAATCACTTTGTCATAGCCTTGTTTACTAAGCCATTCTTTTACAACTTTATTCGGGGCCTGGCTATCGATATTAAACAAAACTCCCGTGCTTTTTCTTACAGCCACTAGGTCGTACTTTGTTTTTCTTCCTTCACTCCCCGGAGCCGTGAGCCACACTTCGCATCCGGGTATCAATAGTTCTTTACAACGTCCCGTATTTTTCACGTGAACGGTTTCTTTGTGCCCGTCTATGTCGACTTCTGCTATAAATCGGTTGGGCCTTTTTATGAAAGTTGCTTTTGTAATGTTTTCGTATTTCATCTATTATAGTCCACCGATTCTTTCTTGATTATCTATCCAGGATTTTTGAGGTACCTCATGGATAATGTCCCCTTCCATGTAGTTTCCTATCAGGAAAGGAGAATTAGGGTCATGCAATTTGTTTTGAGCGTATATAACCGATGGCTCGGAATTTGCGTAGCAGTATCTGCAAAGGTGCATGCAGGTATTATATGCTCCTATATCGCAGGATAGGTAGCATGCGCACTCTGCTCTTGCGCCTTTCTTTTTAGGCACAATCAGTCTTTTCCCTATTGCTTTTTCATAGTCACTTACCTTCATGCATCCGCTGCAATCAGCACCGAATTCAGAAAGCTCATCTCCTTCTGCACAAGGCTTAACCGTCATTCCGCATTCGGTTGCAATCTTTATTATTTCTTTTCCAAGAAACAATCTGTCTTCTTTTGACACTTCCCTTGCTTCGGGGAAGTTTTTCTTTACCTTAGGGTACAGGTCAATAAAGCTTATAACGGCCGTCTTTGTGTATCCTTTTAAGCTTTCCGCAATCTGCCTAAACGCCTGCAAATGGTACTCTTTTGTGTATTTATCGGATAAAAGAATGGGGTCATATCTCCATCCGATGGAATCTACGCCCACTATATCAGACAAGGTTTTAAAATCTTCAATCAGCTTATGCTTATTTGGAACATTTGGCTCAATGTCTTTACCGTAAGAAGTTAGAGTCATAAACCAATACTGCCCGAAATCCTTTATTAAATCCATGTATGGAAACATAGGAGCAGGGTTCTTTGTGCAAAATCCGATTACATCAACTACTGAAGGATCTAACCTGTATTTGCTTACCTGCTTAGGATTGTAAGGGTTTCTTACGCACACAAATCCTTCTTTTATTCTGTTTGCAAACCACTTGGCATAAAATGCCGGTATGTCGGTTCTTTGGCCTGTATTAATAATCATTTACTATCCGTTCATCCCTTTAGATACTCTACGATGGGATCTGTGAAACTTATATCTGAAATATCATAAGAAGAAGATATCAGCTCAACCATCTTCTTTTCGTCTTCGGTTGCATCTTTCTTTTTCTTAATTGTACCTATAAACATCTTTAGTGCAAGCTTTGATGCAGCATTCATCTTATCGTAGTTAAATCCTCCTTGGCAATAAAAGGCTTGCATATACTGCTTTTGCTCCTCTGAAAGCAAATTTTGAAGCATTACATCAACTTCTTTACCTGCATTAGGGCATCCACCCACGCAGAAAAGTGCCAATCGCTTACCTTTCCATGCAGTAGCTTTATCCAGAAACCACTTAGATTTTACCACGTTTCCGGCCATTGCCCATCCGCCGTAAGCAATCGCATCATATTCTTCAAAGAAGCTTGCATCCTTCTTTTGCGCTGCTTTGAGCTCAAGTAAATCCCCCTCTGTTCTTTCTTTAAGCCACTCAGCATATTTCTTTGTAAAACCGGTCTGTGATGTATAGATTATTAATGTTTTCATATTTTACTTAAATTCCTTTCCATTTTCATGATTGTTTGTATGGTGTTAATCAGGCTCTTTTCATCAATTCCATCAAATATGCGCCCAATCACGTACTTACTGTGCTTCCCGTTATTATCATTTGATTCTAAGAACTCCCTTGCGGCATCCGTAACGACGATTCGCTGTTTTCTTTTATCTTTCTCATCCGGAACTGTCGCAATAAATCCCTTTTTCTCAAGTCTTAGAAGAATCTGTTTTACGTTTTGATGGGAGCTTCCCATTACATCGGACAGTTCATTTAAAGTCGGCGCTTCCTTGCAAAGGTTTATGCATATAATTGCAAAGAACTGCTTCCAAGTAATTTCTTTGAAATAAGCATCTGCCGCTGCCTGATACCTATTATCAAATGCACTCAAAAGTCCCAAAAGAAACGCTTGCGGAGGCATATCCCCAAAGTCAACATTGTCCATTTTCATCTCTTCGCTATAGTCCATATATCGCCCTCTATTCATCTTTACAAAAATAGGTAATGCATTACCTTGTTTAAATAAAGGTAACACATTACCTATTATGTGTCAAATACATTTTTGTCCTCTAACCGTCCCCCTAGGGTCAAAAGTCTGGCGGTTTCGACAGTAGTTTCGTTGAGCAACACCTTGCCACATTCTTCAGCGTCATAATCTACGCGGAATTTAATCAGAATCGCCTCCCGGTAGTTGTTTTATACCATCCAGACTTACCATGGACAGTGTCTTCATCTGCTTAACAGCAAGTTCTCTAAGCAACACTATCCTTTCTGACATTGTTTTGCCCTGTCCAATCAGGATTGCGTTATAGCTTTCCATATTTGCCAGAACAAGAAGCTGGTTCAACTCCGCTTCATCGCGAATATTCCCCTTCCTTCCGGGACTCTCATCTCTCCACTGCTTTGCAGTTTTGCCGAAAAGAACGACATTAAGCATATCCGCTTCATTGGCATACTTGTATGAAATCTGTTCCGGTGTCAGTTCCGGCGGTATCAGATAATCCTTGATCGCGTCGGTATGGATACGATAATTCAGTTTGGCTATCTCACGATTCAGATTCCAGTTAAGGGATAGGCGGCTGTTTTCATCCTTCTTAAGCCTCTGATAATCTTCAATAATATACAGTTTAAACTCCGAGGATATCCAAGAAGCAAACTCAAACGCAATATCTCGGTGAGCATAGGTGGCTGCATATCTCCCCTGTTTACTGACAATTCCTTTCGCTCCAGTTACTTCTATCCATCGTTTTGGAGTCATTACAAATCCATTATCACCCGCTTCATTTTTAATTGCCTCGAATTCGAGGCAATTAAAGCTTGGATTATGTAATATTTCCCATAGCCCAATGAATGATATTGTGCTTCGATTCCTCATCCAGTTTTGAATAACATATCCAGGATACTCTCCCTCTCGCTTCTTTGCGATATCGGTCAGGGAAATATACTCGTTTTCATAATCACTTGTATAAATCCCAATATCTATACCATCGGCATGTATAATCGTCTTCGGCATATTATTTCACCTCCCCGATCAGGTAATCATATAGCTTTTCAGCAGAACTGAAGTCGATATCATGGCCATTCTCGTCTGTGATCATGCCTGACTCATACTTTCGACCGTAGTCCAATTCATATATGAAATAGTCGATGTTTTCAACTTCATCCTTCAACAGTTTCCGAAGCAAAAACACCACCGTACTTTCATGAGAAATCTGAAGTGAAGCTCCGTTGCAAAAATCACATTCCACATTCTCCCTGCTATTCCGGAATAATTCATCGACTTTACTGACAAGATCTGAAGAATCCCTTAATCGATTCAGTATCTCAATAAATTCTTCTTTACTGACACTTGTACTGAATTCCTTTGCAGTTTCGTGCAAAACTCTGTGAATCATCACGCACCTCCGATGTTTTTCTTTTATCTTATGATATGCGTGATATCATGTCATTGGACGGATAATCCATAATCCTTGCTATGCAGCAATCAGCGAATAATACGCCTGTATTCGTTTTATGAAACAAATTGAATTTACTTCTACGGTCGGACAGTATTCATAAGCATACTTTGAGTATTGTTTTACTAACAAATCCTCCATATGAACATGGAACAATTCACTAAGGCGAAGAAGATTATCAACCGAGGGCAGTATTATTCCCTTAAACCATCTGTATACCGGTTGCGGGCATGACAATCCAAGATACTGTTGAATATCCTTTACGCTATATCCTTTCTCATATGCATATTTTCGGAGGTTGTTTCCGGTCTTCTCCATATCAATTATAGTTTTACTTTCAATCATTCGTCCTGTCCCCTTTTATTCTGTAGTAATCCTCCATCTCAACATCCAGAGTGATAGCTTTCGGACGGGTGTTGCTCATTTTCTGCAAAAGGCTCACGACTTCAACGTTCTGTTATGTGGGCAAGAAAAATCATCCAACCAGTTCAGCCTTTCTATATTCATATGACCTCCAACACCCTCCTGATATTTTCTTCATTCGGAATAATGATATTTATATCCACCTGCGGATGTTCCCTAACATATGCAACAAGGAAGTCCATCAAATTTTCTTTTGTTTCCATATAGTCATCTATGATCACCCGGTCACT
>JAEEXG010000002.1 GCA_016291405.1 Lachnospiraceae bacterium
TGTATTCTTTTATAGGTTCATCGGAAATCAGCTTCTTTTCAAATAAAGTTTCCTGCACATACTCAGGCGCTTTTTCAAAAACAAAACTATCTTTTCTTGAATTCTCAAAGGGCTCGGGTATTCTAACATCATTTGAAGGTTTTCCAAATTCTTTGGGCATTACGACAACGGTGTCATTATCATATTTTTCATTAGCATTTACAGAGTAATCATCATACTCTTCTTTTAAAGAAGATTCTTCTGTTAAGGATGATTCTTCCGTTACAGGAAATTCTTCTTTTAAAGGAAATTCTTCTTTTAAAGGAAATTCTTCTCTAACAGGTTCCGTCTCCGGTTCATTAACAACCACCACATCCCTATCATCAACCGAAACCTTGGGAATTAAGTCTTTATTGTTAAATGCATCGTTTAAAGCCTCAATTACGGCATCAGACATAAATTCATTATCCGAAAACTTAACTTCCATTTTCTGCGGATGAACATTAACATCTATTGTGTCGGGTGCAACGTCTATATAAAGAACACAGAAAGGAAACCTATGCTGCATCAAATAGTTTCTGTAGACTTCTTCGATTGCAGTATTAATTACCTTACTCTTTACAAATCGCTTGTTTACAAAATAAAGCTCTCCGTTTCTTGCCTGATATGAAAACTCAGGTTTTGCGCAAAAGCCTTTTATTTTAATGCCTAAAGACTCGTAATTTACTTCAAGCAATGCTTTGTAAACGTCCTTACCAAACACATGATAGATAACGTCTTTTAAAGCGCCGTTTCCGCCTGTTGAAAGTTTGGTTTTACCGTTAACTATAAGCTGAAATGAGATGTCAGGATTTGACAAGGCAAACTTTTCAATTATATCTTCTACCATTGCGCCTTCCGCATTGGCGCTTTTTAAAAATTTTCTTCTTGCGGGAGTGTTATAAAAAAGGTTTCTTACGATGAAAGTGGTTCCAATCGGAGCACCGACATCGGATTTATCAACCATTTTACCGCCTTCAACAAGCACTCTTGTGCCAAGTAGCTCATCATAAGTCTTTGTGATCATTTCAGTCTTTGATACTGCACTTATGGCAGCCAAAGCTTCACCTCTAAAGCCTAAAGAAGCCAGGCTTTCCAGATCTTCGATTGAACGAAGCTTACTGGTTGCATGCCTTATAAAAGCTTTTTCGCATTCTTTTTTCTCTATTCCAAAACCGTCATCGGTAACTCTTATTAAATCAATTCCGCCGCCTTTAATCTCAACACTTATTGACTTAGCACTAGCGTCGATTGAGTTTTCAACAAGCTCCTTAACAACATTTAAAGGACGCTCAACCACTTCACCTGCGGCTATCTTATCAATGGTTTCACTGCTTAATAAAACAATCTCTCTCATGTTTATACCCCCTTAAGCCTTCCACCTGTTTTTTAACATGTTTTGGAATTTTGAAAGCTGATTAAGCGCATCCAAAGGAGTGATGTTTGTTAAATCAAGAGATTTTAATTCTTCCAAAACATCTTCATCTTTTACTGTATCAAACAAAGAAATCTGATTATAATCAAAGTCATCCTTTTCAGGCCTTTTCTTTATGCCGTCATTTTTGATGTTTACGGCAATGCTTTGAACTTTTTCCGTTATATCATTATCGGATAACTGCTCTGCAATTTCTTTTGCTCTGTTTAAAACAATATCGGGAATTCCTGCAAGACGGGCAACCTGAATACCGTAACTTCTGTCTGCCCCTCCGGGAATAATCTTTCTTAAAAAGACTATGTCATCCCCTTCTTCTTTTACCGCAACACAATAATTGTTTACATTGTCCATCTTATCTTCAAGCTCTGTAAGCTCATGATAATGGGTTGCAAACAATGTTTTAGCACCTAAAATCTTTTTATTGCTTATATGCTCTATTACAGCCCAGGCAATTGACAATCCGTCGAAAGTAGATGTTCCTCTTCCGATTTCATCAAGTATTAGCAAGCTCTTTTGAGTGGCATTTCTTAAAATGTTTGCCACTTCATTCATTTCAACCATGAAGGTACTCTGACCGCTTGCTAAATCGTCCGAAGCTCCCACTCTTGTAAACAGTCTGTCCACAATACCGATATCGGCCTTCTCTGCGGGCACAAAGGAGCCTATCTGGGCCATTAGTACAATTAACGCCACCTGTCTCATATAAGTGGATTTACCGGCCATATTGGGGCCTGTAATAATGCTTATACAGTTTTTATCGTTATCAAGCTTAGTGTCGTTTGGAATAAACAATCCGCCGTCCATAAGCTTTTCAACAACAGGGTGTCTTCCTGCTTTAATAGAAATATGACCTTTTTCGTTAAGTGAAGGTCTTGTATATTTGTTTTGCTCCGCAACATATGCAAGGGATGCAAAAACATCAAGTTTTGCTACGGCCTTTGATGTTTCATAAATTCTTGAAACATTCGCTGCTATAGTATCTCTTACATTACAAAAAACATCATACTCAAGGCCAAAGAGCTTATCCTGAGCATTTAAAATGTTTTCTTCCATCTCCTTTAGTTCGGGAGTAGTGTATCTTTCCGCGTTTGTAAGAGTCTGTTTTCTGATATAGTCTGAAGGCACCAAATCCTTATATGAATTTGTAACTTCATAATAGTAGCCAAATACCTTGTTGTATTTGATTTTAAGATTCTTAATGCCAGTTCTTTCTCTGTCTTTTTCTTCCAAGGCTAAAAGCCAGTCTTTTCCTTCGGTCTTTGCATTTCTGAAATGATCTATTTCAGGCATATATCCGCTCTTTACGATTCCACCTTCTTTTAAAGTAATGGCAGGTTCATCCAAAATAGCTTCATTAATCAAAGAATACAAATCGCCCAAAGTATCTATGCTTTCAAATATTTCCTGAGAAAGCTTTGAAGAAAAATCATTAAGGATTGTTTTTATATGAGGAAGTATATAAAGAGAATTCTTAAAGGCAATCAAATCTCTTGGATTTGCCGTCTTATAAGTAATTCTTCCAAGAAGTCTTTCAAGGTCATAAACCTCGTTTAAATACTCTCTTAATTCCTCTCTGTTTATTGAATCTTTTAAAAGTTCATCAACAAAATCAAGACGTTCATTCATTTCGGAAACGTCCAATAAAGGCTGTTCTATATAGCTTCTTAAAAGTCTTCCACCCATAGCGGTCTTTGTTTTATCCAATACCCAAAGAAGCGAACCGCGCTTTTGCTTTTCACGCATGGTTTCACATAATTCTAGGTTTCTTCTTGTTGAAGAATCAAGATGCATGAAATTAGTGGAATCATATACGTGAACGGTTGAAATGTTTTCTAATGAATTCTTTTGAGTATCATACAAGAAAGAAAGCATTGCGCCTGCGGCAATTGTTCCCATCTTATAATCAAGAAGCCCAAGGCCTTCTACGGAATTAACCTTAAAATGCTCTTTTAAATTCCTTAAGCAGTCTTTTTCATCAAAATGATATGCATCAATTGAATTAATTGATACGTCGGTTCTTTCTTTAATGGATTTAAAAGGAAAATCAGACATCATAAAAGGTTCGTTACAAATGATTTCATTTGGCGAATACCTTTGAACTTCATCAAGAATACCTCTTATATCCTTAACTTCCGTAACAAAAAAATCTCCCGTGGTAATATCTGCCACCGATATACCGATACCGTTATCAAGGTAGCAAATACACATAAGGAAATTGTTTGTTCGTTCATCAATTAAAGAAGTATCAAGATTGGTTCCTTTAGAAACAATCCTGATTACTTCTCTTTTTACTAAGCCCTTTGCAAGCTTTGGATCTTCAACCTGTTCGCAAATGGCTACTTTGTAGCCTTTTGTTACAAGTCTGTTTAAATAAGAGTCAACCGCATGGTAAGGAATACCGCACATAGGCGCTCTTTCATCCTGACCGCAGCTTTTACCGGTAAGTGTTAATTCAAGTTCTTTTGAAGCAACTTTAGCGTCTTCAAAAAACATCTCATAAAAATCACCGAGTCTGTAAAACAATATGCAATCCGGATACTCTTTTTTAGTCTCCAGATATTGTTGCATCATAGGCGTAAAATCTGCCACTTTTTTGTCCTGCCTTTACTTATCAGTCAACCACATCTCCGTCATAATAAAAACCATGACACTTGGTAAGCTTAACATTTACAAAGCTACCTATCATGGAAGAATCGCCTTTGAAATGAACGACTGTATTTGATGACATTCTTCCGTCCAAATATGAATCGTCCTGTTCATTGATTTCTTCACACAAAACTCTTACTACCCTGTTTTCAAATCGAGCGGTTCTTTCTTTAGCCATTTCCTGGACTGTAGATAAAACCATGTCGAAATGTTTCTTTACATCCTCTAAGGGAACCTGGTCGGGCATTGAAGCCGCAGGGGTATCCGTTCTCTTAGAATAAATGAATGTAAATGCGTTATCGTATTTAGCCTTTTTAATAACATCAATGGTCTCTAAAACATCTTCGTAGGTCTCACCGGGGAAACCGACAATAATGTCAGTTGTAATAGAAATATCCGGCATTGCCTTTCTTATTTTTTCAACCAAAGCCAAATACTGTTCTTTTGTATATCTACGATTCATTCGTCTTAAAACTTCAGTTGAGCCTGACTGAAGAGGCAAATGAATGTGTTTACAAATCTTTTTGGAGTTAGCCATCACCTCAATTAATTCATCAGATAAATCCTTGGGGTGAGATGTCATAAAGCGGATTCTTTCAATTCCTTCAACTTCTTCAACCATCTTTAAAAGTTCTGGGAAAGAAACCTCATTGTCAAGATTGTTTCCGTATGAGTTAACGTTTTGTCCAAGAAGCATAACTTCTTTAACGCCGTCATCGGCAAGACGCTTAATCTCTTCAATTATTTCTTCATGTCTTCTGCTTCGTTCTCTTCCTCTAACGAAAGGAACGATACAGTAAGTACAGAAGTTATTACAGCCAAACATAATGTTTACGCCTGACTTAAATTTATACTTTCTTGCAACGGGAAGCCTTTCAACAACCTTGTCAGTGCTTTCCCAGATTTCGATTACCTGCTTGTTTTCTTCATATGTACGAAGTAAAAGCTGAGGAAAGCTAAAAATATTGTGGGTACCAAAAACAAGATCAACGAAGGGATAACTCTTTTTAATCTTTTCTATAACAGAAGGTTCCTGCATCATGCATCCGCATAAGGCAATCTTCATTTCTTTATTCTTTTTCTTGTGGCTCTTTAAAGCTCCGAGTCTTCCGTAAACTCTCTGGTTTGCGTTATCTCTGACTGTACAGGTATTGTAAATAACAAAGTCCGCATCATCTGCTTCATCAAGCTTTTCTTCAAAGCCCACAGACTTTAAAATACCAAGAATCTTTTCTGAGTCCCTGGCATTCATTTGACAACCGAAAGTGGTCACCTGACAGGTTAACTTTCTTCCAAGCTTCTGCTCTTTGTTGTAAACAAGCTTTCTTAACTTATCAATGTAGTCTAACTGCAATAATTCATCGTCGTTGTAAATCAATATTAAATCCTCAAACTATCTATCATATTTATATCCAAAACACGAGTTTTTTCTGTAATAACATAATTCATCTTTATATCGTGTTCCTCATTTGGAATCGTATCCGTAACCTGCATGGAAAAGCAAAGGCCGATTTTAAGCATTTCATCTTTATCTTTTAAATAATTATCATAATAGCCTTTACCGTATCCAAGCCTGTAATTGTCTTTTGAAAAAGCAACTCCCGGCACAAAAACCACAGTCTTTGAAAGGTCGATTTCATCTAAAGAAAACACCCTGTCTAAAGAACCAATGGGTTCTTTAATCCCCATAAAGCCATCAATTAATTCTTGTGTAGAATAGATCTGATAAAACTCCATTCTTGCTTCCATGAAGTTTTCACACACCTTAGGCAAGAAAACTTTCTTGTTATCTAAAAGTGCGGCTTCAATCAAAGAAAAAGTTCCGACTTCACCATGAAAGTCAGAATATAACAAAATGCATTCGGCATTTCTGTATAAAGAAGACCTTATAATATTCCTTTGAATTTTGTTTGAAAACTCAACCCAATCATCTGATTTGATAGCATCACGCTTATCAATCAAATCCTTCCTTATTTCCCTTTTATCCATCCCTTATACACCCAATATAAACGTTACTTTATCTTGTGAACCTTTGTTATTGAACCATCCAATTCCTGAATCTCTATGTTTTCAAGCTGTGCCTTTAAGCCTTTTTTAATAGAATCGATATAATCCTGTCTTAAAGACTTTTGTTCCAATGCTTCTTCATTGGTTAATGCTCTTTCTTTAGACAAATGATAAAGCTCATTGATACGCTTTATTTTTTCATCCATAGTCATTTTGGTACTCATAAAATCCTCCGCCTAAAAAGGCTTATATTTACTTATAATTTTTTCAAATACTTTCATGCCGTCCATGGCAGCAGATGTGATTCCGCCTGCATAGCCCGCACCTTCTCCGCAAGGATAAACTCCTTTAACGTTTATGCTTTCAAATGAATCAAATTCTCTTGTAATTCTTACAGGCGAAGATGTTCTGCTTTCAACGGCACTAAGTAAAGCATAGTCACTTGAAAATCCCGGAATAATTTTATTAAAATAATCAATTCCTTCTACTATTGCTTCAGACATCTCCTTAGGAAGAATACTACTGACTTTCGCTTTTGTATATACCCCTTTAGTCTGAGGCTTAACAGCCATTAATTCATCAAGGTTTTGATCGTTAAGATTTTCAAATCCGTTTACTTCAGCCTTAAAGTCTGAATAGAATTCAACGGGAATAGCTCCGTTTCCTTCTTTATAGGCATTTCTTTCAATCTTTCTTTGAAATTCAACACCAGCCAAAGGATGTTCGCTTTCATAGTCTTTTGAAGAAACGCTTACAACAATTGCAGAATTTGCATTTTCTCCGTCACGCTTTGAATAGCTCATACCGTTAACGCATAAGCATTCAGGCTCAGAAGAAGCATTGACTACATAGCCTCCGGGACACATACAAAAAGAATATACACCGCGTCCACTCGTAGACTTATAGGTTAACTTATAAGATGCCGGAGGAAGATATTTTAAAATCTCCTCATTATCCGTATAAAGAGCTTTATCAATCATCTTCTGACTATGCTCAATTCTAAAGCCCACCGCAAAATCTTTTTGCTCCATCTTTAAGCCTTTATCATAAAGCATCTTAAAGGTGTCTCTGGCGCTGTGTCCGATACAAAGCACCAGATTGTCGCACTCTAACGTATTGTTTGAATTTATTGTTACAGAGCTTACTCTACCGTCGTTAATCGATATGTCGGTAAGTTCTGCATTAAACCTTATTTCACCGCCATAAGCCTTTATATCTTCTCTCATGGCCTTAATTACATCCCTTAATACATCGGTGCCGATATGAGGCTTTGCTTCATAAAGGATGTTGGGATTTGCTCCGTACTTAACAAAAATCTCAAGAACTTCTTTGTTTCTTCCAAATTTATCTTTAACCAAAGTGTTAAGCTTTCCGTCACTGAAAGTTCCGGCGCCGCCTTCTCCGAATAAGACATTAGAATTCCTGTTTAAATTACCTGTAGTCCAGAAGCTTTCAATATCTTTAGTTCTTGTGTCAATGTCAAAGCCTCTTTCTATTAAAATGGGCTTATATCCTGCTTTAGCCAAAAAATACGCACAAAATAGCCCTGCAGGGCCTGCACCGACGATTATAGGCCTTGAGCGCATGAATTCTTTACCGGTTATTTCGTAAGTATATTTAACAGGTTTGTACAAAGAAACCTGATTGTTATGAGCATGCCTTCTTAAAACACTGTCTTCATGCTTAACTTCACATGCAATGGAGTAGACAATAAATATATCAGGTTTCTTTCTTGCATCGATTGATTTTTTCTCAATTGAAAGAGAAATAATATCTTCGGGTAAAACCTTCAAAATCGATGCTGCTTTTAAGCGAAGTGCATTTTCCTTAGCATCCGGTTTTAACTTTATTTGATTAATTAAAATCATTATTTATCCTCTTGTTTGCCGGCGGCTCTTCCTGCAATAATTCCCGTAGAAAAAGCCCATTGTAAATTGTAACCTCCGCATAACCCGTCTACATTTAACAATTCGCCTGTAATAAAGAGATTCTTATGAAGCTTTGATTCAAGGTCATCAGTCACTTCACTTGTTAAAATACCGCCGCCTGTAACCTGAGCTTTGTCAAAGCCGTTAACATCGGTAGCTTTAACGGTAACCTCTTTTAAGCTTAATACAGCATTTAAAAGAGTGTCTTTATCAACATCCGAAACTTTCATTGAAGGCTTTAAGCCTGATCTTTTGATAATTTCGGTATTAAGCTTTTTGTTGTGAAGCCCTACAAAGAATTCTTCCAAAGTCTGATTTGGATGAAGAAGCATTTTAGGAACTATAAATGCTTTGAGGTTTTCTTCTTCAATACCGGGAAGTAAATCAAGTACAACTTCAACCTTCTTCTTATTATCCAAAAACTCTGCAACACAGTGGCTTATCTGGAAAGAAACAATTCCCGAAATTCCGGAGTCAGTGAAAAGCAACTCCCCTCCCTGACTCATAATAAGGTTTTCATCGGCAAATAAATAAAGCACACAATCACTCTTTACTCCCGATAAACCCTTAAAATTTAATCCATCACATTTAATCTGAGTAAGGGCCGGATATAATTTGGTTGATTTATGATCAAGCTTATTTAAAATGTCGTATCCGTTAACAGTTTCTTTAGGTGCAAGACCCGCTTTACCGCCTGTAGAAACAATAACGGCATCAAATTCATAAGTATCGCCGTTTTCAAGTTTTACGACATATTTGTCATTTTTGTTTAAAACAGAAATTACATTACTATCCGTCTTTACGTCTACATTCTTTTCGCTTAAAGCCTGCCTTAACAAGTCCAATACTGCTGAAGCCTGTTCGCATGAAGGATAAAAATATCCGTTCTTTTCACGAATCAAAAGACCCAAGCCGGTAAAATACATTAAAAGCTCCGAATTACCAAACTTAGATAAAACTCTTTCGACAAAATCATCATCGTCGGTATAGTAATAATCTTTTGAAATATTGGCATTGGTAAAATTGCATCTACCGTTTCCCGTTACCAATATCTTTTTACCGACACGGTCCTTTTTTTCAAATAAAGTAACCGCTGCACCTTCTCCTGCCGCTTCAATGGCAGCCATCAATCCACTTGCACCAGCTCCGATAATTCCGACATTTTTCATATTCACCCCTTACGCACATAAATGCAAACGTTTAAAGATTTTATATAACTTGCTTCCGCCCGGGAACTTTTCAAGCTCATATCTTGTAATACCCTTTGTAAGAAGCATTGTTATTAAATAAACTACTGCACCCACAAGCACAGATAAAACAACGGTAAATCTGCTGTGTAATACCTTAGACAATACACTGTCTAGCACAAAGACAATCAAGCCCATTGCCAACGAGCACAAAAGGGGTAAAACGAATGTCTTTTTTACTTCCTGTCTGTAATTAAGTATTCTCCTGATGGAAACAATATTCATAGCAAATATTGCCAATGCAAAAATGTTGTTTGATAATGCAACAGCATAAATGTTTAAATCAGTAAAATACAAAAGCGAAAGCAAAATACTTGCATGAATCACAATTGCAATAAGGCCGTGAGTAATAGGCTTAATAAGCCTTCCCATTCCCTGAAGTATACCGTTTGTAAGAGTTGATAAAGAAAACAGCACAACACCGATACTTCCGATTCTTAAAAGATTGGGCGCCGTGGGAGTCTTTGTTGAAAATAACATCCACACTACGTTAGGAGCAACAACTGCCAAGCCAATAGCACAAGGAAAAGCAATAATCATTACAAGCCTTATTACGCTTTCAATCTTTTGATTTAACTCATGATATTCTTTTCTTTTCATAAGTCCCGATATTGTAGGTACCGTTGACATGCCCATTGAAGCAGCAATTGCAATGGGGACATTAATAAGCACTAAATATTTTCCTGAATAAATGCCCCAGTTGACGGATTTAATAGCCTCTAAGCCCTTAACATCCATCATCCAGTTATGAAGGCACATATCAAGATAATTTGAAATATTATTCACAAAAGAACCAACCGTTATAGGAACAATGGTAACAAGCAAAGCCTTGTAAATATCCCATGATGAGTCAATAACATGGGTAGGATCTCTGAAAATACGCTTCTGGAAGGTTCTCTTATTTGCTTTATAAACCAAAATCATAAAGGTCAAAGCAAATGCCGCGCCAACCGTATATCCTAAAGTAGCACCCGCAGCACCATATGCATTGGCGTAGTTTTCATTTTGTAAAAGTGCACCGACTTTACGTCCATACTTGGTAAAATAATATGCACAACCAAGGCCTACAGGGACAAGGACAATTGTCTCAATAAGCTGAGAACAAGCGGTTTGGACCATTGAGCCCATTCCTTGGAAATAACCTCTGAATACCGCACTTATACAAAAGAGCAAAAGTGCCGGAGCCAAAACTCTTAAAGCAAGATAGCTCATAGGCTCGTGGTTCATCTTTGATAATCCATCAGCAAAAACAAACACAAAGCCTGAAACAAGCAAACCTAAAATAACGGCAAATCTTAAAGTGCACTTAAATATCTTGTCTGCATTTCTGTATTCACCCTTACTCACCTTCGCCGAAACAAGCTTTGAAACCGCAAGGGGAATACCGTAAACAGAAACTGTAAAAGCCACATTATATACTTCATAAGCCGCGGAATAATAAGCGTTACCCACGTCTCCGATAATGTATGGCATGGGAATTCTTTTAGCAAGTCCCAATACTCTTACTAAAATTCCCGCTATAGCAAGGATGCTTCCCTGCACCAAAAAATTATTAAATTTATTCTTTTCGTTCTTCTCAATAGGCATTAATCAATCTCTTGTAATATTTAATCTTTTTAGTATTTCTTCCTGTTTAGCTTCCATGACTTCTCTCTCATCATCACTTTCATGATCGTAGCCAAGCAAATGTAAAAGGCTGTGAGTTATCAGGAATGCTACTTCACGCTTTAAAGAATGACCGTATTCATCTGCCTGACTTACAGCATGATCTGTTGATATCATAATGTCTCCCAGAATAAGCTCCCCTGTCTCACAATCAAAGTATTCAGGGTCGCCTTCCTTAATGCCGCTAAAATCGGCTGGAGCATTAAAATCTATGGCAGGGAATGATAAAACGTCGGTAGATTTATCCATGTTCCTAAACTCTTTATTAATAACATGAATATTCTCATCATCTGTGAAAGAAACATTTAAAGATACATTAAGAAACGGAACGTTCTCTGATTTAAGTGTTTCTTCGGTTAAACTCTTTATAAGATTTTCAACATCAAAACCAAATTCAAAATCGAATTCATTCTCAACGTAAAAAGTCATAATATAATGTTTCCTTTAAAATAATCTCTCTGATTTGTCTAAAGTCTTTCTGAGTAAGATCACTCTCTGATAAAGTCTCTTTAATAAAATTCTTTTCAAACAATGTGTCAACCAAAGCCGAATAATCTACCTTAGCCTTCTTATCTTTTGAAAAAATGCTCATTAAAGTCGAAATAAACTTATCGGATAAATAAACAATACAAGCTTCCTTTGATACAAGCCTTGAGTTTTTATCCAAGAACCCTAAAAGCAGTTTTGCGGCCTTTGGCGGGAATTGATTCTTTTCAACAAACTCCTCACATCCCTTTTCCGATAAGTCGAAAGCTTTCTTTATTCTGTGATAGTATGCGCAGTTTTTGGTGATATCCACATCGCATCCTATGGAATTGGCCATTCTTTCTGCAAGATATGCTGTATGAATCGACCTGTAATACTCTTCTTTTGATACGTTTTTAAGTTCGATCAACGCTGAGTATTCCTGGTCGTTTAACTCTAAATACTTATTTCTGTAACGATTAGCAACAGTTGTATTAAAATACTTTAAGCAAAAAAACAAAGCAATTGAATTAATGGCTATATTAACAATAGGCATAATAAATTGCTCTGCATCAAGCTTTGAATTATCAAGCATAACAAAGCCCGCTATTTCAAATACTGCCAGGAATAAAACAGACAAAAATATCGATGAAGCAACTTTAAATTGTTTATCGATATCCTGAAAAAGCATTATTCCTAAGAAAGAAGCCAAGAAATAAACCGCTACGGTAACAATCTCCGTTCCCGAAAGCAAAACAGCCAGTATTATAAATGAGGCTGAAACATAAAAAGAAATGAATGCATTTGAAAAAAGGGAAAGCGCAATTGCAATGGTTAAAAAAATCCATCCCTTTTTATCAATCAAAGGAAAAAGAACCGTTAAAACAAGTCCCGATAGGTAGACCACCAAAAATCTGTATGGGTGTTCCGCATTATCGTAATCCATTCTCTCTGTCTTTAAACAATACTGTAAGAAATAAATAAGTCCTAAAGAAAATGAAAGCGCAAATACACCGTTTCTGATTATTTCGCCCCATGTCTTATCGTATAAAAAAGACATTGTGAGGGTAACCAAAACGGTAAGAAACAATATTAAAACGGCTGAAATTGTCTTCTTTTTTGAAAGAGTGCTCAAAATTATTTCTTCCTTTGTTTGTTTTTATTTGCTGCCTTTTCTTCGTATACTTCGTATGCCTTTACAATCTTTTGAACCAAAGGATGTCTTACAACGTCTTTACTTGTTAAATTGCAAACGCTGATTCCTTCGATATTCTTTAATATTTTTATAGCCACATCAAGACCGCTTGTTACATCTTTAGGCAAGTCTTTTTGTGTGGAGTCGCCGGTAATAACTACTTTAGAGCCAAAACCGATACGGGTTAAAAACATCTTCATTTGGGCGGGAGTGGTGTTTTGAGCTTCATCAAGGATAATGTAAGCATCATCCAAGGTTCTTCCTCGCATATAGGCTAAGGGCGCCACTTCAATAAGCCCCTTCTCCATGTTTTTCTGAAAACCTTCAGCTCCCATGATTTGATATAAAGCATCGTACAAAGGTCGTAAATAAGGATCAACCTTACTTTGCAAGTCGCCGGGCAAGAATCCAAGTTTTTCTCCCGCTTCAATAGCAGGTCTTGTAAGTATAATCTTATTTACCTCATTATTTTTAAAAGCGGTAATGGCCAAAGCCATTGCAAGGTAAGTTTTACCTGTACCTGCAGGGCCGATACCAAACACCACCATATCTTTCTTCATTGCATCTACATAAGCCTTCTGACCTAATGTCTTAGGTTTTATGGGCTTACCGTTAACAGTATGGCAAATTACTTCCTTATCGATTAATGAAAGGGCTTCTTCCTGCTTTTCTTTAGCTAAAGAAATAGCATAGTCTATTTTTTGTTCTTCCAAATCGTCGCCTCCTTTAACCGTTTTTAAACAAGCTGTCATCATGGAATAAGCGGATTCTACGTTCGGTTCTTCTCCGATTATTTTTAAAACGCCGTTTCTGTTTACTAAAATAACGTTTAACTTATTCTCTATTTTTTCAAGATACTTATCGTTTTGACCAAATAAAGTTCTTAATTGTTCACCGGAAAATTCAATAACTTTCTCCATACAATCCTTTCCGCTTACTTATGATAGGGTTCATTTGCATTTATCTTAAATGCACGATATATCTGTTCAAGCACAATTACCCGCATCAATTGATGCGGGAATGTCATATCTGAAAAACTAAGTGAAAAATCAGAACGTTTCTTTACTTTTTTATCAAGCCCCAAAGATCCGCCTATGACAAAATCAATGGTTGATTGTCCTGATAAACAAATAGAAGAAAGTTTTTTAGCCAAATCTTCGCTTGATAACTTCTTACCTTCTATTTCAAGAGTAACAAGGAAATCAGAATCCTTTATTTTGGAAAGGATTCTGTCTCCTTCTTTTTCTAATATTTTCTGATTTTCAACATCTGTAGCTTTATCCGGAGTCATCTCATCCTGAACTTCGATTATTTCAAGATTACAAAACTTGGAAAGCCTTTTGGAATACTCCAAAATAGCGTCTTTAAAGAATTTCTCCTTTATTTTTCCAACTGTAATCAGCTTAATCTTCATCAAGAATGTCTCCTGCGAAGCGGTCAACTACATAATAAGCAAATCCCGGTTCCAAATCAGGGAACGCTTCTTTAACGTCCGAAACGACCTTATTGTTAAGCTCTAAGTATTCTGCTTCATAGTTTTCGGGATTAGGCTTTTTGTAGCTTCCGTTTAACTTATTTTGCTTAATAAATTCAACTATATCATTTATAAGCTTTTCTTCTTTTTCAACTTCAGGCTTTAACTTCTTTACATTTCCTAATGAAATAAAGCCTGTTAAAAGAAATACGGCAAATAATACGCCAAGCACTATAAAGGTAAGTACTCTTGAGGAACCGGATAAAGGAAGTGTTATAAGTCCAAACACATCCAAAAGAATAACCAAAAGTCCCAAAAGCCCGCTCACAATAAGCACTCCGTAAGCGGATTTGTTGTTTAAAAGCTTATCTTTCTTTGATTTATAAACAGGATTTTCTTCAAAGTTCTTAAGCTGTTCTGCCCTAAGCATAATTGCTTCCATTTCTTCGGGCGTAAGCTTTTGAATATCAGTAAGATTTTCTTCTTCCAAAGCTTCGGTTACTTCATCAGAATAGTTTTCCGCAAACTCAGGATCAAAAGAAACCTCTTCCTCTTTAAGCTCTTCAACAAGCTCCACATTACAATCGGGGCATACTTTTATGCCTTCTACATATTCAAGTTTACATTTGGGACACCAGGGCATCTTTATTCCTCCGATTTATTTACCTGATAAAAATTCATCAATACCTGCGGCAGCAGTCTTACCTGCACCCATAGCCAAAATTACGGTAGCTGCGCCTGTAACGGCATCACCGCCTGCATAAACGCCTGTCTTTGAAGTCTTACCGCAGTCTTCCTGAGCAACAATACATTTTCTTTTATTGATTTCAAGTCCCTTTGTTGTTGATGAAATCAAAGGATTGGGGCTTGTTCCGAGAGACATGATTACGGCATCGACATCAATTGTAAATTCGGAGCCGGGGATTTCAACAGGAGATCTTCTTCCTGATTCATCAGGCTCACCAAGTTCCATCTTAATGCACTTAATTGCATTAACCCATCCGTTTTCATCTGTTAAGATTTCAACGGGATTGGTAAGAAGATCGAAAATAATACCTTCTTCTTTTGCATGATGTACTTCTTCTACTCTGGCAGGTAATTCTTCTTCACTTCTTCTGTATACGACATGAACTTCAGCGCCAAGTCTTAAAGCGGTTCTAGCAGCATCCATTGCTACGTTACCGCCGCCTACAACAGCAACTTTCTTTGCTCTCATAATAGGTGTGCTTGAGTTTTCGTCAAAGGCCTTCATGAGGTTGCTTCTTGTAAGATATTCGTTGGCAGAGAATACACCGTTGGCATTTTCTCCGGGGATTCCCATGAATTTAGGAAGTCCTGCACCGGAACCGATGAATACGGCATCAAAGCCTTCATCGTTCATAAGTTCATCAACAGTAATAGATTTACCTACAACAACGTTTGTTTCAATCTTTACGCCAAGAGATTTAACGTTTTCAATTTCTTTTGCTACAACTCTTTCCTTGGGAAGTCTGAATTCGGGAATACCGTAAACAAGCACTCCTCCGGGCTGATGAAGAGCCTCAAAAATAGTAACGTCATATCCCATTTTTGCAAGGTCTCCCGCACAGGTTAAGCCTGCAGGGCCTGAACCTATAACAGCAACCTTCTTACCCTTCTTTTCAGCTGTAACAGTGGGTTTAATATTGTTCTTTGCGGCATAATCGGCAACGAATCTTTCAAGCTTACCGATAGAAATAGGCTCGCCTTTAATGCCTCTTATACATTTACCTTCACACTGGCTTTCCTGAGGACAAACACGTCCGCAAACAGCGGGAAGGGCTGATGACTCGCTTATGATTTCATAAGCTTTATCAAAATTACCGTTCTTAACCTGTTCTACAAATCCGGGAATGTTGATTGAAACGGGACATCCCTTCATACACTGTGCATTCTTACAATTAATGCATCTTGAAGCTTCAGCTATAGCTTCTTCTTCGTTGTATCCCAAACAAACTTCTTCAAAGTTCGTGGCGCGCACCTTTGGATCCTGCTCACGAACCGGTACTTTCTTTAATACGTCCATGATTACCCTCCTAACAGTTTCCGCAGCCGCCATGGTGTGTGGCGCCTTCTTTTGCTTCAAGATATTTTCTTCCTTCTTCGGTCTTATAAAGTGTCTGACGCTTCATAGCCTCATCGAAGTTAACCAAATGTCCGTCAAATTCAGGTCCGTCTACGCAAGCGAATTTAACCTTATCACCAACGGTAACACGACAGGCACCGCACATTCCGGTACCGTCTACCATAATGGGGTTAAGGCTAACTACAGTAGGAATGTTTAATTCCTTAGTAAGCTTGCACACAAACTTCATCATGATCATCGGGCCTATAGCAACGCACACATCATAATGTTTTCCTTCGTCAACAAGGTCCTGCAATGTCTTTGTAACCATACCGCTTCTTCCGTAAGAACCGTCATCTGTGGTTACATAGAGATTTCCGGCAACAGCCTTCATTTCATCTTCCAAGATAAGAAGGTCTTTGGTTTTGGAACCAACAATAACATCAGCATTTACGCCGTTTTCTTTAAGCCATTTAACCTGAGGATAAACAGGAGCTGTTCCTACGCCACCTGCAACAAAAACGATACTTTTCTTTTTAAGTTCCTCAATTGACTCAGTGCAAAATTCAGAAGGGCAGCCTAAAGGTCCTACGAAATCATGGAACGAATCTCCTTCTTTTAAATTTGCCATAAAACTTGTTCCCGCACCTACAATCTGGAACACGATGGTAATTGTTCCTTCATTTCTGTCATAATCGCAAATAGTGAGGGGAATTCTTTCGGAATCTTCATTTGCTCTGACAATAACAAATTGTCCGGGCAAACAAGACTTAGCAACTCTGGGAGCTTTTACAATCATTTCATAAATGTTAGTGGTAAGCTCTCTTGCTCTCAAAATCTGGTACATTTTTTCATTTTCCTTCCTAAAATTCATATACCCTAAAATCCAACTAATGTATAATCACCGTTTCCGGAAGATTTAACTTTATATAACGACAAATCATCGCATCCTACGGCATAAATGTTGTTTGTATTAGTCCTTATGCCGGCATCGCTTTCATGATATTCTACCACAAAATAGTAGTTTCCCATACCTTCAATAGGGTAAATAACGGAATACATAAGGAGGAATCTGCCGCTTACTCCTTCTTTTCTTTCTCCGTCAATAAAGTAACCGGTTTGAATAAGGTATTCAGACAGTCTCTGCACGGCCTGTGCAGGTGTATAAGTGGGGTTATAGTTAAGAGTGTATTTTCTTTCAACCACACTGCTCATAGTGCCGTCTGCGGCGTAGCAGACGAATTTATAAGTATGCTCTCCTGCTTCCATTGGAATAGGAGTTTTATACTGCTTTGAGTTCTTGTCAGGATCTCCTCCGTCAACCGTATAGTAAAGAGTATACATGGGAGGAACATCGGCTTCAATCAACGTAGCCGTTGTATATTCTCCCGATTCCGTTAAAATATCGGGTTCAAATTCAAACTCAACGTCAATAAGGTATTTCTTTGTAACCACATCACTTACAACACCGTGAGGGCTTACATATACCGCATTAATCACATAGCTTCCGTATTCAAGGAAAATAGGGCTTTCAAATAGATTTGACCCTGTATTTGGCACGGACTTATCGGTAGTATAGTAAATCTTACCGGGGCCTTCGGTTGAAAGCTTAAGTGTAACGGTTTCGTTGTATGTGCCTTCATTTAAGTTAAATTCAGGCTCAAATACCATGTATTCGCCGTAGTTTTTAACAATACTGTCAATCTTACAATCCTTTAAAGCCTCTGCAAGCATTTCATAGTTTTGAGATGATAAGTACAAAGAAATTATTTTCTTATATGCAGATTCTTTCTCAACCTGAGTAAAGTCAGAACCTATTACTTCCTGAAGAGTGTAAATAGCATCGTTATCTCTTTCAAGGGTGTAATAATAGTCGGCTATTGTAAATAAAATATCGGAACTAGGCTTTATCTTGTAAGCTGCCTCAAGGGATGAAATAGCGCTTAAATAGTTACCGCTGTCGCTGTATTCAACAGCCTTTGACATCTGATAATCGTAACTGTTTTGTGAACTGATTCTTCTTCCGAGTAAAATTGCTGCCACCAAAATAAGAACAACAATTATTCCAAGGAAAACATAAAAGAACTTACCGCTTTTGTGAGTACCCAAAATCATAGAGATAATATTGGGATCATCATCGAAATCGATATCATAGTCCTTTGCAATGTCATCTTTTGCAATGTGAGACATTGTTTTCTTCATTTCGCTTTCAATATCAATTTCCATATCCGGAACTATCTGAAGTTCAGCTCCGCACTTTTCACAATATAATTCGCCGTTTTTAATTTCATTTCCGCAATTGGGACACTTCATGGCAATCCTCACTGATTTGGATAAATTACATTTTTTCTATAGCTTTAACACAATTGTTCATTAACATAGCAATGGTCATAGGGCCTACGCCACCGGGAACAGGGGTAATCTTTGAAACCTTGTCTTTAACGCTTTCAAAATCAACATCACCGCACATTTTGTTGTTTTCATCTCTGTGAATTCCAACATCAATAACAACGGCTCCGTCTTTTACATATTCTTCGTTTATAAACTTAGGTTTACCGATTGCAACGATTAAGATATCTGCGTTTTTACATACATCTTTTAAGTTCTGAGTTTTTGAATGACAAACGGTAACCGTAGCATTTTCTCTTAGCATTAAAAGTGCCATGGGCTTTCCTACAATGTTGCTTCTTCCAACAACAACACAGTTTTTACCGGACATTTCAACATTGTATCTTTTTAAAAGTTCAATAACACCTGCGGGAGTGCAAGAGACAAAACCGTCTTCTCCTACGCACAATGCTCCAACATTTTCAACATGAAAACCATCAACGTCTTTCTTTGGTGAAATAGCTTTAATTACTTCATCTTCGTTTATGTGCTTAGGCAAAGGAAGCTGCACCAAAATTCCTGCAATATCACTTCTTTTATTTAATTCATCAATAGTATCAAGAAGCTTTTCCTGGGTAGTACTTTCGGATAGTTCGTATGAAACTGAACCGATTCCTATATACTCACAGGCCTTCTTTTTATTCTTAACATAGATTGAAGAAGCCGGATCGTTACCAACCTGGATAACGGCCAAAGAACCTGTTTTACCTTGCTTTTTTAATTCTTCGACTTTTTCTTTAAGCTCATCTTTTATAATCGATGAAGTAAGCTTTCCGTCAATAATTTCCATTTTATCTCCTAAAACAGTCCTGTAATCATACCGCTTTCATTAACGTCAATTCTGTGAGCCGCAGGTTCTTTGGGAAGTCCGGGCATTGTCATTACCTGCCCTGTTAAAACAACCACAAATCCTGCACCTGCGCTTATATATACTTCTCTTACATTTAAAGTAAAGTTTTCGGGGCGTCCAAGCAATGTGGCATCATCCGATAAAGAATACTGAGTCTTTGCGATACAAACAGGCAAATTACCAAATCCCAAATCTGTAAGCTTATCAAGCATCTTTAATGATTCAGAAGAGAAATTTACATCTTTTGCGCCATAAATCTTCTTTGCTACAGTTTCTATCTTTTCCTTTAAAGGTAAAGAATCTTCATAAATAGGAGCAAAGTTGCTCTTCTTTTCTTCCAAAGTTTTTAATACGGCATTTGCAAGCTCGATTCCGCCTTCACCGCCAAATTCCCATACTTTTGAAAGAGCAAATTCACAGTTTCTTTCTTCGCAGAAGTCTTTAACAAACTTAACTTCCGCATCGGAATCTGAAGAAAATGCATTTAAAGTAATAACAATGGGAACATTGTATTGCTTTAAGTTTTCAATATGCTTTTCAAGGTTTGAAATACCCTTCTTTAATGCATCAAGGTTTTCAATTCCAAGATCAGCCTTTTTAACACCGCCGTTATACTTTAAAGCTCTGATTGTAGCAACAAGCACACATGCATCAGGCTTTAAGTTAGCCTTTCTACACTTAATATCAAAGAACTTTTCAGCACCTAAATCAGCGCCAAAGCCTGCTTCCGTAATAACGTAATCAGCCATCTTTAAAGCATACTTTGTAGCAATAACAGAGTTGCATCCGTGAGCAATGTTTGCAAACGGTCCGCCGTGTACAATTGCGGGAGTATGCTCAAGTGTCTGAATAAGGTTAGGCTTAATGGCATCTTTTAAAAGGGCTGCCATGGAACCTACAGCCTGTAAATCCTTTGCGGTAACAGGTTCTCCGTCAAAGTTATAGGCAACAATTATTTTAGAAAGCTTTTCCTTTAAGTCTTTCATATTTTCTGAAAGACAAAGAATAGCCATTATTTCACTTGCGACTGTTATAACAAAATGATCTTCTCTGACAACACCGTCTGACTTCTTTCCAAGGCCTACAACAATGTTTCTTAAAGCTCTGTCGTTCATATCAAGGCAACGTTTCCAAACGATGCTTCTTGTGTCGATTCTTAATGAATTTCCCTGTTGAATATGGTTATCAATAAGGGCTGCAAGCAAATTGTTTGCAGATGTGATTGCATGGAAGTCACCGGTAAAATGAAGGTTTAAATCTTCCATGGGAACTACCTGTGCGAATCCTCCGCCGGCAGCTCCTCCTTTTATTCCAAAGCAAGGTCCCAAAGAAGGCTCTCTTAATGCAACAACACATTTCTTATTAAGCTTTGAAAAAGCCTGTGCCAAACCAACGCTGGTGGTAGTTTTTCCTTCGCCTGCGGGCGTAGGATTAATGGCGGTTACTAATATTAACTTTCCGTCTTTATTGTTTTTGTTTCTTTGATACCACTCATCGGATATCTTGGCTTTGTACTTACCGTACAATTCCAAATCATCTTCAGCTATCCCTATAGATGCAGCCACATCTTTGATAGGCATTAATTTAGCTTCCTGTGCAATTTCAATGTCTGTCTTCATTCGTTCACTCCAATGGAAATAAATTTATATATAATCAACCGCCGTACTCTTCAAGATAATTCTCGAATTGTTCGTGGCTCATTAATATCTCTCTGGGTTTAGTGCCAAGATCCGGTCCCACAACGCCTGCATCCGCAAGCTGGTCCATAACTCTGGCAGCTCTGTTAAAGCCCATTTTGAACTTTCTTTGCAACATACCGATTGAAGCTTTATCCGAATCGATTATATAGAAACCTGCTTCAACAAACATTTCATCATTTCCGTCTCCGCCATCTCCCATAGCGCCTGATCCGCCGGATGAATCGGAAGATTTTTCGCATGACCTTATCTTTTCTTCAATCATAGCGTCATAAGAAGGTGAACCCTGTTTCTTTAAGAATTCAACAACAGAGTTAACTTCCTTATCGGAAATGAATCCGCCTTGCAATCTTACCGGTTTCTTTAAGCCCTTAGGGAAGAAAAGCATATCGCCCTTACCAAGAAGTTCTTCGGCTCCACCCATATCAAGGATGGTTCTTGAATCCACATTACTTGATACGGCAAAAGCAATTCGGCTAGGCATATTGGCTTTAATAATACCGGTGATAACGTCAACAGAAGGTCTTTGTGTTGCAATTATCAGATGAATACCTGCGGCACGGGCAAGCTGAGCCAGTGAGCAGATGGAATCTTCAACGTTTTTACGCTCCTGAAGCATAAGGTCCGCAACTTCGTCTACGATAATTACGATATGAGGCATCTTTTGGTTGAAAGAATCCTCTCCGTTTTTCTCGATTTCTCGGTTGTATCCGGAAATTTCTCTTACGCCGACTTCAGAAAACTTTTTATATCTTTCATGCATTTCATTAACCGCATAAGCCAGTGTAGCGGATGCTTTCTTAACATCTGTTACAACAGGCAAAAGCAAGTGAGGAATGCCGTTATAAACGCTAAGTTCAACGACCTTAGGGTCAATCATAATAAGCTTAACATCATCGGGATTTGCCTTATATATAATACTCATTATCAAAGTATTTATACATACGGATTTACCTGAACCTGTGGCACCTGCAATAAGCAAATGAGGGAAATTGTCGATTCCGTAAACAATTGTTTTACCCGCAATATCCTTACCAACAGCAAATGCAAGGTTTGAATCAAAGTTATTGTATTCGGGAGTATCTATTAAATCTCTGAATACAACAGGCTGAGCCTCTTTATTGGGAACTTCGATACCAATTGCAGCTTTACCGGGAATAGGCGCTTCAATTCGGATTTCAGAAGCCGCAAGGTTAAGCTTAATATCATCTGATAAGTTTTTAATCCTTGAAACCTTAACGCCAAGCTTAGGCTGAAGCTCAAATCTTGTTACGGTAGGTCCCTGACTGATATCAGTTACTGTAGCTTCAACGCCAAATATTGCTAAAGTATCCTGAAGCTTTTGAGCCGTCTGCCTTATGCTCTGAGTAGAATCCCCTGCCTTTTTTGTGCCCTTATTAAGTAAGGTTCTGGGAGGGAAAATGTACTCTCTTTTTTCTATATCATTTTCTTCATTCTTAATTTCTTTTCCGATGTCAAAAGAAGGTGCCGCGGCCTCAGCCTTTTTAACAGGTCTTGCAGGCTTAACAATTGAAGGAGACATTTCTTCGATTGATAAATCAGTAAATGTTCCGGGGATTTCTTCATCTTCTTCCTCAGGGACATTTCCCACAGAACTGTTAATGGGAACGCTTGAAACATCAAAAGTAAGAGTGGATGGTTCAAAACCGTTTAATGTAATCTCGTGAATGTCATCATTCTTATTTCTCTTTTTTGAAACATCCGCCTGTTTTTCTACGTTTGCAGGTTCTTCAATCAAAGTATTGAAAGTTACTCCCGTAACCTTTTTGTTTCTCTTTAAAACTTCCTCATCGGATTTTTGATTAATCTTTTGTTCTTTCTTTTCTAAGGCCTGAGCTCTTTCCTGATTTCTTCTTTCAAGCTCTTTTAAACGTTCTTCTTTCTTTAACTCGTATGCTTTTCTTCTGTCTTCTTTTAATTCTTCTTTGAAAGCTCTGTCTTCTCTCGTTCTTTCAAGCATCACTTCTGTTGTATCTTTAACGGCTCTAACAAAAGATTTTTCCGTTAAAATCACAAGACAGATGATAAGCAAAACCAAAATTACAATGATTGTGCCCACAGGTTTAATGGCCTTTTCAAGTCCAAAAACAAGTGAAGCCGCAATTACACCGCCGCCACGTTTTTCGGTGGAGTATTTATACATTTCAATAAAATTATACTTTTCCAAAGTCTTTGTTATTCCACCGATAAAGTCAATAATCATATCGATAAGCAAAAAGAAAACGGAAGAAGCAACTATTTTACGAACTACTACTCCGCTTCCTGCGGAAAGCTCGTATATAACGATCAAAAAGGCTATAAACAGTGCAACTACATAGTTAAGCACGCCAAAAAGGCCGAAACCAAAAGAAGAAATAACGTCTCCGACCTTACCTATAACACCAAAATTACACACGAAAAAGAAAACTGCCAATGCAACAATAAGAATAATCTTAATGTCCTGAATCAATTCGTAGTCTTTTTTCGTGCGTTTATATGATTTTTTTCTACCCGTTGATTGAGGCTTTCTGCCTCTTGTTTGTTTAGCCAAGTTCTAATGTACCATCCAAAAGCTTAAATATTTATGACCATAAAACTAAAAACAGTCATCAATTAAATATACCATATTTTGTGTTTTCAAAAAACCATGTATACACTATTTAATGTCAAAATCATCATCAGCCGAAATCTCTATATCGTAATTCATCATGTCGGCTTCAGGCTCAAATGCATAGTCAATCGACTTTTTAACATGCTTTTTCGGAACAGGAAGCGGATTATCAAGAAATTTGATTTCTTTCTTTGCTTCTTCTTCTAAAGGCGCCTTTACAATTTCAGTCTTGTCAAATGCCTTAAATGAAACCTCTTTTATCCTGCTTTCTTCGATCTTTCCTGAAGGAATAGATACAACGTTTGCAATTCCCGGTTCACTAATCTCTTCAATGATTACTTCTTCGGTTTCTGTAGTTTCGGCTTCAGAAACAGTTTCTTTCACCTTGTATCCTTCAAAGAAAAGTCTTTTTACACCGATTCCCGAAAGAATACAAACAAATAAGCTATACCAGATTTCAAAATCATTTTCAGAGTTATTAAAGTACATTAATGCTGCAAATACTATGGTAACAAGCACTAAGGCACTGATTTTATCTTTCTTATCAAACAAATATCCAAGTACACCGTAAAAAGAAAACAATACGGGTAAAATGGCAACTACGTAATAGATTGAAATGAAAAATCCAAGCAATGAATTATCAGAGCCAAAACCGAATGAAAAACTAAAAGGAAAGAATAAAAAGTGGTTTAAAACAAGCAATAAACCAATTACAAAGGCCATAATAGCGGCATAAAGCCAAGGCCTTTTTTCCAGTGTTAAATCCGCAAAATAGGAAGTAACAAATATTACAAATGAAACTATAAAGAACCAAAATACGGTTCCCGTTACGTCAGAGTTATAGCTTACCGTATATTCAAAAATCATAAGGAAAGAAAAAGCGGCAAGCGCAGGGATCTTTCCAAAAGCTTTCTTAACAGTAAAGAAAATAAGTACACAAGAAACCAAGAATAATCCAACATTAAAGTATGCAATCACCGCGTCTTTTAATCCGAATATTCTAAGTAAAAGCACACAAAGCTTATCGTAAAGCCCAAGAATAATGTTTGGATATGAATTCTCGGCAGATAAAAAGTTATTGTGTAATTGATTATAAAAATCGGGATTCGGAATACTTGAGTTTGCAAAAGAAAAGTATACGTTTGCAAACCTTAAATATCCTCCAATTGCAAGGAAGAAAGAAAACAAAAGCCAAAAGGCGATTTTAAAAAGAGTATCTCTTGTGGAGGATGTCTTTATTAAAATGTGTTTCTTAATATATTCAACCAGTAAAAACAATCCGGCAAATATAAGCACAAATAAAATGCCCAAAAAGAAAGAGACATCGATTCCGTGAATCTTTATGTATGTACCATTAGCATTTTCCATGAACATACATAACGAAACAAAGAGTGTATATAAATATACACTCAGAAGCAATGTCCCGATTATAAAAACTGAATGTCCGAACCAACTCTTTTTAAATTGCATATCGGATTCCCCTTGTATCATTTATCAGCAAGAATTTTTTCGATATTGTATCTTGGCCTATGTTTAACTTCGATATATATCTTTCCAATATACTGGCCGATTAATCCTATGCAGAGTAACTGCACTCCGCCAAGGAACCAGATTGATAATATAAGTGAAGTCCAACCGGGCTCAACTCTTCCTGCCACGTAAGAAATCAAAGCATAAATAGCGGCAAGGATAGATAAAATAATGATTACCACACCAAGACCTGTAACCATGGTGATGGGCTTAACGCTAAAAGAAGAAATTCCGTTAAAAGCAAGGGCAAGCATCTTCTTTAAAGGATATTTGCTCTCTCCCGCAACTCTTTCTTTTCTGTCGTAGTAAACACAATCCGATTCATATCCTATAAGAGGGATCATACCTCTTATAAACAAATTGGATTCTTTATACTCAGAAAACTGAACCATAGCTCTTTGGCTCATTAATCTAAAGTCCGCATGGTTATATACAGTCTTTACGCCCATAATATTCATAAGCTTATAGAATGACTGAGCAGTAAAGCGTTTAAAGAAAGTGTCTGTATCACGTTTCTTTCTTACACCATATACAATATCTTTTCCTTCGTGGAACTTATCAACCATTTCTTCAATAACAGCTACGTCATCCTGCAAATCAGCATCGATAGAAACAGACATGTCGCACATCTGCATAGCAGTAAGAAGGCCTGCCGTAAGGGCATATTGATGGCCCACATTTCCTGCAAGCTTTACACCAAATATCTGCTTTGGATGCTCTTTATGTTCTTCTTCAATAAGTTCCCAGGTTCTGTCTTTAGAACCGTCATTTACAAACAAAACATAACTGTTTTCAGCAATCTTTCCCTTTCCGATTAAGTCATCAAGTGTATCTCTTAATGCCTTTGAAGCTATCTTTAAAACTTCTTCTTCGTTGTAGCAAGGAACAACAATAGCCAATCTGTCCATAAAAACCCCTCTTTAAAAAAATTATCCTATTGCCTGTGCCAAATCTTCGATAAGATCATCCACATTTTCAATTCCGACAGAAAGTCTGATAAGGTCAGGTGAAATGCCTGCTTCCTTTAACTGTTCTTCTGTCATCTGTCTGTGGGTGTGGCTTGCGGGATGAAGCACACAGGTACGAGAATCCGCAACATGAGTAACAATTGCGATAAGTTTAAGAGCATCCATAACTTTTGCGGATGCTTCTCTTGAGCCCATACCAAATGTAATTACACCGCTTGTACCGTTAGGCATATACTTCTTAGCCAAGGGATAATACTTATTTGATTCAAGTCCGGGATAATTAACCCAGGCAACCTTTGGATTGCTTTCAAGCCATTTAGCAATCTTTAAAGCATTGCTGCAGTGGCGTTCCATTCTTAAAGCCAAGGTTTCAAGGCCAATATTAATGTAAAAAGCGTGCTGAGGAGACTGAATTGCTCCAAAGTCTCTCATAAGCTGAGCGGTACATTTTGTAATGTATGCGCCCTTTCCAAACTTTTCTGCATATACAATTCCATGATATGTTTCATCAGGTGTGCAAAGGCCAGGGAACTTATCCTTATGAGCCATCCAGTCAAAGTTACCTGAATCTACGATGCATCCGCCTACTGTAGCTGCATGTCCGTCCATATACTTGGTGGTTGCATGAGTAACGATATCAACGCCGAATTCAAAGGGGCGGCAATTGATAGGTGTAGGGAATGTATTGTCAACGATAAGCGGTACGCCATGAGCATGAGCACACTTTGCAAACTTTTCAAAATCCAATACATTTAGTCCGGGATTTGCAACAGACTCACCGAATACACACTTTGTGTTTTCTTTAAAGAGCTTATTTAACTCTTCTTCTGTACAATCGGGATCCACAACGCTGCATTCGATATCCATCTTTGCAAGTGTGTTTTTAAGAAGGTTAAATGTTCCTCCGTATACTGCACTTGACATTATGAAATGGTCGCCTGCTTCACAAATATTAAATACGGCATAGAAATTTGCTGCCTGTCCGGAAGATGTAAGCATTGCAGCCACACCGCCTTCAAGTTCGCAGATTTTCTTAGCAACATAATCGTTTGAAGGATTTGCAAGTCTTGTGTAGAAATAACCGTCTTTTTCCAAATCAAAAAGCTTACCCATTTCATCACTTGATGAATACTTAAAGGTTGTGCTCTGGATGATAGGCATAATACGGGGATCTCCGTTACCGGGAGTATATCCGCCCTGAACGCATATCGTTTCTTTTCTCATTAGTCGTCTCCTAAAGTAATTTATTCTTCCTCTTCCCAGTTTGTGTAAACGTTTTGAACATCATCATCTTCTTCCAAAAGGTCTAATGTTCTTTGTAAGTTCTTAACTGCAGTTTCTTCTGTAAGACTTACATAGTTTTGAGGAATCATGGTAACTTCGGCACTTGCAAAAGCAATTCCTGCCTTTTCCATTTCCTTTAATACGTTATCAAACTCATTGGGATCGGTTAAAACTTCGTAGCAGTCTTCTTCTTCGTTAAAGTCTTCTGCGCCGCAATCCAATACAGACATCATTAAGGTATCTGCTTCCATGGGGCAGTCTTCTTTTTCGATATAAATCTGACCCTTTTTATCAAACATAAAGGATACGCAACCGGGAGTTCCGATGCTTCCGTTACCCTTTGTGAATGCGCTTCTTACGTTTGCTGCGGTACGGTTCTTATTGTCTGTAAGGCAGTCAACAATTATAGCGATACCGTTGGGGCCATAACCTTCATATGAGCAATATTCGTAGTTTACTGAATTTCCTTCGCCGGCAGCCTTCTTGATACCTCTTTCGATTGTATCGTTAGGTACGTTGTTGGCTTTAGCCTTAGCGATAACTGTAGCAAGTTTAAAGTTATTTGCAGGATCGGGGCCGCCTTCTTTTACCGCAACGGCAATTTCTCTACCGATGATTGTGAAAATCTTGCCCTTTGCAGCATCATTTTTCTCTTTCTTGTGCTTGATGTTTGCAAATTTTGAATGTCCTGACATTTATTGGTCCTCTTCTTTCATATTGTTTATTTTCTTAACGGATACTTTTGAAATCATTCTGTTTTCTACTTTGAAAATCGAAAAATTATATCCGCAAACTTCTGTTGTAAATGTTTCTCCTTTTTCAGGAAGCCTGTCTAGGCGTGAAATCATGAAACCGTTCAGGGTTTCAAAGTCTTCTACGTCAAACTTAACGGGAATAACGTCTTCAATTTCCGATAAAGATGTAAATCCATCTATAATGTAAGCATCTTTACCGACTTTTCTTATGTGCTTTTCTTCCACATCATATTCATCCATGATGTTTCCGACGATTTCTTCTAAGATATCTTCCATTGCGATAAGACCGGTGGTCTGACCGTACTCATCAATAACGATTGCAAGCTGAGTCTTTTTAGACTGCATGGCCTTAAAAAGGTCGTCAATGTTCATGGTTTCGGGAATGAACATAGCTTTTCTGATAAGCCCCTTTATTTCTTCAATGGGCTTATCCAAGGTCTCGTCTTTTGCATGGAAACGCATAGCATCTTTTAAGAAAAGAATACCGATAATATGGTCTAAGTTTTCATCGTAAACCGGGTATCTTGAGTTATTGTTTGAAAGCATAAAATTAAGAGCATCAATTAACCCCGTATGCTTATCGATTGCAACGATATTTGAGCGGTTAATCATGATTTCTCCCGCTTCTTTGTCTCCAAACTCAAATATGTTGTTTATCATTGTGGCTTCGCTTGTTTCAAGCATGCCCTGCTCATGACCTTCGTTAACCATTGAAATGATTTCATTGGTAGGGTCCTGAGTATCTTTTCTTTTAAATAGTCTTACAAAAATATCGACAATAACTAAAATTATAAGCGCGGATAAAAGTATAAAAATCGCCGCGACATAACCGTCGTCCATAGCTGTTCCTTTCTTAAATTAAGCATACAAACATACAATAAAATATAACATTCCCATATATCTACGTCAAGAAAACGAAGGCCTTATTCGCTCTTTTCCTTGTTCTCTTTAACGGTGTCTTGATTGGTTAAAGGTTCAACGTTATATTTCATGTCAAATATGTTTATAACCTCTGCTCCGAATATATTATGCATATATGTGTAAAAGTTTTGGTTTTTCTTTAATTTTTGCTGTTTTTGAACCACTTTTTTCTTTAACTCGACTCTCATCTCATCCACCCATTTACTGATGTTTTCGATTTCGTCGTTGTTTTCCTGAATCTGCTCGTAGCAAATTTCCATGGTCTCAAGCATAAGCTTATAGTTTACTTCATTAATCTTTTTAGGAATGTCGTAAACGTCATCTCCGTATTCCTGAAGCTTTTCGTTGCATTCTTCAATAAGCCTTTTGTTATCGTTTAGCTTCTTTTCCGCCTTCTTCGACATATTGGAGCCCATTTCGTTCATCTGCTCCACTATTTCATCCATAAGACGCTTTTTTAATGCTCTTATATCTTTAATGTCAGTGTTTAGTTTCCCCTGCTTCTTTAAAAGGTCGTTTAACTCTTCTTCCAAGGCCAAAATTTCATCCGAAGGATCTGTTTGAGTAAACAATCTGTGCCATGTGTTATCCAGTGTTAAAAGAGGTATTTTTTTATTTTGTAAAGCCGGAATAAATACTTCATCTTTTCTTGACATAAAAGCCTCCGATTTATTCGTTTTCCTGTTCTTTTCTTGTTATGTTGTAAGAAAGCTTCATTAATGAATCCGATAAGTGTACGTTTTCAACCACAATGTCATCGGGAACGTTTAAATCAACGTGAGCAAAGTTCCAAAAAGCTTTAACGCCGTATCCAACAAGCTGCTCTGCGACTTTTACGGCACTTGTTTTGGGAATGGTTAAAACCGCAATATCGATTGCATTTTCCTTAACGAAGTTTTCAAGATTGCTCATGGGCTGCACATACATATCCCTTATCTTTTTACCGGTAAGAGCTTCATTACTGTCAAAGATACCTGTAAAATGAAAGCCTCTTCTTTCAAAATTCATGTAGTTTGCAAGGGCCTGACCTAAGTTACCCGCGCCCACAATAATAAGATGATGAGTTTTGTTGATTCCAAGAATCTTTGCAATTTCATCATATAAGAAGTTTACTTTATAGCCGTAACCTTGCTGACCGAATCCTCCGAAATTGTTAAAATCCTGTCGGATCTGGGATGCAGTTACATTCATAAGTTCGGAAAGTTCCTGAGAAGAAACTCTTTCTACATTTGAATCCTTTAATTCCCCAAGATATCTTAAGTATCTCGGTAATCTTCCTATGACCGCTTGTGAAATATTCTTATCGTCCATTTTATTCTCCAAACATGTATCTTTGTTATTTTCATAACACTTTAATTATATTCGTTTGTTAAATACGTGTCAAATAAATACAGGCATAAAAAAAGCCATGAAAATCATGGCTTTTATAATTACATATTTGATTTAATGGCTTCGAAAAACTCATGAGTGTTAACACTCTTTGCACCTTTGATTGTGCAGATTCTTGATAAGTCTGCAGTCATAATGCCGCTTTCAATTGTCTTAATTACGGCTTTTTCAAGACGCTCGCCAAACTCAGTAAGTTCTTTGTTTGAATCAAGCTCACCGCGCTTTTTTAAAGCTCCGGACCAGGCAAATATTGTAGCTACAGGATTTGACTTAGGTTCTTCACCTTCTAAGTATCTGTAATAGTGTCTTTGAATTGTGCCGTGAGCCGCTTCGTATTCATATACACCCTTAGGTGATACAAGAACACTTGTCATCATTGAAAGAGAACCGAAAGCACTTGAAACCATGTCACTCATAACGTCTCCGTCATAGTTTTTACATGCCCAGATGAATCCGCCTTCCTCTTTAACTACTCTTGCAACAGCATCGTCTATCAAAGTATAGAAATACTTAATTCCTGCTTTTTCAAACTTTTCTTTATACTCATTTTCATAAATATCTTCAAAGATATCTTTGAAAGTGTGGTCGTACTTTTTAGAAATTGTATCTTTTGTAGCAAACCAAAGATCCTGCTTTAAAGAAAGAGCATAATCAAAGCAAGCATATGCAAAGCTTGTGATTGAAGCTATTGTATTGTGAATACCTTGAATGATGCCGGGGCCCGTAAATTCATGGATAAGTTCTCTTACTTCGGTTCCGTCGGGCTTTGTGAAAACAAGCTCAGCTTTTCCCGGGCCGTCAATCTTCATTTCGGCATTTTTATATACATCACCGTATGCGTGTCTTGCAAGAGTAATGGGCTTTTTCCAGTTTGAAACACAAGGGTTAATGCCTTTAATGATAATCGGTGTTCTGAATACTGTACCATCAAGCATCGCTCTAATTGTACCGTTAGGGCTCTTCCACATGCTTGATAAGTTATATTCTTTAACTCGCTGGGCATTGGGAGTGATTGTTGCACACTTAACCGCAACCTTGTATTTTAAAGTGGCATTTGCCGAATCTATGGTAACCTGATCCTTTGTATTGTTACGATTTTCAAGACCTAAGTCATAATACTCAGTCTTTAAATCAACATATGGCAAGATAAGTTCATCCTTAATCATGTTCCAAAGGATTCTGGTCATTTCATCTCCGTCCATTTCAACTAATGGAGTGGACATTTGAATCTTACTCATTGGAATAAGCCTCCTTAAGACCATTTTTAACCATGTTGTCATATGCATTATGAATATGAACTGTGGCAAGCTTTTCGGCTTCTTTTACATTCTTAGCCTTAATGGCTTCCATAATCATCTGATGCTCATGGTTTGAAGCAAGGCTTCTTTCAGTGGTAGAAAGAGTTTTCTTTCTTACTCTTTGAACGTATTGATGGAAATCCTTAAGCAAATGCTCAAGCATCTTTGAATTACATGATTCATATAAAATCTCATGAAATCTTGAATCAAGCTCCGCCATCTGTTCAAAATGGCCGCGCTCTGCATGAAACTTTGCAAGATAAATGTTTTCTTCCATTTCTTCAAGGGCACTCTCTGTAATGTGTTCGCAAGCCCAGGCTGCGCACAATCCTTCAAGCTTTGAACGAATCATGTAAATATCCTTTACATCGTTCATTGAAATACCTGTTACATATGCTCCTTTATTGGGAACAATCTGAATAAGGCCCTCAAGTTCAAGCTGTCTGAAAGCTTCTCTTACGGGAGTTCTTGAAACACCGAGTTCTTCTCCGATGGCTATTTCTTTAAGCTCATCGTTTTCTTTGTACTTACCCGAAAGAATATCCTCTCTGATCTTGTTGAAAACACGTCCACGTAAGGAATACTTATCGGTAACTTCCTGCTTTAAGTCGTAGTTTCCCATATCTTCTCCAATCCAAGTTTTTTGGTGTATTTCTTAATAGCCGCATCAAGTTCATCGTCTGTCATAACGGTAACACGGCCGTTTGCGTATTCTTCGTCAACCCATTCCTTAACTGCATGCACAAGCTCCGAGTTTTTGTCCATGCACTTGTCACCTTTAAGCTTATACTTTGTGTTCATCCAGTGAGCGATTCCCGCTAAACCGGATGTGTTTGAAACCGCACAAATAACAGGTCTGTTTAAGAATTTATCTGTATCAAAGATGTTATAGATTTCTTCATTCTTAAGTAAACCGTCAGCATGAACACCGGCTCTTGTAACGTTAAAGTTCTTTCCTACAAAAGGAGTTCTGTCAGGGATATGATATCCGATTTCTTTTTCGTAGTATTCTGCAAGTTCTGTGATAACAGTTGTATCCATGCCGTTTAAGTCGCCCTTTAACTGAGCATACTCAAATACCATAGCTTCCAAAGGTGTGTTACCTGTTCTTTCACCGATACCAAAAAGCGAAGTGTTAACTGCAGAACAGCCATAAAGCCATGCGGTTGTAGAGTTAACAACAGCTTTATAAAAGTCGTTATGGCCATGCCATTCAATAAGTTCATGAGGAACACCTGCATGAGTGTGGATGGCGTAGATGATACCGGGAACTGATCTTGGAATAACGGCACCGGGATAGTTTACACCGTATCCCATGGTGTCACAAGCACGAATCTTAATGGGAATCTTGTATTCATCCATAAGCTTCATAAGTTCCAAGCAAAAAGGAACAACATATCCATAGATATCTGCTCTTGTAATATCTTCCAAATGGCATCTTACAGCAATGCCTTCTTCAAGGCAATCTCTTACAACAGACAAATAATGTTCAAGAGCCTGCTTACGAGTCATCTTTAATTTAAGGAAAATGTGATAATCCGAACAGCTTACCAAAATACCTGTTTCTTTCATACCGATTTCTTTGACAAGCTTAAAGTCCTCTTTTGAAGCTCTGATCCAGCTTGTAACTTCAGGGAACTCATATCCCCTTTCCATACACTTGTAAACCGCATCTCTGTCCTTCTTTGAATAAAGAAAGAACTCACTTGCCTTAATCATTCCGTTGGGGCCGCCAAGTCTGTGAAGATAATCATAGATTGTAACAATCTGCTCTGTTGTGTAAGGAGCTCTTGATTGCTGACCGTCACGGAAAGTTGTATCTGTAATCCAAATGTTCTTTGGCATATTGTGTGGCACTATTCTGTCATTGAAAGGAATTTTGGGAATTTCAGAATAAGGGAACATATTTCTAAAGACATTGGGCTTTTCAATGTCGTTAAGAATATACATATGTTCTTCTATCTGTAATAGATTATTCTTTTCATTCATGGAAACAGGACGGTTTGTAAATACGTCCATTCCGTCATTTGAGTATAAATCTGAGTTTTTAGGCGACATCTTTTCCCTCCATGATAAATTGTATCTTGTGTACGATTGTATACAATGATGCAATCAATGTCAAGTATAATAACCACACAAAAACGCAGAATATACACTAAAAATAAGTAAATATGCATAAAAGAACCGGATCCGACACAAAGCCAAATCCGGTTGAATTTATGAAACTAAAAAATACAATCAAGCAGTAACTCGCTCTTCTTTACCCTTTATAAGTAACAAAACTGAGCCAAAGGCTAAAAGGCCAATCATCAAAAACCACTTGGGATGCATTAATTCGCCTGTATCAGGTGATGCATCAAGCGCATATTTAGATACTGCTGTTGAATTAAATGAATAAAGGCCGTAGGTTCCTGTATGTGAAATATCAAAACTTACCATTAACTTTGAGCCATCAGAATTTACTTCATAAGGGAAATCTTCAAGCTGCCCATCTTCGTCCATGCTTATAACATGAAGATTTGATGTGGGCACATTTGAAGGAAGCTCAATCGACACCTTTGCAGACTCAAGTCCAAGCTTTGAAACCAATACATTTGAACTATCTTCTTTAAGAGAAATATCAAATGTAGTAAAGTTTGCAGGTACATTTTCCGCATAAATTCTCTTATATGCGTCCACAAGCTTAGAATTTGCCGTATCGTCCTTTACTATGTTTAAAGTATATGTATCCTTATTTCCGGTAAAAGAAACCTTAGGCACATCTTCTTCGCTTATTGTTTCAAAATATGCTCCGTTTCTTGCCATTGAAAGGACTGAATCAAGTTCGTCTTCAAGGAAATTATACCCTTTACCAAATACATACATTGTGGAAGGAACGCTGAAGGTCTCTGCTTCTTCCTTTGTAAGAGTGCAATCAATTATCTTAAGGGTTCCGTTAAAGTATTCATTATTAGGTTCTGAAATTACACAAATAAGACCACTAAAACCTGACTTGTTTCTGTCAAGTACACTATCTACTCTGTTTACATCAGCGGAGTTTACGATAGCTACCTTTACTCCTGAAAATACATCGCTTCTGTAATCTGAGTTTGAAAGGCGGCTTGTTGTATCTGTATAAGAAACCTTTGGAAGTTCATTTCCCATAAACACAACACTCTTATACTCATCCTTTAAAGAAGTGCCGTCTAAATCATAAGCATCAAGGCCCACTTCTTTAACAGAATCAGTAATTCTTATTGTATTTAAAGGGCATCCCCAAAAGGCTCTGTCTTCAATAGTTTTAACATTGCTTCCGCCTGTGACGCTTCTTAAATTCTTACAGTTATAAAAAGCACCCTCTCTTATTATTTCCAAAGAGTCAGGCAATGATATTTCCATAAGCCTGCTTATATCTTTAAAACATTCGGGTCCGATTTGCTTTACACCCTCCGGAATAGTTACGGAAGTATTAAGACCGTTGTAAGCTACCAATATTCCGTCTCCCATAATAAGGAACTCAGAACTTCCGTATAACTTCCAGTTATCCATCATCCTGGTTTTAGCAAAAGCATAGGCTTCTATTTCTTTAACGCTTGAAGGCACCATAATTGTGGCTAAATCATCACAGTGATAGAAAGCACCCATACCTATGTGTGTAACACCGTTAGGAATTTCAATGCTTGTAAGGGCAGATCTCGCAAATGCAAAATCCCCGATGGATGTAATGTTATTGTCAATTGTATATTCTTTTAAATTTGTATCTCCGTAAAAGGCTTTTCCCGCAATGTGATCATCCACAACCGCAAACTTAGGTAATGATAAGCCTTTTCCGTTTGTCTCAGTTTGGAGAACAGCTTCAAGCTCTTCTGCTTTTTCACGTTCAGCTTTATCGGTTCCCTTTACGGTCATTTTGGAATTATCGATAATAAAATATGCATGTCTTCCGGCTATTATTGTTTCACCGATTAAGCCTTCAATAGGCTTTCTGTTTTGAGAATTAATATCAATAATCTTGTTTCCGGAAGCATCCGTTAAGCCTGAATTATCCTCTGTATCAATAATGTTTACCATTGAATTATCAAAGGTTTTAAACCACTCAGAAGCATAGCTTCCTTCGGGAGCATTAATCTTAAGCTTAGAGCAACCATGGAAAGCAGTATCATGAATAAATTCTACGGAAACAGGAATTTCAACATTTTCTAAGTTTATACAATACTCAAAAGCTTTAACATCAATAGATGTAACGGAATAAGGAATCTTAATAGATGTAAGTCCGTTACAATATGAAAATGCAAAAGCGGGAATTTCTGTTAAATTAGGCGATAAATTAATTGATTCAATGTTTTTACAACCATAAAGCGCATAAGGCATTATGTTAGTAACGGTTGAAGGCATATCATAGGTTGTAACAGTCACTAAATCTTTAGACTTATCGCTTCTTTTTTTCTTTGCTCCCTGAAGCACTTCGTAAAGTGTTTCTTTATTCTTATCGTATATAGCTCCGTCAACGCAGACAAAGTAATCATTGTAAATAGGGATATCAGTTCCTGATATGGTATTTGGAGTTTCAATGACATTTCCTGAAGCGTCCTTTGGAGGCTCATAATCGCTTCCCGAAACGGTTACCGTTGATAAATTGGGACAGCCTGTAAACACACCGCTGCCAAGTCTATATACAGAAGTTCCGATTGTCACATCCGATAAGCTTGTACAATTACAAAACGCAGCAGAACCTATTTCTGTTACCCTGTTTGGAATCACTACTTTTTTAAGACTGTTACAGCCCGAAAATGCAGCATAAGAAATCTTCTCAAGGTCTTTTGGAAGAGTAAGATTAACCATGTATGAATTATTTGCAAAGGCTTCATCTGCAATAACTTTTACAGAATCGGGAACAGACACGGTTTCTGCCGTGCCTGTATACCTGATTAATGTTGTGCCGCTTAGCTGAAAGTCTGATAATTTTGACTTTGAATCATCTTCCGCTACGGATTCACCGGTAGGGATCATCGCAACGATAAGTGATAGCAAAATCAAAATTACTCCAAATATTTTTCTTGATTTTCTTCTTGTCATCTTTTTACCGTTAAGCTATCCTTCCGGTTACAGTTCTTTTATCTTTTACAAAGAATAACGCAATACTAAGTGCCGCAAGACCTGCCACCAAGAACCACTTAGGCTGAATATCGCCGGTCTTAGGGCTTATGTCTGAAACGCCGTTAGCTGTAAGGTTACCTGTATCTACATAAATCGTATAAGGTGAGAAGTGCGTACATGTAAATGTGATACAAGGAACACCGTCAATAGTGGTAAATTTAGGGCTTAACTTATCAAGCTTTTCATTTACAACACCTGCAGCCTTATTGTTACCTGCATACTGAGTAAGTACATCGGGAATAGGAAGTGTAAGTGTAACGCTTAAGCCTGAATAATTGGTAATTTTGTTAGTACCTGTTGCATCATAAAGCGAAATATCCATTGCACTGTATCTGATTCCGTCAAGGCTTCCGTACTCATTTGTCAAAGCCTTTTCTACAGCTGCTGTAGCTGCAGCACTTTCAGATATTCTGATTACGTAGTTATCGCTAGATCCTGTAACCTGCGCTGATGCAAGGTCTGTATTTGAAATACCGGACTTAGAAATGATAATGGTATTTCCGCCCTTATTTCTGTTGTTGTTATTATTGTTATTACCTGATACGGAACCGCTTCCCGATGTGTTCGAAGGAGAAGCCTTTTTAAATGTAGCCGTAACGCTTGCTTCATGTGCAGGCATCTTAAGTGTTGTAGCAGCAACATTTACACTTGCAATACCTAAGTCGTTTGTAGCAGGTACCCACTTATCAAATACCTGTCCTGCAGGAGGATTTGTACATGTAATAATAACTGTAGCGCCTTCTGCATAGGAACCTGAACCGTTACCGTTTGTTACGGTAAGGGTGTAAAACTTAGTGTTGTTTCCGCTTGTAGAATCGCCTGTACCACTTCCGCTACCGCTTCCGGAACCGCTTCCTGAGCCATTACCGCTTCCGTTGTTTCCGCTAACATCTGAACCTGAATCAGCAACATATGTAGCAATTACAATCGTATCTGTGTCAATGTTCTTAAGGTCTCTGTTCCATCCGTTAAACTTATAACCGGGGCGATCGGGAACATCAGGAATGCTCTCAAGCGGAACGCTCTTTCCTTTTTCAACAAAAACAGTTGTGCCAAGAGGCTTTCCATCGAAATTAAAGAAGTTAACCTTAACTTTATCATCCAATGTAGTGTTTACATTGGCGTCTATATCTTTACCTGCCTTATAAGCTGCTGAATCCTTGTATGAAATAATAGATTTATTACTTACATAGTCATATTCATCAGTCGGAGACAAAGTTCCGAAAGCATCATTAGGTAAGTAAAATTCTTTCGCATAAACAGCAACCTTGATACCTTCCATACAACCTGCAAAAGCGTTATGTCCTACAGCCGCAATATTGTCGGGAAGAATAACCTGATTCAATTGGTCACAATCCATGAAGCATTCATCAGGAATTTCTTTTAACTGTGTAGCTCCGGTTAAATCAATTTCTGTAATAGTATCACAGTTTCTGAATGCACCCGGTTTAATATTAGAAACATCCTTAAGTTTTGAATCTTGTTCGTTAACAACTATATTAGATTCTCCAACCAAAGAACCACGCGAAGACAATACTTCTTCAATCGTGTAACTTCCATCAGGATTTGTTGAGTATATAATACCGTTCTCACAAACAAAATCGTTTGTTTCACTTGATATTCCGGTAAGTTTAGGACAGCCTGCAAATGGTGCATTTCCAAGATCCTTCAGTTTTTTACCAAGGCCTACATTTTCAAGTTGTTCACAACTGTTGAATGCATTATCGGGAAGATACTCAACCGTATGCATTTTAACAGACATAATACGGTCATTACCTTCATACTCTTTTTCTCTGGGATCTCTTTCACCGTTAACGGGAGGATACTCTCTCCTTACATTGCTTCCAAGATCTTCTCCATAATAACCATTAAACAATCCGTTCAAATTATACGTAGTATAATAAGGTAATCCAAGACAGTACTGTGAAACTGTACCTGAATTGGAGGTGCTCTTATCTACTCCTTCGCCAAGTTTTGATGTATTGGTTAGGAATCCCTTGGAATCAATAGATTCGATTCCTGATGGAATCTCAACATTGAGAGCCGCCTTAACCAAATCTTCTTCATACTTCGATAACGAGTAGGAATGAAGCACTGCTCCCGTAACAGAATCAAGTACCTCTTTTTTACCACCTTGTACCATTTCAAATCTATGAGTAAGTGAATTATCCAATTCTATCAAGCCTAAATCAGAATCACTTACCGTTACTTTTGAATTAGCAGTATTGGTTATTGTATTAATCTGATCATAATGAAGATAATCAACCAAAGTTGCCAATCCATTTCTGTTATCAACAATAACAGTTTGATATGTAGGATATCCTGTTTGATAACATACTCTGACACCCTCTGTAGGATTAACGTAATTCTCTACATCCGTTGCCCACACAAAAGGACCATAGCTTTCATCGATATCACCCTGAATAATAAGTTTATCGGCTCCGGTACTAAAAGCATTCTCTCCTATATTTTCACGAGGAAATGATGAGTAACCACCTGCAGGGGTTGCAAATGAAATCTTTTCAATCTTATTACATCCCTGGAATGCAGAAGCCCCAATTTTGGTAACAGAATTACCTATTTCTACAGTCTTAAGTTTTTTATAGTCTTTAAAAGCGCTGGGAGCAATCTCAGTAATTGTGTTATCTGCGATTATAAGTTCAGTCATATGATCCCTTAAGGTATCATTATTAAAGCAATTAGATGCTATGGCATTTACTTTTGTTTCTCCTACAGTTTCAGGTATTCTCATAACAATATCTGTAGGAGTCATGGACGGATCAAATTGTACTGACTGAAGGGTACCATTATCATCTACAACAAGGATGTATGTTCCATCACTTATTTCAAAATGCTCTTTTCCACCGGACATATAAACATAAGGAACCTGTCTTGCTCCGGCACTAAGATCAGTACCATTACTAAGCTTACCCCATGTACTTATTCTGGGCAAAGCTGTTCCGTTTGCCGCATTCTTCTCAGGACCTTTTACAAAGAAATTAGGATTGGTTATAGTTGAGAAAATGGTTGGCTTCAATTTAAAGTCAACATATCCTGCTGAACCCATTCCGTCATCGGGGAATTCTAATACCCCTAAGTTAACGCAATTCCATACTAAATGCTCAGGAATTGGAGCAGCCGGTGACTGATTACGTCCATAGTTGGTAGGCATGGTCAAAGAAACCATATTTCCACGACCTGCAAACATAAAATCACCAAATGTGGACAGATTATCCGGCAACTTTACATCGGCCCATCCACCTGTAGCTCCTCGTTTACATGCAAAACAAGCATCTCCTATTATCGTTATTGAATCAGAGAAAGATGCTGAATCCAAAGCAATACTGTTATAAAATGCAAATCCGGCGATTTCTGCATTTGGTTGTGCAACCTGAGATAAATCAAGTCGTCTTAAATGATCACATTCCGCAAATGCGCCGGGACCTATTTTCTGTATAGTGTTAGGAAACTCCAGGCTGCCAAGGGCACCACAACCTTGGAAGGCTTCTGTTCCAATAACACTGGTTTTAGATCCGAATGCTATATTTGCAAGCTTGGTACAATTTTTAAAAGCTCTGTTACCAATCTGGGAAATGTTTGAGAACTCAATCTCTCTAATGAATGAATTTTCAAATGCCTCATCACCGATAAGCGCAATATCACCTGATAAGCGCATTCTTTCTACACCATTAACATCTTTGAACGCTTGATCACCTATAGCCAAGATTTTTCTGTTACCTTTGACATAAAAACCTAATGTATCATTAGGAGATGAATTACCGGTCAAAAAGCCTTCATTAGGCTCTCCTTTTGCCAGATAAATTCCGGGTGTTGCCAAACCGGGGCCGGGATCGGGAACAGTAAAGTCATAGGCATATTGAAGTTCATAACCCTTTAAGTTCAAAGTAGAATTATTATAATTCTTATTAACTTCACAGAAATATGTACGTTTAGGCTGATTATCATTATTTGTCGGGAGGTCGCTTACATAAACCACAAGTGGTTCAATCGCACCGGGATGTGTTTGCTGATTATTCGGAGGATTACCATTCGAACCATTTGTTACCCATCTCTCATACTCCTCATATTGACTTACTTTATCCTGCCATGCCAAATAATCCTGTTTATAGTTATCATAATTAACAGGGAAATACTTCTTGATAAAATACTCGTCACTTCCATCAACTATAGAGTTTGCAAACGAGTTCATTGTATATCGATTCTTATATGTATAACCGCCTACAGTTATTTCACTCGCATTTGCTGTCTTACCTGCATCAAAGGCATCATAGAATTCTTTGTATTCAGCCTCAGTTACAGTTACATACTCAATCGGTAAATAAGCATTAACTTCCAACAAATCAACCGTATAAGTCGAGTTATATGCACAAATTACACCCTGAGTAGATCCTTGATAAGTCTGATCATACGCAAGAAACTGCCAACTGTATTCATACTTTCCTTCAGGATTACGACGAGTAGAATATGTTCTATAAACTTGAGAAGGAGAAAGTGTATTAGTCGGTTTATACTTTCCTAAATCGGCTCCGCCAAGATTTAATGTAATATCATCCGACCCATCATCACTAACCCCATAGCCATATTCCAATGCGGTGATTTGAGCGGCAGGTATTTGAGTATAACCTTCGGTAGGTTTTGCGGGAACAAGTGCCACGATAATAGCACTTACCATGCAAAGAGCCGATACAGTTCTCCTTATGGTTTTCTTTACTCTCCTGGGTAATTTCTTTTTAGTCTTCAATACTCCCATTTTTTTCTCCTTTGACTTACGCTCAGTCGATTCTTTTTGCGACTACAACAAATCTTCCGTTTTCTTCCTGATAATCACAGGTTGAAAGTGTTAAAAGCTTATCTCCGTATTCTGCTGTTACACCGGTGTCTATCAAAGACATGTCGGCCATTTCTTCCATGTAAGACTCAAACTCTTCATAGGAAGAAGCATCTATAAATTGATAATATTTAAATCTGACATCGTCAGCTGTATAGATTCTTGAACGAAAGGCATACATAACTTCATACCTTCCCTTTTCATAAATGGTGTCAAATTCGATTATTTTATGCTCTTTGTAATAATCTTCATTGGCATATTTAATGAGGGAAGAAAACATCTTACCGTTGTTCATATGATGCCCATACAATATCCAGTTATCGTTTCCCAGCACAACATCACAATTGCAATCCAAAAAGATGCAACCATTGTCATCTTTCTTCTGATCAAAATTGTGTTTTAAATAGTATTCGTTGTCTTTAGTTTGCATAACAGGATAATCAATTATAGTATCGGCTATTTTTATCCATCCTATTAGGCTTTTATTTTTGTTATATAAGGCAAGATATTCATCAAGAATGTCAGGTATAACAACTTCTTCGTCATACTTTTTATTCACTACAGGTTTGACATCCTTTAAAATCTGCGAATAATTTTCGTCCTTAAGTTCACTCCAATTTTCTGAATTTTTTTGAAGCTTCATTGCATCGGAGTAATATTTTACGTAATATCCGATTGAACCAAGGCCCACAACAAGAAGTAAAGCTATAACAAATCGCCTTACTCTGTTCTGCTTTTTTAATTCATTTTCAATTTCGGCCTTATATTTTTCGTCATATTCAGGAAGCCCCTTTGACGACTTCTTCTTTGCTTTTTTATTTAAAGACTTTTCTTTGCCGGGTTTTGAATCGGATTTTTTACCCTTTGCTTTACTTACAGCGACTGATTTATTCTCTTTAAACTCACCGTTTTTTACTTTTGTGTATAAATCAAAAACCTCATCGTCAAACTTATCACCGACAACGGTTCTGAAAGTGACGGCCTGAAGCTCTGTATAAGCGCCCTTGATGCCATCAATAGTGGATAAATCGTATTGCGCCTTTATCTCATCTATAACTTCTTTATCAAGCAAGGCCTTCTCATATTCAGTTTTATTACTGAATGCCTCACCGTTTACAAACATCATTTGAATATAGTCCACCTAATTTTATTTAATATCATCTTTATTTTACTATATATTGAAAAATTTACAATAGAAAAAACTATATGTTGTGAATCACTTTTATTTTAAAGCAATAAAAAACACCCCAAAGGGTGTTTTTTATAATGCTTTTATTGTATCAACAACTTCTTCGTAATCTTTTTTAATTCGTTCCATGTTTCCGGAATCATAATCTAAGCTTCCCGCTCTGAATACTTCAGTTATTTCTTTCATTTCAAGATATAAACGGTTAAGCCCCAAATTAGCCGTAACACCTTTAAGCGCATGGGCTGCATCGAAAGCCGCCGAAGGATTGTTTGAATTTATGGCTTCAAACATTCCGTTATAGTTTTTATCTTGAAGAAGTTTGCCCAAGCATCTTAAATAAAGCTCTTCGTTATCAACAAACCGCTCTAAGGTTTCTTCAAGATCAACTCCCAAAGATTCAAGTTTAGTTTTCTGTTCTAATGTCATATCTCTCCTCCAATTTCATTTAATTCTATTGCAGGATAATTTACAAAAAATTAAAAGAAAGATAAATCGACTGCCCCCAAAAGGAGCAGTCGAAATAATTTTTACAAATTAAGCATCAATGTTACTTTCGGCAACCTTACTTGCTCTTTCTTTAACCTGTGCATCCTGAATATCACTGGGTGCCTGCTCGTAGCGGTCAAATTCATATTCATATTCACCGCGTCCACCGGTCATTGAGCGAAGGTCTGTGCAGTAACCGAATAAGCTCATCATAGGAACGGATGCTTCTATGATCTGTCTTCCGCCTGCAACAGGTGTCATACCAAGAACTCTGCCTCGTCTCTTATTTAAGTCACCCATTACATCACCGGTATAAGAATCAGGAACATTTACTTTTAAGCTTACAATAGGCTCAAGTAAGATGGGACCTGCTTCCATAAAGCCTTTCTTAAATGCCTGAGCTGTAGCAACCTTAAATGCCATTTCTGAAGAGTCTACAGGGTGATAAGATCCATCATATAAAACAGCCTTAACACCAACAACGGGATATGCTGCCAAAGGTCCTCTTAATACTGATTCCTGTAATCCCTTTTCAACTGCCGGGAAGTAGTTCTTGGGAACTGCACCGCCAACAACTTCTTCTTCAAATACATAAGGAACGGTAATGTCATCTGCAGGTGAGAAACGCATCTTAACGTGACCATACTGTCCGTGACCGCCCGACTGCTTTTTGTATTTGTATTCAACATCTGATTTTTTCTTAATCGTCTCTCTGAAAGCTACCTTCGGCTTTTCCAAAGTGATTTCAACCTTGTATTCGTTCTTAAGAATAGATGTAACGATATCAAGGTGCATATCTCCCATACCATAAAGAAGTGTCTGACCGTTATCTGAGTCATTAACATTCTTTAAAGTTAAGTCTTCATGCATCATCTTTTGAAGTGCCTGGCTTATCTTATCAACATCCTGCTTGTTTACAGGGCGATATCTCATGTAAGTATAAGGCTTGGAGATTTCAAACATACCATACTTAATGGGATTGGCTTTTGTTGAAAGAGAGTTACCTGTTCTTGCGCCTGTAAGCTTTGCAATTGCGCCAAGGTCACCGGCATGAAGTTCGGATACTTCAACTGCTTTACCACCCTGCATGGTGTAAAGCTTTGAAACCTTTTCTTCAATGTCTTTATCTAAGTTATAAATGGAGTCATCGGCCTTAAATACACCGGAGCAAACCTTTATAAGGGAATACTTTCCGATGAAAGGATCTACGATTGTCTTAAATATAAATGCTGACTTAGCCTTTGAGAAATCGTAGTTAGCTTCAAAGATATCATTATTCTTCATGTTCACGCCTGCAATCTTGCAGTTTTCGGGAGAAGGAAGGTATTTAACGATATCATCCAAAAGTGTGTAAATACCATAGCAAAGAAGGCTTGAGCCCATTGTCATGGGAACTACAGAACCATCAATAACATTGGTACGAAGTGCTGATCTGATTTCCGCATCCGAGAAGGTTTCTCCTGCGAAATATCTTTCCATAAAGTCTTCACTTGTTTCAGCAACCGTTTCCATTAAGGTTTCACGATATTGCTGTAAGTTTGCTTTGGAATATTCGGGAACGGGAATTTCAACGGCATCTTTGCCCTGCCACTTATTACCTGTTTCAGAAATAACGTTAACGTATCCGATAAGTTTTTCATTTTCTCTGATAGGCAAATGGAAAGGAGCCATTCTCTTTCCGTATTTCTCTGTCATTGTTTCAAGTACATTCTTAAAGGATGCATTATCAACATCCATGTCGGTTACAAATACAAATCTGGGAAGTTTATGCTTTTCACAAAGATCCCAAGCTTTTTCTGTACCAACTTCAAAACCGGATTTACCGGAAACTACTATAATAGCCGCATCGGCAGCTGCAACTGCTTCTTCAACTTCACCGACAAAATCAAAGTATCCGGGAGTATCCAACAAGTTTATTTTAACGCCTTCCCATTCAAGAGCTATAAGAGAGGTATTAATTGAAAACTGTCTTTTCTGTTCTTCTTTACCGAAGTCACTCAAAGTATTCTTGTCTTCTACCTTGCCCATTCTGGATGTGAGACCTGCGAGATATGCCATTGCTTCGGCAAGACTCGTCTTTCCACAACCACCATGTCCCAGCAAAACGACATTTCTGATTTTGTCCGTTGTGTAAACATTCATAGCCTATTCCTCCAATGTAAGTCGTTTGAGATTGATTGTTCAAATCTTCCAAAGAATTCATTGAAAAATCAAAGCTCATGTATATATTTTACAAGACACATTGGAAGTTTACAAGCAAATTGTGCAAAAGTGTGTCAAAAATATTTATATTTACACGCAAGTCAGCAGTTTGTCGAAAAAGTCATTAAATTGTCAATCAAAAGCTTAAAGAAACTACGCAAAAAAATAAGAGACTGCTTTCACAGTCTCTTAAAAAATATCACATTTTATTCTTCAGCTGTCTGATCTTCAACTGTCTGATAAGTCTCGATTCTGGCTGCATCCATTTCGGGCATTCCGATAAAGATTGCACCGTATGCATAGCCTTCGTCGCACTTTTCAATTCTTACGATTTCAACAAAAGCATGTAACACTTCTTTTGTCCAGATTGTAAGATAAGCTTCATACACTCCGCCGATTGAAAGAGCCTTCTTTGAGATGAATCCGACACCTGTTTTTGACACGTCGGTTACATCAATGGAAGCTTCCTCAACTCTTGAGCCATCCAATCTTTTTAATATAATTTTTGAAAGAAGCTCTGTACGCTTGCTTTTTCTTTTTTCTTCCATATTAACCCTCCACTATTACAAGAAAACTCTAAATTTATTTTATCCAATAAAAATATTTCTGTAAATAGAAAGATAATAGTTATAAGGCTTAATGAATAAACATAGCATCCCCAAAGCTAAAGAAACGATACTCCATGGAAACCGCTGTTTTATAAGCATTGAGAATATTTTCTCTGCCTGTAAGTGCAGCTACAAGCATAATCAACGTAGACTCCGGAAGATGGAAGTTTGTAATAAGGCAATCAAGAACTTTAAACTTGTATCCGGGATAAATAAATATCTCGGTATTATCTGAGCCTGCTCTTACAATTCCGTTTTCATCTGAAGCACTTTCAATTGTTCTGCAGCTTGTGGTGCCGACACATATTACTCTTCCGCCTGCTTTCTTTGTGGCGTTAATCTCATCGGCAGCTTCTTTGGTCACCTGATAAAACTCAGAATGCATATGATGGTTTAATATGTTTTCTTCTTTAACGGGTCTGAATGTTCCAAGACCAACATGCAATGTCACGAAAACAGTTTTAACGCCCATAGCTCTTATTTCATCAAGAAGCTCATTTGTAAAGTGAAGCCCTGCGGTAGGTGCCGCAGCCGAGCCTTCATACTTTGCATAAACTGTCTGATAGCGATTTCTGTCTTGAAGTTTATGTGTGATATATGGAGGAAGTGGCATTTCACCAAGCTTATCAAGAATCTCTTCAAAGATTCCTTCATAGTAAAACTTAATGATTCTGTTTCCTTCATCCTCAATGCCTATAACTTCCGCAGTAAGTAAACCGTTACCAAACTCTATTATCTGGCCGATTCTAGCCTTCTTACCGGGCTTTACCAAAGTTTCCCAGGTGTCTGCATCGCGTCTTTTTAAAAGAAGCACTTCAACGACTGCGCCTGTATCTTTTCTTGTGCCCATTAATCGGGCGGGGATAACCTTAGTGTTGTTAAGCACAAGGCAATCTCCGGGCTTAAGGTATTGTTTTATATCATAAAAATGCTTATGTTCAATCTCCCCTGTTTCTTTATCAAGAACCATAAGTCTTGAGTCAGACCTTTTAAGCAAAGGGTCTTGAGCAATCAATCTTTCGGGAAGATCGTAATAATAATCTGATTTTAAAATCTGTTCCATATCAATAATTACATTCCGGGTGCATTAAGAAATGCCATATAACCTCTCATTGTTTCAAACACATCTGCCTTGCTTGTACATTCGTAAGGAGCATGCATGTTAAGCACGGGAATACCTGCATCAATAACATTCATGCCATACTTAGCCATAAGGTAAGCGATTGTTCCGCCACCGCCAAGGTCAACTCTTCCAAGCTCTGCAAACTGATAAATAACCTTTGCATCATCCATAATCTTTCTGATGTATCCGATGTATTCAGCGTTTGCATCGTTTGAACCTGATTTACCTCTTGAGCCTGTAAACTTGTTAAATACCATACCCTGTCCCATGAATGCGGCATTCTTCTTTTCAAATGCTGAATCATATGAAGGATCGTAAGCTGCTGATACGTCGGAAGAAAGCATTGTTGAATTTGAAAGGCATCTTCTAACCTTTAATTCGCTGTAATCGCCTTCTAAGTTAACCATTTCGGCAATGATGTTTTCAAAGGACTGTGATGCCATACCTGTAGCACCGACACTTCCGATTTCTTCTTTATCTGTTAAAATACAGCAAGCTGTTCTCTTTACATTGGGAGTAACAAGCATTGCATATAAAGAAGTAAATGCGCATGATCTGTCGTCCTGACCGTAAGCTAAAATCATGCTTCTGTCAAAGCCTGCTTCTCTTGCCTTACCTGCGGGAACAACTTCAAGTTCTGCTGAAAGGAAGTCTTCTTCCTCAACATCGTATTCATCCTTTAAAAGCTTTAAAAGCATAGCCTTAACGGGATCTTTTTCTTTCTTTTCGTTTTCTTTGTCTGCCTTCTTTGAATTGTTGATAACCAAAGGCTTGTTACCTACGATAATATCCAAAGCTTCGCCTTCTATTACCTTTGCAGCCTTCTTTTCAAGCTGTTCCTGTGAAAGGTGGATTAAAAGGTCTGATACAAAGAAAACAGGATCGTCTTCATCTTCACCTACGGAAAGTTCAATTGTGGTTCCGTCTTTCTTAATCACTACGCCGTGTAAAGAAAGAGGCTGAGCAACCCACTGGTATTTCTTGATACCGCCGTAATAATGAGTATCAAGGAAAGCAAATCCGCCGTTTTCATATACAGGATAAGACTTAATATCAATACGGGGAGAATCGATATGAGCTCCAAGGATGTTCATACCCTTTTCAAGAGGCTCTTCACCGATATTGAATAATACGATTGACTTATTCATAACAACTGAATAAACCTTATCGCCCTTCTTTAAGCCTTTCTTTTTCTTAACGGCTTCTTCAAACTCAACATAACCGGATTTTTCTGCCAAATTAACGATAACGTTTACAGCTTCTCTTTCTGTCTTGGCGTTATCAAGGAAATCACGGTATTCCTTATTAAAAAGGTCACATTCACGAATCTGTTTTGTGGAATAGCTTTCCCACACATTTTTTCTTTCCATAAACTAACTCCTATCTTTATATTTTTATTTAAAATTAAGTACTATTTATGCCTTAATTAGAATACACTGAAGGCCTTAATTTATCAATACTAATCTTCTTCCAAGCTCTCAAGTTGCCCCTTAATACTCTTTAAATTCTTTTCTTCGTGAAAAGCTAAAATGACGGGCCTAAAATACCTGTTTAAATTGTGCCCCAAGAAAAGAATAAACATATCAAAGTAAAGCCATACCATCAAAATGATGATTGTTGTAAAGTTTCCGTATATGTCAAATGCGTTAAATCTGTCTACGTAAAAAGAAAACAGATAGGAAAAGCCGGTCCAGGCAAGTGATGAAATCACAGCTCCCGGAAAAACTTCTTTAAACTTATGCTTTTTACAAGGTAAGAGTGCGTAGCACAAACATACAACCACAGTCATTAATACAATTGAAATTAATGACCTAAAGTTTACAAGCACATTGAATACATTTGAAAGATTTGGGAAATGGTCAAATAAAAGACCCTTTATAAAGTTACCGCCTACCACTAGTATTAATAAAGCTATGATACCGATTAAAAAGATAAGTGTATAAAGTGTAGCAAGCACTCTTACAAGAAGGCCGTTACGTTTATCAGTATTTCTGTCTATGGCATTAAGGCCAAGAATCAAAGAATTGATTCCTTTTCCCGCAGACCAAAGCATAGCAATGGCTGTAACGGATACAAGCCCTGCAGACTTTCTTGGCACATCTTCCAAAATTGCTACAATCATAGCGCCGGTACCTGCCGGAAATTCATTTAAAATAAGATTTGAAAGTATTGCCGAATCTGCCGGAGTATATGGCAATATGGCAAAAAGAAGCATAATTAAGGGGATTAAAGATAAAAAAATAAAGAAAGCGCAACTTGATGCGTATGAACTGATATTATCTTCTCTAATCTGTTTACCAAAGTTTGAAAGAATCTTTAATAGTCTTTTCATACTCTTCACCAAAGTTAAAAAAGCAGCCATAAAGCCGCTTTTTTAAATAAGCCCCGAAATGCCGACTCTTTTTTGACTCCTAGAACGAATCTAGGTGGGTGACCGCATACATGCTTCTGCCTTCCATTGCAAGATGGCCTGACATCTACATGAGGATATAGGAATCCCGTTTAAAGTAACTGTAGGTTCAAAATTAAGAATCGAACACCTCAGGTTATGATTATATTAACATAATTCCTATGAATAATCAACACATACAAGGCTAAGGCCACATGCAGGAGCTGTTTCTCCAGCTGCTTTCCTGTCTTTGTTTTCTAAAAGAGTAAGCATATTTTCAGGAGATCTTTTCTTAAGCCCAACCTCTAAAAGTGTGCCTGTAAGTATTCTAACCATGTGCTGCAAGAAACCTGTTCCATGATAAGTAAAGGTTAAATAATCTCCCTTTCTTTCAATCAAAATCTTATCAACAAGCCTTACTGTGGATTTCTTCATTCTGGGATTTGAACAAAAGGCTGCAAAGTCATGCTCTCCCATCAGGTACTCGGAAGCCTTTTTCATAAGCTCAATGTCCGGAACTGCATTAAGAGTATATACATACTTTCTGTCAAACACCGGCTTTGTGGGCCCGATGTAACAAGTATAGCAATATGTCTTTCCTGTAGCGTTATACCTTGCATGGAACCTGTCTGAAGCAATCTTTACTTCATTTACGCAGATATCTTCGGGAAGATAGTTATTTAAATAATCAAGAATCTCTTTTTCGGATAATTCAGTATTAAGCACAACGTTTGCAATCATTGCTTTTGCATGAACACCCGCATCTGTTCTTCCCGCACATATTATTTTTACAGGCTCACCTACCATTCTTTCAAATACATTTTCAAGTTTACCTTGAATTGTCATATCTGTATTTGGTTGATGCTCCCAACCGTAATATCTTGTTCCATCGTAGGCAATAGATAATCTATAGTTTTTCTCCATTAAAATCTCACTCTCAAAATTATATATATCGCTATTTTATAATAAAAAAAGACCGAAAGCAAATCGCTTTCGGTCTTTAATGAATCTAACTAAGAATTAGAGCTGAGGGCCAGCCTTAACAAGTGCCTTACCTGCTTCGTTGGTCTCATACTTCTTGAAGTTCTTGATGAATCTTTCTGCAAGATCCTTAGCCTTTGTTTCCCATTCGGAAGCATTAGCATATGTATCTCTGGGATCAAGAATGTTTGTGTTAACGCCCTTAAGTTCTGTAGGAACTTCGAAATCAAAGTAAGGAATCTTCTTAGTAGGAGCGCTGTTGATTGAACCATCAAGAATAGCATCGATGATACCTCTTGTATCAGGGATAGAAATTCTCTTTCCGGTTCCGTTCCAACCTGTGTTTACAAGGTAAGCCTTAGCGCCTGACTTCTTCATCTTCTTAACGAGTTCTTCACCGTACTTTGTAGGATGTAACTCAAGGAATGCCTGACCAAAGCAAGCTGAGAATGTAGGTGTGGGCTCTGTGATACCACGTTCTGTACCTGCAAGCTTAGCTGTGAAACCGCTCAAGAAGTAGTACTGTGTCTGTTCAGGAGTAAGAATTGATACAGGAGGAAGTACTCCGAATGCATCAGCTGAAAGGAAGATAACGCTCTTAGCTTCAGGACCTGAAGACTTTCCGTTAACCTTCTTAACAATGTTCTTAATGTGATCGATAGGATAAGATACACGAGTGTTTTCTGTAACGCTCTTATCATCGAAATCAATCTTTCCTGCTGCATCTACAGTTACGTTTTCAAGAAGTGCGTTTCTCTTGATTGCGCCGTAGATATCAGGTTCATGTTCTTTATCAAGGCCGATAACCTTAGCATAGCAACCACCTTCAAGGTTGAATACACCGTTGTCATCCCAACCGTGTTCGTCATCACCGATAAGGAGACGCTTAGGATCTGTTGAAAGTGTTGTCTTACCTGTTCCTGAAAGACCGAAGAAGATAGCTGTGTTCTTACCTTCCATATCGGTGTTTGCTGAACAGTGCATTGAAGCAATGCCCTTAAGAGGAAGGAAGTAGTTCATCATTGAGAACATACCCTTCTTCATTTCTCCGCCGTACCAGGTGTTAAGAATAACCTGTTCCTTGGATGTGATGTTGAATGCTACACAAGTTTCGGAGTTAAGACCGAGTTCCTTGAAGTTTTCAACCTTAGCCTTTGATGCTGTGTAAACAGTGAAATCAGGCTTGAAGTTTGCTTCTTCTTCAGCTGTGGGAACGATGAACATGTTCTTAACAAAGTGAGCCTGCCAAGCAACTTCCATGATGAAACGTACTGCCATACGAGTATCGGCATTTGCACCACAGAAAGCATCAACTACGAAAAGTCTCTTGTTTGAAAGTTCTTTCTTTGCAAGAGCCTTAACTTCTTCCCAAACCTTTTCGCTCATGGGGTGGTTATCGTTCTTGTACTCATCTGTTGTCCACCATACAGTGTCCTTAGAATTTGCATCCATAACGATGTATTTGTCTTTGGGAGAACGTCCGGTGTAGATACCTGTCATAACATTTACTGTGTCAAGTTCAGTTACCTTACCAACCTCAAAGCCCTGAAGTCCGGCCTTTGTTTCTTCTTCGAAAAGCAATTCGTAAGAAGGGTTGTAAACGATCTCTGTAGTACCGGTAATACCGTACTGGGTTAAATCGATCTTTGCCATATTTAATCTCCTTATATAAAAATTTATATGTTCTTTATTTCATACGCCCAATATTATAAATAAAGAAGCGTGTAAAATCAATAAAATTCCTCTAAAAAATATTATTTTATAGGAGCTGTGGCTTCTTTAAGCCAGTTGAGTTCTTCACCCTCAAAGTAAGAAGATGTCTTTTCATAAACTGCCTTATGATAAGCATTGATTCTGTCTATATCTTCTTTTGTAAGGTATTTTGTATCGATTAAGTCCTTATCAAGAGGTGTAAAGGTTAAGTGTTCAAACTTCATGAACTGTCCGTCTGAATTATTTACATCCTTTAAGCAGATAATGACGTTTTCGATTCTGATTCCGTGGCTTCCCTCGATGTAAACACCGGGTTCATCACTCATAATCATGCCTTCTTCAAGGACAGCTTCTTTAGCGCCTTCAACATACTTCCATCTGATGCCGTGAGGGCCTTCATGAACGTTTAAGATATATCCGACACCGTGGCCTGTACCGCACTTATAGTCGATTCCAAGCTGCCATAAAGGAAGTCTTGAAAGAATATCTACGTTTCTTCCTGTACATCCGTATAAAAACTTAGCGTCAGCCAAAGCAAGCATACCTGCGGCTGTCTTTGAATAGTGAAGCTTCATTTCATCGGTTACAGGGCCGCAAGCAAAGGTTCTGGTTACGTCTGTTGTACCTCTTAAGTACTGTCCGCCCGAATCCACCAAAAGCATTCCTTCAGGCTTTACAACAGCGTGGTTTTCAGGTGTTGCACTATAATGCATCATTGCGGCATTGGGACCGTATCCGCTGATTGTAGGGAAGGATAATTCGATGTAATCGCTAACCTTGCTTCTTAAGTTATCAATATACTCAGCTGCGCTTACTTCTGTGATTTCAATTTTGCCCACATTCTTTTTAAGCCAGTAAGCAAACTTGCTGACACAAACCGAGTCTTCGATATAAGCTTCTCTTAATCTTTTAATTTCCGTTGAATTCTTAATGGCCTTCATAAGCTTGGAAGGATTCATTTTATCAACGATCTTTGCTTTCTCAGATATTATTTTATAACATGAGTAATTAACGCCTGATGTATCAAGTAAAACAGAGCCGTCAAAATCGTATTCCGAAAGGAAAGAAAGCACCTTTTCATAGTCAACAATCTTAACGTTTTTATCCTTTAAATACTCAGCTACTTCTTCGCTTACTTCTTCTTTTTGAATAAACAAGAATGCTTCGTTCTTTGTGATAAGCATGTAAGAAAGAAATACGGGGTTACATTCTATATCGTTACCACGAATGTTTGTAATCCAGGCAATATCATCAAGGCATGCGACAAAATTGTATGAAGCCTTGTTTTCTTCCATCTTTTCTCTGATTCTTTTTAACTTAGAATCAATGCTTTCACCTGTAATGTCATCAGATAAAATCATTAAACGGCTTACAGGAAGTGCGGGTCTATCCTTCCAAAGTTCTCCCGCAAAATCGTCTTCATAAACCATTTTTGCTTTGTTGTCTGTTAGAATATCTTTAATTTTCTTACCTAAAGCAGTCGAAACCATGCGTCCGTCAAAAGAAAGTGTCTCCCCTTCTTTTACGCTTTCGGCTATTTTTTCACTTACTGTAGGAACTCCGGGCTCTCCCATTTTCATAAGAGTAACGCCTGTTCCTTTAAGCTCATCTTCTGCCTGGATGAAGAATCTTCCATCCGCCCACATGTATGCATTCTCAGAATTTAACAAAAGAAAAGCATTTTCACCGGTAAAACCGGTGTAATGCTCTCTAATTTTGAAGTAATCTGCAACATACTCCGATGTATGATAATCGTCGCTGGTGCAAAAATACCAATCAATATTCTTCTTTTGCATTGCATCACGTAATTCAACTAATCTCTGTGCAATGATGTTTCCCATTATTATTTAGCCTCCAAAATAGAAATAGCGCTTGAGGTGCCGAGTCTGTCTGCGCCAAGTCTCAAGAATTCTTCCATGTCTTCTCTGGTACGAATTCCGCCGGCTGCCTTGATCTTAACATCTTTACCTACGTTCTTTGCAAATAAAGCAACATCTTCATAAGTTGCTCCGTTTGTTCCAAAACCTGTGGATGTCTTGATGTAATCAGCCTTAGCTCTTGTTACACAACCGCATAATTTAACCTTTTCTTCGTCAGTTAAATAACATGTTTCGATAATAACCTTTAAAATCTTATCTCCGCATGCTGCCTTAATTGTTCTGATTTCTTCTTCAATCTTGTCAAAGTCACCGTTCTTTGCATCGTTAATGTTGATAACCATATCAACTTCCGAAGCACCGTCCTTGATAGCTTCTTTAGCTTCTACAACCTTTGCTGCGGTTACAGAGTAACCCAAAGGGAAACCGATAACTGTACAGATGTTTACTGCATCTCCGTACTTATCATGGATTCTCTTAATGTAGCAAGGGGGTACACAAACAGATGCAGTCTTATATTTAACTGCTTCGTCGCAAAGTGTAACAATATCCTGCCAGGTGGCAAATGCCTTCAATTGGGTGTGATCGACATGTGCGTATAATTCCTGATTTGTCATTCTAACCTAACCTCCGTTTAAAACTTAAAATAAATACTTGGTTGCCGCTTTTGATGCAACAATCGCGTAATATATTATAGCAACAAACTCTATAATCTGCATTACAAACAAAACAACAGAATCTATTGCCAAATAATCTTTAATCACGGTAACGGCACTAAAAACTGATATTATACAACCAAAAATAATGCCTCTTATGAACATATAGTTAATGAATCCGGGGATGTCCTTTGCTCTGTCAAGCTTAACCTTTGAGCTTATAAGAGCCTTGGGGATTTCACCTGTCTTCTTCATTTTAATATTAATAAAAATCAAATATATTCCGCTTCCGAAAAGGAACAATGTAATTATATCCATTAAGAATTAACCCTCCGACTTAAGCTCTTCAATATCGTACTTTAACAACACATTGGGATTATTGTTGTTTTCATTCCAGTTGTTCATAATTCTGTCAACAACCGACTGGCGCTTTACTTCATCAACATCCATTAAGATAACCAGAAACTGAGTTGAGGTATATCTTGTGGAAACATCATTTTTACGAAGAGAGTCTTTAATGCACTCATCCAGAATTATCATGGACTTGTTAAGCCCTGCCGTATTGTCAGATGTAATGATGGAAAGGTCTTTTAGCGAGAATAAAATAATCTGGATTTTTGAATTTGTACGCATGACGTATCTTTTCAAAAATCTGTAAATGCTCTTAAAACTGTTATACTCTACTTTAAAAGGTCCGTCGGAAAAGTCCTCTTCATCAATGTATTTTTTTAATTGAAAAAGATCGATGACCTCTTTGTTTTCTTCATCGGTGAATGAATACTTTTCACTGGGATTATAAAAATGATATCCTGATTTTCCGTTTTGCTTTACATAGTAAAGAGCCTTATCGGCATTATTATAAAGCTCAATAAAGGTTCTTCCGTCAAAAGGGAATGCCGATATTCCGATTGATACAGAGCTGTAAGAATCATCTTCTTTAACAACCTTTATTTCATGTTCAACTTCAGTAATCAGGTTTTCAATTCTGTCTGAAAGAAGCTCTTTTCCATAGCTGTTTCGTAAAAAAACGGCAAACTCATCTCCGCCGATTCTTGCAACTATATCATCTTTATGAACAAAGTTCTTTAATGTCTTTGCAAATGCCACAAGGGCTGCATCGCCAACAACATGTCCGTAATTATCATTTATTCCCTTAAAGTTATCAAGGTCGAAAATAAGAAATGAGCCTGTTGAGTCTGAATCCTTTAAAGAATCAAGCTCATCCTGTAAATGCTTTCTGTTCCAAAGTCCCGTAAGAGCATCCTTATAGGCTTCATCGCGAATGGCTTTATTCTTTTCTTCCTGAACTAAAGCCTTCTCGATTCTTCCAAGCATTATTTCAGGCTCATAGGGCTTTCTTATAAAGTCACTTGCGCCTAATCTAAGACCTTTAACTTCACTTCCGTTTTCTGTATCTGCTGTTAAAAATATAACCGGAATATCGGAAGTCTCCGGATTATCTTTCATGGCTTTGAATGTTTCATACCCATCCATTCCTGGCATTTTAACGTCCAAAAGGACAAGGTCAGGCTTGACCTTGCCTATCATTTGAAGGGCCTGCTCTCCAGACTTAGCCATAGACAACGCATAGTCGTTTCTAAGGATTTCGCCCACACATTTTAAATTTGTCGTAACGTCATCAACAATAAGAATATGTTTTTTTACTTTCACGAAGTAACCCCTATGTATTAAGAATTATAAATTCATGCTTTCTTTTACTGCTGTCTTCATGTCTTTAACATCCACAACAGTATCGTGAATAACGGGAAGCGTCTGAATTTCTTTAACTGCTTCCGGTATCTCCACATTAGCCGCTTTTGAAAGGATATCAATAAGCTTGAAATCTTCTTCATTTTCGTATTTAGAATCGATAGCCTTCATTACGGAGCGTGAAAACTTAAAGGGACTTGCGGTTGAAGCAATAACCGTTACTGTCTTATCATTTGTTTCTTTTACGTATTTATCGTAAGAAGCCGCAGCAACAGCGGTATGTGTATCGATAACATATCCTGTGTCTTCGTATAAATCATGGATTTTCTTCTTGCAGTCATCCCATGATGCGTATTCGCCCACAAACTCATCTTTAATCTTTGAAAACTCGGAGTTTAATGAGTATTTACCCGATGTTTTAAGATTATTCATAAGCTCTTTGTTCTTTTCGGCATCCAAGCCTTCACAAAGATAAATGAGTCTTTCAAGGTTTGAAGAAATTAAAATGTCCATTGAAGGTGAATCAGTAAGGATAAACTCACGATTCTTATCATAAGTACCGCTCTTAAAGAAATCAAAGAGTACTTTATTATCATTTGATGCGCAGATTAACTTGTTAATGGGAAGGCCCATCTGCTTTGCGTAGAAAGCCGCAAGAATGTTACCAAAGTTACCTGTGGGAACACAAACGTTAATCTTTTCGCCTTCTTTAATGCGTTCTTCTTTTAATAACTTTGCATATGCATAAACGTAGTAAACAATCTGAGGAACCAGTCTTCCGATGTTAATGGAGTTAGCACTTGAGAACGCGAAACCTTTCTTTGCCATTTCTTCTTTTAAAGAAACATCGGAGAAAAGTTCTTTAACCTTTGACTGACAATCATCAAAGTTACCTTTAACGCCTACAACCTTAACGTTTTTACCGCGCTGAGTAAGCATCTGAAGTTCCTGAACCTTTGATACACCGCCCTTTGGATAAAAGACGATGATTCTTGTACCGGGAACATCGGCAAAGCCTGCCATGGCTGCCTTTCCGGTATCACCGCTTGTAGCCGTGAGAATGACGATTTCTTTATCTGAATTGTTTTTCTTTGCTGAGGTAGTCATAAGATGAGGAAGGATCGATAAAGCCATATCTTTAAAAGCAATGGTCTTTCCGTGGAAAAGTTCAAGGTAATAAACACCTTCGGCTTCTGTTAAGGGCGCGATCTCCTCTGTATCGAATTTGGAATCATATGCTTTTTCAATACAAGACTTAAGCTCGTCCTCTGTAAAATCATTCAAAAAATCTTTCATTACGATATAAGCGGTTTCTTTGTAATCAAGCTCGCTTATCTCTTTTAATGATTTTGAAAGTTTGGGGAATTCACTTGGAACAAACAATCCACCGTCATCTGACAAGCCTTTTAAGATTGCCTGAGAGGCTGTCAATTTGATTGAATTGTCTCTTGTACTTGTATAAAACATACGAAATCTCCTTTATTATCAAATTACTCTTTTTAAGATAACTTAAAATCCCCGATAGTTCAATAGGTTAAAGTGAAAAACAACATTATGATTGAGGATAAACTCAAATTATGATAACTTTATTATGTAGGAGAAACTATATGTTACCGGGAGTTTATATTGACAAAAAGAAGAACGGTGAGCTTAATTACCGAGCTTCTATAACAATAGACAAAAAGCATATAAGTCTTGGAAGCTATACGTCCGAAATTCAAGCCTCGGCCGCTTATTCTCTTGCAAAAAAAATCATGGAGGATACCTCCTATTCTTGTCTTAATTATCAGGAATCATCCCCTTTAAAATACGATAAATACGTGTCTTTAATTAATTTAAGGGATAATCATTTATATTTCAGTAATCCAATCTACATTCGAAGAAGGGATTTTAGCTACTTCTATTCTCCTTTTGAAGAATTGAAATTTGATATGGATGATTTGTTTTATTTTTCTCAGCATAAAATCATGTGCAGAGGCAATCATTATTTTGTTGCTGAATACGGTATGCAGACTTCCATAAAAGAAAGATTCGGCATAAGAAGCTTCTCCGTTGAGGGAAGAGACTTTGTATTTGTGAACTCCGATTCACTTGATTTTAGACGTGAAAATTTAAAGATAATAAATCACTTTTACGGTGTAACCGAAATTGAAAAGAAACTAAAGAAAAAATATAAAGCTACAATCCACGTTAAGAGTAATTATGTAGTAGGCATATATCAAACCGAAAAAGAAGCCGCCATTGCATATAACAAGGCGGCCGATACTCTTACCAAAAACGGATTTGAAAAAGAGTTCTTTCAAAATTATGTTGAGGATTTATCCAATAAGGAATATGCGGAAATCTACTCAAACCTTAAGATTTCAGACAGAATCATAAACTTAAAGCCATCACTTAAGTGAGTAATCAATAAAGCTTATGTTAAAATTTACATAGCCTGAAATTCCGTCTACTGTTCCAAGATCCTCATATTGCCACATGGCAAACTTATAAGGGTAATCGGGTTTTTCTTCATTGGGCTGAGAAAGCCACATATCAAACTCGCTTATAAGCTTAGATAAATCGATTTCTTTAATAAGCCATTCTTTATCTCCATAAACCATGGGAATAAGATTGGCTTCTTTTATTGTATTTAAGAATGCTCTGGCAACAATTGTTTTATCATTCTTAGATAATGAATCATAACGTGCTGTGTCGCTTCCGTTAAATTTCATTACATAGGCTATTGGGTAAGTTACTCTAAAGTCTCCGATCATTTCTACGACTTTATTTGCTTCTTCAATTGCCTCAAGCTCAGTTGTGGCAGCTGAAATAAAGTAAAGCCCTACATAAAGCCCTGCATCAGTTGCTCGTTTAATGTTATCGGAATAATAATCATCGATAGTAATCTGACCGCTTTGATAGCCTCTTGCACCGACTCTTATCATTACAAAATCAACACCGGCTTTTTTAAGCTTATTAAAATCTACATACCCCTGGTCTTTTGAAATATCAACTCCCCATGTACTGGCCGGTTTGTTGTTTACAAAATATTTCATCTTACCGGAAGAATCTATTAGATTTTCAAAGTCATACTCATGCTTTGTAAGATTGGGGCTTATTGTAACCCAGTCAAAGGTTCCGTCTTTATTTACAACCAAAGTATGATGACCGTCGTTTGAATAATCTTCTTCCTTCTTTTCTTCCTTTACTTCTTCTTTGGTTTCTTCTTCCGAAGCTTCTTCCTCGTCTTCTTTGTAAAGATCGTAAAAATCTAAGTCGCTTGCGGTAAGATTAGAATCGCTTTTAAAAATCGGAGTTTCCTCTTCTTCTTTATCGCTTATTGTAAAGGCATCCTGAACGGAAGTAACTTTCTTTGCCACATCGGTTTCTTTGTATCTTCTCTTAATGGCATTTTTGTTTACAAGCAAAACTGCCATAACGATAAGCACTATAGAGGAAATAGCAATAATGGCCGCTATGGTAAAGGTCTTATTCTTATTTACTTCATCAAAGTCATCGTTACCTAATTTCATTTATCCCCTTTATCCTAAATTCATGATTGATTTCTTAGGACATTTTTCTGCACAAACACCACAGTTTGCACATAAAGAATAATCAATTGTGGCATTAAAGTCTGTTACACTTACTGCACCCTTAGGACAGTTCTTTTGGCATATTCCGCATCCTATGCAGCCGACTTTACATTGCTTTGTTGTGACTACGCCTTTTTCCTTGTTTGAACATGCAACGGCATATTTTGCATCGTAAGGAATCAAGGATATTAAATGCTTAGGGCAAACAGCAACGCATTTACCGCAGGCTTTACACTGCTCTTTATCAACGACTGCCACTCCGTCAACAACGGAAATCGCACCAAAGGGGCAAACCTTTACGCAGCTTCCGTAGCCAAGGCATCCGTAATTACAGGATTTAGGGCCTCCGTTTGGAACAAAAGAAAGCATTCTGCAGTCTTCAGAACCTGTGTAATCATAATCAAGAGTAATGTCATCGCAATGCGCTTTACAAGCAACAAAGGCAACCTGTCTTTCACTCTTGCCTGCCTCTGTACCCATGATTTTGGCTATCTCAGAAGCAACAGCTTCACCGCCAACAGGACACTGGTTTACGGGAGCTTCACCCTTAGCAATTGCAGCAGCCAAACCCGCACAGCCGGGGAATCCGCATCCACCACAGTTATTTCCGGGAAGAGCTTTTAAAACAGCTTCTTCCTTTTCATTAACTTTTACTTTAAATACTATTGCAGCAACACCGAGGAACAGGCCTACAAAAAGCCCAAGTACCAACATAATTATCAATGTAGTAATAATACCGCTAAAATTCATGCTGTACCTCCTAGAGCAATCCTGCGAAACCGCAGAATGCAATGGCCATAAGACCTGCCGATATCAAAACGATAGGCATTCCTTGGAAAGGCTTGGGAATGTCGTTATATTGCATCTTTTCACGAATACCCGCCAAAATGACGATGGAAATTGTAAATCCAACGCTTGTGGCAAATCCGTTAACGGTACCTTCCAAAAGTGAATAATCTTTTTGGACGTTTGTAATTGCAATACCAAGTACCGCACAGTTTGTGGTAATCAAAGGAAGGTAAACGCCAAGGGCTTTATATAAAGCAGGCATAAACTTCTTTAAAAACATTTCAACAAACTGAACCAAAGCCGCAATAACCAAAATAAACACTATGGTCTTTAAAAAGGTTAAATTAAAAGGAGCTAAAATGCCCTTATAAATTAAACCGGTTACAATGCTTGAAAGCGTAATTACGAAAATGACCGCAGCTCCCATTCCGGCAGCAGTCTTAACCTTTTTTGAAACGCCAAGGAAAGGACAAAGGCCTAAAAACTGGCTTAGCACAACGTTGTTGATTAAAGCCGAGCCAAGTGATAAAAGAATTAAACTCTTAATCATTCTTTTCCTCCTTTAATTCCTTTTCTGCTTTAAAGAGCATGGCCTGTGCTTTTTCCATTGAAGCTTTCTTTCTGGTAGGCTTCTTTGCAGTGCCTTGTGTCTTTTTAATTGCATTTTTATAATCTGTGAGGTCTAAAAGTTCAAGCTCGTCATCGTCATCTTTAGCTTCTTCTTTAACCTCTTCTTTAACCTCTTCTTTAACCTCTGAAGACTCTGTAGTTCCTATATCTTTATCTTCTTCTTTGGAAGTGTCGCTTTCGACAGGCTCTTCCAAGGTTTCTACCTTTACAGGTTCAGCCTTAGGCTCTTCTTTAACAGGAGCCTTTTCTTTAACTTCTTTAGTTTCTTTAGCTTCCTTAACTTCTTCGGTCTTAACTTCATCCTTAGGCTTTAAAGAACATCCCGTAGCGCAGGCTTCGCAGTCTTTACCGCATCCTGACTGGATCTTTGACATGTCCTTACCCTTCTTTTCCCCCGCAATCTTAATTGCATTTTGAATTGCAGTAAGCATTGCAAGTACAAAGAAAGCACCGGGAGCCATAATGAAGATGCTTACAGGCACAAAGCCCTTTGGCATAACATTTGCATTAAATAATGTTCCCGCACCGAGAAGTTCTCTGAAAGAACCGATAATGGTTAAAGCAATTGTAAATCCCATGCCCATTCCGATACCGTCAAAGAGTGATAAGAAGGGTCCATGAGAATAAGCATATGCTTCAGCTCTTCCAAGGATGATACAGTTAACTACAATAAGCGGAATGTATAATCCCAAAGCACTGTAAAGTGAAGGGATATATGCTTTTAGCAAAAGCTCCACCATTGTAACGAATGAAGCAATAATAACGATAAAAGCAGGGATTCTGATTTTATCTGGTATAACCTTTCTAAGTAACGAAATAAACAAGTTACTTAAAGCAAGAACCACCATTGTGGTAACGCCCATTCCAAGACCGTTTACAGCACATGTGGTAACGGCCAATGTGGGACACATACCAAGAAGTAAAACAAATGTAGGATTTTCCTTAAGAATACCATTTAACAATCTTTCGGAAAGTTCGGAAATTAAGGATTCTCTTTCATCATTTTCATGATTCATTTCCAGCACCTCCCATCAAGCAAATTCTAAAGTATTCCAAAGCACCGTTAACTGCATTTGTTACAGCTTTTGATGTAATTGTGGCACTTGAAATGGCATCAATCTGATTGTCGTTAATGGCCCCTGTTTTTGTAACTTCAAAAACTAGTTCGTTTCTGTTTTTAAACTGAGGAGCCAAAACCTCGGAAGCTCTCATACCAAGGCCTGCGGTTTCAGATATGTCGGTAATTGAAATACCGTTAATCAAACCGTCTGTACATACGCCCAATGAAAATGAAATGTCTCCGCCATATCCTTCATGAGACGTAACCATCAAAACATAGCCTAAAAGCTTTCCGTCGGAATCATAGGCTTCAATACAATCATCCACATCAAAGCCCGGATACTTATCTTTTATTTCATCCGTCATAGGATGATCCTTAATAATGGAATCCGAAAAAGATGTTGCAAGCATGAATACGCTTTGGTTTGCAATGTTTCTTTCTCTTTCTTCCATTTGGGCAATGGGTTCTTTTGTTATTTCATACACAAAGCCCAATACTCCGCCTGCAACAAGTGCAATCGCAAGCATTATCAAAGTATTTTTTATAAGCTCGGAAATTTCTTTATTGTTAACTTCCGACTTTTTCTTGTTACGCATTCTTTCCTGGCGCTCAATCTGCGCTATGGATTTAAATTCATCAGCCATTAAATTCTGACACCTCCTTTTCCGAAGAAACGAGGCTTAACAGCCTTATCAATCAAAGGAACCAAGAGGTTACCGATGATTATCGCAAAAGAAACGCCTTCTGCATTAGGTCCGAATATTCTAAATACAGCGGTAAGCAAACCAAGAATGATACCGTATATGAACTGTCCGCCCTTTGTTATGGGACGAGTGGTATAGTCTGTAGCCATAAAGAAAGCACCAAGCATAAGACCACCACCTGCAAGATGAGCTGCAAGGAATGTGGTATCAAAACCGCGTCCACCGAATAAGCAAATACAAAGTGAGAAAACGACGATATATGTTCCCGGAATGATAATGTCGATTACATTACACAAAATCAAAATGCAGGCACCAAGTAAGATAAGTACAGTGCTTACTTCACCGATTGTGCCGGGAATGTTACCTCTTGCCATGGCAACGATATCAACCACTTCACCGTTTTTCAAAGCCTGTAAAGGGGTGGCAGAAGAAACACCGTCCACACTAAAGTTTGTCATTATGGATGCAAAAGAAATAACAAGGAAACATCTTGCTCCGAGAGCAGGATTCATAAAGTTTTGGCCTAGACCGCCAAAAAGCATCTTTACAACAACGATTGCAAAGAAAGAACCCACAACGCCTATCCACCAAGGTGCTGCAGGGGGCAAGTTAAGCGCCAAAAGCAAGCCTGTTACGGCCGCAGAAAAGTCTCCAAGGGTACTCTTTCTTTTTGTTATAAGGTCAAATAAGAATTCAAACAAACACGCAGAAGCTGTGGTAACAACCACAAGCAGCAAAGCGTTTATTCCAAATCTGAAAATACCGAATCCCGTAGCCGGAAGTAAAGCTACAATAACGCAAAACATAATGCTTGATGTAGTAACTTTTGAACGGATATGGGGATTGGATGAAACGTTTAGTAATTTTTCCATTTAAAAGCCTCCTACTTTTTCTTTTTTGCAAGCATCATCTTGCGCATAGATTTTATATTCTGACACAAAGGTCTCTTTGCAGGACAAATGAAACTGCAGCAACCGCATTCAACGCATTCAAGACCGTGCTCTTCCAAATATGCTTCTTCATTAAAGTGAGCGGCATGATCTGAAAGGTTCTTTGGAATAAGGCGGCTTGGACAAACCTCGACGCACTTTCCGCAGTTAATACAAGCGGAAGGTTCCATCTTGCTTACATCGTCATTTGATAAGCACAAAAGAGCGGAACCTGTCTTTGTAACGGGGACGTCCAAATCAAACAAGCAAAATCCCATCATGGGACCGCCCGAAATAATCTTTTCAGGTTCTTTCTTAAATCCGCCCGCTTCATCAACAAGGTCTTTATAGGAAGTACCCACCAAAACATCAAAGTTTCTGGGGTTCTTTATGCAATTACCTGTAACCGTAACAATTCTGTGAAGTAAGGGCTTTCCCTCATAAACAGCTCGTCCCACGGAATTTACGGTATCAACGTTACTTACCACACATCCAACGTCTGCGGGTAACATTTTTGAATTTATTTCTCTGCCTGTTACGGCGTAAATCAAATGTCTTTCTGAACCCTGAGGGTATTTGGTGCGAAGAGCCTTAACGGTTATACGGGGCTCTTCTTTTGTAAGGGCCTTAAAAATCTTAATACAATCGGCCTTATTGTCTTCAATTGCAATAATACCGAGGGAATAAGGAAAGACCTTTAAATAAACTTTAAGGCCGTCAATAAGCTTCTCAGGCTCTTCTATCATCTTTCTGTAGTCACTTGTAAGATACGGCTCGCATTCTGCGCCGTTTACAATAACGTAATCTATCTTGGCAGGCTCTTTAACAGACATTTTTACATGAGTGGGGAAGCCTGCTCCGCCCATGCCGACAATACCCGCATCTCTGACGCGAGCTATAATCTGTTCACTTGTCATTTCTTCAAGGGGAATAATCGGAAAACTCTCCGCTTCGGTATAAAGACCATCATTTTCGATAACGATGGAGGGAACGACACTTCCCACAGCCACACGATGATCTTCAATAGCTTTGACCGTTCCGGATACGCCGGAATAAATCGGTGATGAGACAAATCCATCCGCTTCGGCAATAAGCTGTCCCATTAAGACATGATCACCCACACTTACCACCGGCTTTGCGGGCGCTCCGATATGCTGTGATAAGGGATATACCAAATCAGAAACAGGATAAACTGCTTTGATAGGTATGTCCTTTGACATATCTTTACCGTCATACGGATGTATACCACCGCTGAACGTCAACTTTGCCATGTGAAACCCAACCTTCTCATTATAGTTTTTTGTATTTTCATACTAGTTTAATATACTATTTTTTTCACCTAGTGTCAAAAAAGAAACGGCCAAAATTAAGCAAAAAAAATCAGCATATTGCCCATTAAATCGCATAATGCTAATATATTGTTAAGATAAATTTCGTAATGTTTAGCAAAGAGGGTTAAATATGGAAATAATAGATGAAGTATTAAGCGATGTAAGCCTTGAGTATCCACTTGAAAACATCGCTCCATTAAATGAAATCCTGTTCATTGACATTGAAACCACAGGATTTAGTGCAAGAACTGCCAATCTTTACCTGATTGGTTGTCTTTATTACGACAACGGATGGAAAACTAAACAGTTCTTTGCTCAAACCTATTCGGAAGAACAAGATATTCTAAACGAATTCTTCTCTTTTGCAAAAGGTTTTAAAACTCTCATTCATTATAACGGCAACAATTTCGACATTCCCTTTATACTCGGAAAGTGTAAAGAACACTCTTTGGAGTATTCTTTTGATGACTTTACGGGAATTGATATTTACAGAAGGATTTCCCCTTACAAGACTTTCTTAAAACTCGAAAGCTGTAAGCAAAAGGTGGTTGAAACCTTTCTTGACATCCAACGTGAAGATGAATTTACCGGAGGCGATTTAATCGGTCTTTACCATGAATACGTAAAAACCAAGGATTATGATTTAAGAAAGTTCCTCCTTCTTCATAACTTTGAAGATGTTAAAGGAATGCTTGAACTCCTTCCCATTTTGGCTTATTGCGATCTCTTTTCTTCAAAGCTTACGGTTACAAAAGTATCCGCAAACTACTATGAAGACGAAAGCGGTGCCACAAATTCTGAAATCATAATGTTATTTGAATATCCCGTTAAAATAAAGAAACCTGTATCATTTTTATATGATAAATGCTACATAAGCTTATCCGATAACCAGGGCATGTTGAAAGTTCCTTTATACGATGAGGAAATGCGTTATTTCTACGCAAACTATAAGGATTACTACTATCTTCCCGCTGAAGATATTGCCCTTCATAAATCGGTTTCTTCATTTGTGTCAAAAGAAAACAGAGAACAAGCCAAGGCAGAAAATTGTTACACAAGAAAACATTCAAAATTCTTGCCTGAATGGGATGCTTTGGTGACTCCTTTCTTTAAAAGAAACTATTCTTCAAAGGAGCTTTTCTTTGAACTCACCGATGAAAGAAGAACCGACCGAGAACTCTTCTCTCAATATGCAACACACGTACTTGAACATATGGTTATATAATCAGGGCACAAAAAAAGAAAGCCGTTTGGCTTTCTTTTTATTTGCTTAAATTAAGGCTTATCATAATAGAAAGAGTTCTTTCTTTGATAACCGATTTCTTTATAGTTAATAATCTGTTCTGTACTTCCTATAAAGAGAATTCCTTTGCTTACAAGGCAAGTATTAAACTTTCTGAATACTTCGTCCTTTGCTTCTTCTGTAAAGTAAATCAATACGTTTCTGCAAACGATCATGTTTAAATCTGTAGGATAAGGATCCTTTAAGAGGTTATGCTGCTTAAACTCTACTCTTGATTTAATCTCATCTGAAATCTTGTATGAACCGCCGATTTCTGTAAAGTATTTCTTCTTAAACTCTGCAGGAACATTTTCAATACTCTTTGCAGAATAAAGACCAAGTTTTGCCTTTTCAAGAATCTGCTTATCGATATCCGTAGCATAAATCTTAATCTGGTTTAATGGAACATGCTTTGATAAAGCCATAACCAATGAATAAGGTTCATCACCTGTTGAACAAGCTGCGCTCCAGATCTTTAAGTTCTTACCAAACTTAGCAATAAGTTCGGGGAATATTTCTTTATCCATAAGTTCCCACTGTTCGGGATTTCTGTAGAATTCTGAAACATTGATTGTAAGATAACTTACAAATTCTTCAAAAGCTTCTCTGTCGTTCTTTAAAAGAGCAACATAGTTTTCGTATCCCTGCACTTTTCTTTTGTCGATCAAAGTATCGATACGACGCTTCATCTGCTTTTCTTTGTAAGCATTTAAATCAATTGTAGTAAGATCAAATACCGCTTTCTTTAAGTATTCATAATCATATGCCATACTAAATTCCCTCTTTTTGCGTTAATTATTCAAAAATAATAGGTAGCCAAACTATGACTACCTATTAATGATATCTCTTTTGTTATAACGATTAATTAAAGAAGACTTATTCTTCTGTTTCCTTTGCGACAGCATCGATATCAACGCTTACAACATCGCCTTCCTCTTCAGCCTTAGCTTCGGGCTCTTCGGGAGCAAGTAAAGCTTTGATTGAAATGCTGATACGCTTATCTTCAAGGTTAAAGTCTACTACCTTAGCAGTAACTTCATCACCAACCTTCAATACATCTGAAGGCTTTTCAACATGATCCTTAGAAATCTGAGAAACATGAAGAAGTGCATCAATACCGGGCTCGAGCTCAACGAAAGCACCAAAGTCAGCCATTCTCATAACCTTACCGGTTACTTCTGTTCCGACTGCGTACTTCTTTTCTGCATCGATCCAAGGATTTGTATCATTAAACTTTAATGATAAAGCAATCTTCTTGTCTGAAATCTCTTTAAGTAAAACAGTAAGCTTATCGCCAACTTTGTAGTTCTTCTTGGGATTTTCAACTCTTCCCCAGCTCATTTCTGAGATATGAAGTAATCCGTCAATTCCGCCTAAGTCAACGAAAACGCCGAAGTCTGTAACGTTCTTGATAACACCTTCAACTACATCGCCTTCTTTAATGGTTGCAAGAAGTTTTTCCTGAGCAACCTGCTTGCGGTTAACAAGGATGGACTTACGATCACCGATGAATCTGCGCTTCTTGGGATTGTACTCACGAATAACAAATTCAATTTCCTGACCTTCATACTTTGAAAGGTCTTTTTCAAACACATCGGAAACAAGGCTTGCGGGAATGAATACTCTGACTTCGTCGATTACAACGCAGATACCGCCGTCCAATACCTGTGAAACCTTTGCTTTTAAGATTTCCTGGCTTTCGAAAGCTTCTTCAAGCTTCTTTGAACCCTTGTCGGCAGCAAGTCTCTTGTAAGTCAAAAGAACCTGTCCGTCACCGTCGTTTACTTTTAATACTTTAACTTCCAATGTGTCACCAAGCTTAACAACCTTGGTTAAATCTACGGAAGAATCATTGGTATATTCGTTCTTGGTAAGAATACCGTCGGATTTATATCCGATGTTAAGAATCATCTCATTAGGCTTTACATCGATAACTGTACCTTCAACGACCTCTCCCGTATGTATTGTCTTAAATGATGCGTCAAGCATCTGTTCAAACGTCATTTCTGACATAGTTTTGAACCTCCTCAATAATATATTTCGGGGTAGACGCCCCGGCTGCAATACCTACAAGACCCGATACCTTAGGAAGACGACCAATGATATCATTAAGTTCCTGTATGAAGTATGTTTTGGCACAATTTGCATTGCAGATTTCAAAAAGTTTTCTGCTGTTTGAACTAGCTTTATCCCCAATTACAATCATCACATCGGCTTTTTTTGATAATTCAGAAGCCTCCGATTGACGAATGCACGTAGCATCGCAAATCGTGTTCATAACACTGATATTGTAACTGTTTTTTTCGAATATTTCAACCAATTCTTGAAATTTATTGCGATTGAAGGTGGTCTGAGATACAATACATATCTTTGCATCTTTGTATGCTGTCAACTTTTCAATATCTTCTCCCGTTTCCACAACAATTGCGCCGGAATGGGACCATCCCACTATTCCTTTTACTTCGGGATGATTGGGATTTCCGATGACAACAATGGTTTTTCCTTCCAGACTTTCCTTTTCAACTATCCTGTGAATTCTCTTAACAAAGGGACAAGTAGCATCCTGAATTTCAAAACCTGTTTCAAGTAAAGCTTCATAGGTTTCTTTTGGCACACCGTGAGAACGAATTATTACCTTACCCTTTGGAAGATTCTTTAGTTCTTCGACGCTTTCAATTACTTTAACGCCTTTATCTTCAAAGTTTTTAACTATGTTTTTGTTGTTTAAAATCGGGCCGTAAGTGTAAAGCGGAATGTTTTCTTTTAAAGCTTCTTCGACAGCCTTATATCCTCTTTCTGCCCCAAAGCAAAATCCTGCATGTTCGCAAAGAATAACTTCTTTAGACATTAAACTTTTCCTTTGCCTCTTTAACAATTGTTTCAATGACTTCGTCGATGGTCATATCGGATGTATCAACATATGTTGCTTCGGGAACTCTTATAAGGGGTGAGTTTTCTCTGTGCATATCCCTATAATCTCTTTCCCTGACTTCATCTTCGATAGTCTTTAAATCTACTTCTCTTCCCTTTTCAAGGAAGTCTTTATATCTTCTTTTTGCTCTTACTTCAACACTTGCATCAAGATAAATCTTTACCTTTGCATCGGGAAGAACGCATGATGCGATATCACGTCCGTCCATTACAACATCAGCTGTTTTTGCAAGGTTTTTCTGAAGTGCCACAAGGATTTCACGCACTCTTTTGTATGTAGAAACAACGGAAGCCGCATTACCGATTTCCTGTGTGCGGATAAATCCGTTTACATTTTCTCCGTTTAAAATAACTGCCTGTTCATCATTTATGTAAGTAATTGAAACCTCGGATGCTTCGGCACATTTAACTACATTTGCTTCATCGTTTATATCAATACCGTTTCTGATGCATGATAAACCGATTGCTCTGTACATAGCTCCCGTATCAACATAAACAAACTTTAATGCATTGGCTACTCCTTTTGCCACTGTGCTTTTTCCTGCTCCGGCAGGTCCGTCAATTGCTATTTGATTGCTCATATACTCTCCTAAAAATTTATTCGCATGCTCCGGCCAAGAAACCTGTAGACCATGCAATCTGCAAGTTAAATCCTCCCGTCATAGCATCAACATCTATTACTTCACCGGCAAAGTACAGATTCTTTATAAGCTTTGATTCCATGGTGGATGAATTGATTTCTTTTGTGTTTATACCGCCTCTTGTGATGATGGCTTCTTCAATCCTTGAAGTATCTGTAGGAGTCATCTTAAGGTTTTTAAGTAAGAAAACAAGGTTCTTTCTTTCTTCTTTGGTGACTTCATTAACCTGTTTGTAAGGATCGATTCCGGAAAGATTAACTATAACCGGAATTAAAGTTTTTGGAAGCAAATCATCAAGAGAGTTCTTAAACTGCTTGTTTTTTTCGCCCTCAAAGTCTTTTAAAATACGCTTATCAAGCTGTTCTTCAGATAATCCCGGCTTTAAATCTATCACTAGGGACAATTCTTTTGCCTTTTCCTTGTAAGTTACAAAGTAAGAACTAGCCGACAAAATAAGAGGGCCGGATACTCCAAAATGAGTAAAAAGCATCTCGCCCAAATCTTTATAAACACACTTTCCGTCGGATATAAGTTTACATTCTACGTTCTTTAATGACAAGCCTTTAAGAGACGTAACCCAGTCTTCTTTTGTGATTAAAGGAACAAGGGAAGGCTTAACGTCTTCAATTGTATGACCGAATTTCTTTGCAAATTTATAGCCGTCTCCCGTTGAACCTGTTGTGGGGTAAGACATGCCACCCGTTGCAACTATTACTTTGTCAGCGGGAATAAAAGTTTTATCCTTTAAAATAACGCCCTTTACAGCCCCGTTTTCGGCCTTGATATCCGAAACAACAGTATTTAGCATCACATTGACGTTTCTTTCTTTTAAAGCCTTTGAGAGGGCTTTAATGATATCGGATGCGTGGTCTGAAACAGGAAATACTCTTTCTCCTCTTTCAACCTTAAGTGGACATCCGTTTTCTTCAAAGAAAGAATAAACGGCTGTATTGTCAAATCCGTATAAAGCAGAATACATAAACTTGGAATTTCTGTTTATATTCTTAAAGATAACGTCGATGTCCGCATTGTTTGTAACGTTGCATCTTCCTTTGCCTGTAATATAAATCTTCTTTCCAAGCTTTTCGTTTTTTTCTATTAATGTTACTTCATTTTGAAGTTCGCCTGCGTGTATGGCAGCCATCATTCCGGCTGCGCCACCGCCAACCACGATAACCTTCATTTAATCATCTTCCTCTTTTTTGTTTAAAGAATAATTTAAGATTGGCTGATCGTTTATAAAATTGATTTCATCATTTAAATAAACCTGATAATTATTCCATGCGCTCTCTAAGTTTTCAAGATTCTTTCTGACTTCGCTCTGACGCTTTAAGCAAAGTGCCACAACAAGTGCGTTTATAACGCTTAATGGAGCAACCAAAGAATCCACAATTGAGACCATGTCACTTCTTGCAAGTAAATTACATGAAGAATAAAGGTTCATGGGTGAATGAACAGAATCGGTAAGTGTAATTACTTTAGCGTTTCTGTCATTCGCAAACTCCATAGCCTTTAGAGTTCTCATTGAATATCTCGGAAAACTTATTCCGATGATACAATCTTTATCGCTTATATGAATCATTTGTTCAAACATTTCACTGGCGCTTGTGGTGCCAAGTAAAACCACATCTTCTCTTATCATTCCAAGATAGAAATGTAAGAATTCAGCCAAGGGTTTACAGCTTCTTAAGCCTACAACATAGACTTTTCTGGATTCTAAAATAATCTTTGTGGCAAGTTCAAAAGCTTCAACGTCCAAGTTTGCAATAGTATCTTCCATTTTCTCCATGTCAGCCTTTAAAACAGAGTTTAAAAGGTCAGACTGAGACTGCTTTGCATACTTAACTCCCATCATGGAGATTGTGTTCATTTTAGACTTATACCAAACTTCCAAAGCCTTAGAAAATTCAGGGAAGCCATCATAACCTACAGAAACCGCAAATCTTACGACCGTAGACTCGCTTACGCCTACTTCAGCGGCAATCTGAGCAGCCGTCATAAACACTGCCTGGTCATAGTTATCGATTACAAATGTAGCTATAAGTCTCTGGCCTTTTGAAAGGTCAGAAAAATGTTCATTAATCTTTGATAATACGTCGGTGTTTTCCGCCATGTTTAACTACCTCGTAAATGCCTTATAGGCATCTTCAAGCTGAAGCCTTGTCTGTGCGCTTGTCAAATCATAGTCTCCTGTGATTGTCATGCATGCAGCTCCGTGAATAAGCATCCACATTTTCATGAAAATAAGCTCAGCCGAATCCGCACCGTTTTCCTTAGCTTTGTTCATTTCAATCATAACAGCATTGGTGCGTCCGTTTAATATGTTGTATAAATTCATACCATGGGTATTCTTAGTCATAAAAAGATAACGGAACAAATTAGGTTCTTTTTCGGCAAAAGAAATATAAGCCATACCAAGATTTACAAAAGGTACTCTTGAACTTTTATCGTATTCGCCGTAGAACGCATCAAAAAACTGAAGAGAGTCTTCATATACATCATTAAGACAGTCTTCCATGTTCTCGTAGTTTCTGAAAATGGGCTGTGTGGAACAACCCGCGTAAGAAGCAAGCTTTCTTGCCGTGATTTCAATGACACCGTACTTTCTGGCCATTTCAAAAGCCGCTGCACGAATATCACTCTTAGTGATTAATTCTTTTCTAGCCATTATTCTTCGTACCTTTCTCAAATTTACCCAATGTTACTACCCCTAATAACATCCGTTATTATACATTAATAAAAAAAGAATCGCAAGGAAAACCTTGCGATTCTTGAAAAATTAATAATTATACAGGATAAGCACCGTTCTTTGTATCAGCGATTGATGCATCAACCTTAGTCTGCTGAGCTTCTCTGTATTTAAAGAAGTCTGTAGCAACCTGAGGGAACAATGCGTAAGACAATACGTCTTCATCCTGCTGCTTGTACTGCTTCATTTCAGCTTCCAAAGATTCAAGTTCGGGAGCTGTACGTCCTGTAGCTTCTGCAGAACGAGCAGTTGAACGAGGTTCACCGGGAATAACCTTATCGATAACTTCCTGGTTCATAGGCTTAACTGTCTGACCGTAGTTACCTCTTAAGAGGTCCTTAAATTCGCCGGTAGCCATCTTATATCTTTCACCCATTAATACGTTGAATATAGCCTGAGTACCAACGATCTGTGATGAAGGTGTAACAAGCGGGGGTTCACCACAGTCTTTACGAACGCGGGGAATTTCTTCCAAAACTTCACGGTACTTATCTTCAGCATGCTGTTCCTTAAGCTGAGATACCATGTTTGAAAGCATACCACCGGGTACCTGGTAAAGAAGTGTCTTGATGTTTACGCCCAAAACCTTTGTGGACATAAGACCACTCTTTAAGCACTCTTCTCTGTAGGGAGCAAAGTAATCTGCGATTTCTGCAAGAAGGTTCTGATCGAAACCTGAATCATAAGGAGTACCCTTGAATGTTTCAACCATAACTTCTGTTGCGGGCTGTGATGTACCAAGTGCAAAAGGTGATATAGCACAGTCGATTACGTCTACACCTGCTTCTACTGCCTTTAAGTAAGTCATTGAAGCAACACCTGATGTGTAGTGAGTATGTAACTGAATAGGAAGCTTTGTGCTTTCCTTTAATGTCTTAACAAGTTCAGCAGCCTTGTAAGGAACAAGTAAGCCTGCCATATCCTTGATACAGATTGAATCAGCACCCATCTCTTCGATTTTCTTTGCTGTTTCAGCCCAGTATTCAAGTGTGTAAGCATCACCTAATGTGTAAGAAAGAGCAATCTGAGATTCACCTCTTCCTTCCTGCTTTTTAATCTTGTTTGTAGCGTCTACGGCTGCCTGAAGGTTTCTTAAATCGTTAAGGCAGTCGAAAATTCTGATTACATCGATACCGTTTGCAATAGACTTTTCAACGAAAGCATATACAACGTCATCAGCGTAAGGACGATAACCTAAGATGTTCTGTCCACGGAAAAGCATCTGTGTCTTTGTGTTCTTAAGACCGTCTCTGATCTTACGAAGTCTTTCCCAGGGATCTTCTTTTAAGAATCTTAAGGATGCATCAAATGTAGCACCGCCCCAGCATTCTACTGAATGATATCCGACTTTATCCAATTTATCCAAAATAGGAAGCATAACTTCGGTAGGCATTCTTGTTGCAATCAATGACTGATGTGCATCACGAAGAACGGTTTCGGTTATGCCGATAGGTTTCTTAACTGTTTCTGCCATTTTCTTTCTCCTTTAATTATTTAGAATACACCAAAGATTGCCATGAATGTTCCGGCTGCAACCGCAGTACCGATAACACCTGCAACGTTGGGTCCCATAGCGTGCATAAGAAGGAAGTTTGTAGGATCTGCTTCCGCACCGACTTTCTGGGATACTCTGGCCGCCATAGGAACCGCAGAAACACCTGCTGAACCGATAAGCGGGTTAACCTTACCACCGGTAAAGATACACATAAGTTTACCGAACAATACACCTGCGGCTGTACCGAATGCAAATGCGATAAGTCCTAATGCAACAATCTTAAGAGTAGATAAGTTGAGGAATGCTTCCGCACTTGTGGTAGCACCTACTGATGTACCAAGTAAAATAACAACAATATACATCAAAGCATTTGATGCTGTATCTGTAAGCTGTCTTACAACACCGGATTCCTTAAAGAGGTTACCAAGCATAAGCATACCAACCAAAGGAGCTGTTGTAGGAAGAATCATACATACTACTATCGTAACGATAATAGGGAATAAAATCTTCTCAAGTTTTGATACAGGTCTTAACTGAGCCATCTTGATCTTACGTTCTTTTTCAGTAGTAAGAAGCTTCATGATGGGAGGCTGGATAATCGGCACGAGGGACATATATGAATATGCCGCAACGGCGATAGGTCCAAGTAAGTTTGTCTGTCCAAGTTTTCCTGCAAGGAAAATTGATGTAGGGCCATCAGCACCGCCAATGATTGAAATTGCAGCGGCTGCCTTGTCGTTAAAGCCAAGGGCGATAGCTCCGAAATATGCTGCGAAAATACCGAACTGAGCAGCTGCACCAAGCAAGAAACTCTTGGGGTTGGCAATTAAGGGTCCGAAGTCTGTCATAGCGCCTACGCCCATGAAGATAAGGGACGGTAAAATTGCCTTTTCGTCCAGTACATAGAAGTAATATAATAATCCGCCTGCTGATCCGTCTACTCCGGGAGGTGCGATAATGTCGGGATAGATGTTAACAAGTAACATACCGAACGCTATCGGCAACAACAATAACGGCTCAAATTCCTTTGCAATAGCAAGATAAAGGAAAAAGCACGCAACAGCTATCATAAGATAGTTGCCCCAGGTCAGGTTAAAAAATGCTGTCTGATGTACCAGGTTGTCTAAGGTATTAACAATATAATCCATGATAAATCCTCCTGGTTAAATCATTTTAATCTTTAATTACTTTAATGTTGCAAGACAAGCGCCTGCATCAACAGCATCACCAACGTTTACGTTGATGCTTGCTACAGTACCGTCCTGAGGAGCTACTACGGGGATTTCCATCTTCATAGCTTCGATAATAACAACAGCGTCACCCTTCTTTACAGAAGCGCCAACCTGCTTTTCAATCTTAAATACTTTACCTGCTGCACCTGCTTCAACCTTGATTGAACCTGCGCCTGCAGCGGGAGCTGCAGCCTTGGGTGCTGCGGGAGCTGCCTTGGGAGCTGCCTTAGGTGCTGCAGCGGGAGCTGCTGAGCCTGCACCTTCTTCTACTGTAACGTCGTATACGTTTCCGTTAACGGTAATTGTATAGTTCTTCATTATTAATTCCTCCTGTTTGCTTTCTTAATGCTTCTAACAACGAAGCCATCTGCTGAACCGGCGCCTGCGCCTTCATATGCGCGAATAGCTGCCGCGATAACTGCTACAAGTTCGGTATCGTCTGTAAGGTCTTCCGTATCGTTGGAAGCAACAGGTTCAACCGCCTTAACTTCTTCTTTCTTAACTGAAGGCTTCTTCTTAAACAAACCGAAAGAAGCAATAATTAAAGAAATAAGTATAAGTACTATAAATACTGAGCCCATACCCAAAAGAGTATTTAAGCCTGCGTTACCCATATTGGATCCCGCTGCCTGCATCTTCTGTGCAAGTGAGGTGTTTGCCGTAGCATCACCCTGCTTTAATGTAAAGAAGATGTCATTTGAGAAAGTAAAGACAATCTGTCCGTCACATTCATTTCCCACTACAGGAACTGTGACAATAATTTCTTTACCACTGATTGTTGATGTGTATTCACCTGTGGATACTATTCCGCCCATATCAGATAACATCTGATTATAAGATGTAAGTAATCCGTCAAAAGCACCTAAATCTGCCGCTGCAGATACTCCGAACTGTCCCATTGAAGCTTCATAAAGAGTCTTCATTTCAGCTTTATTGTACATAGTAAAAAGCTCGGGAGCCTTTTCGGGGCCAATCTGAGAAACAAGGTTTAATGAATAAGATGCCAATGTTTCGCAATTAGCGATTTTCTGATTTTCAAAATCAGTATACTTTCTTTCACTGCCGCATGCGGTTAATGAAAGAACACAGGTAAGCACACAAAGCAAAGTTAATAATTTCTTTTTCATGCGTTCACCTTTCTAGATTGTTCCGTGCTTTTTAGCCGGACGATCTTCCATCTTTGAATAAAGCATTTCAAACGCACCGATTACATACTTACGTGTGTCGGCGGGTTCTACGATCTGGTCCACATATCCTCTCTTAGCTGCAGAAACAACATTGTTCTGTAACTTAGCATATTCTTCAGCTTTCTGATTCTGTGTATCAACATCGCTGTCAGAGTACATAATCTTTGCAGCAAGCTTTGAGTCCATTGTGCCGATTTCAGCATTGGGCCAAGCGATTGTGATGTCACATCCGATTGCCTTTGAATTCATAATTGTATAAGCGCTACCGTAAGCCTTTCCGATAACAACGTTAACCTTGGGAACTGTAGCGTTTGCAAATGCATATGCAAGCTTAGCTGCAGCCTTAGCCATCTTCTTTTCGGCATCTACCGTAGCCTTAAAGCCTGTAACATTTGTAAATGAAAGAACGGGGATTGAGAATGCATCACAGAAGTTAACAAAGTCAGCTGCCTTCTGAGCACATTCGGGACAAAATACACCGTCAAATTTCTTTTCAACCTTTCCGTCTTCACCAAACATTTCTGTTCTGTTTGCAACAACACCGACTGTGTTACCGTTCAAACGAATGAATCCTGTAACAACTGCCTGAGCGTAAGCAGCTTTAACTTCAACGAAGTTGTTATCGTCTGCAACCAAAGAAGCAACGATTGCTGTGTCGCCTGCGCATCCGTCGATACCTTCACATACTCTGTTCAAATCATCTGAAGTTTCAACTTCTTCAGCTTCAACTTCATTGTTTTTAGGAAGCATGGAAACAAGGTCTCTGATCTGAGAAAGAATGTAAGCTTCTTCACCAATACCGTCACATTCACCTGCTTCAAATACGTACTTAGCAGCTGCTGTATCACACTTAGCGGTGTAGTTACCGTCTAATGCATTGGGAGCGCTTACGAATAATTTAGCGTTCTTTTCTTCCATATAAGTAAAGTCGGTGCAAGCACTTGCAATTGCAAGACCGCCGCCACAGTTACCGAATATGGCTGAAATCTGAGGAATAACACCTGATGCAAGAGCCTGCTTGGCATAGATTGAAGCCATAGCGTCCAAAGCATCGGTAGATTCCTGTAATCTTAAACCTGCGGAATCAAATAAACCGATAATAGGTGCGCCCATCTTAAGAGCTAAGTCATAAAGATTAGCGATTTTCTTTGCATGCATTTCGCCGACTGTACCGTTTAATACAGAAGCATCCTGGCTGTACACATACACAAGATTGCCGTCTATCAATCCGTAACCGGTAATAACACCGTCGGAAGGAGTCTCGGCCTGTTTCAAATCAAAATCAGTGCTTCTTGCAGTAACGTAAGCGCCGATTTCAACGAAACTGTTTTCATCGAGGAGAGAAAGGATTCTCTGACCTGCGTTTGAAGTAGTACTCATAGGTTTGACCTCCATTTATGTTAATAATGTATCTCATTTAAGCACATTCGTAGTGAAGTATAACATAGATATAGTATAAAAGCAAAATATTTTTAGGTTATTAAAGCAATAAAAAAAGCCTTAATTTATAAGGCTTTTTAATATAAAATCAGATTTTCAAAGTAAGGTTGATTTCCTCTTCTGCTTCGTGTTTAAATTCTTCGATTTGAAGAGTGTCAAGCTCGGGCAAATCTTTCAGGCTCTTTACCCCAAAACTTCTTAAAAATTCTTCTGTTGTTCCAAATAAAAGGGGACGTCCGGGAACGTCTTTTCTTCCAAGTTCACAAATAAGATTGTACTCTAAAAGCTTGTTAACCGCGTAATCGCAGCTAACGCCTCTGATACCTTCTATTTCAATTCTTGTAATGGGCTGCTTGTAAGCAATGATGCTTAAGGTTTCAAGAACGGATTCGGAAAGTGACATCTTTCTTGGAGCCTTGCAAATCTTTATTAAAGAATCATAGGTGCCGGGCTTTGTGGCAAGCTGGTAAGAATCTTCAAGCTGCAATAACTCGATACCTGAATCCTTCTTATCATACTTTTTCTTTAATTCTTCAAGCAATTCTTTTGTCTTATCTTTATCTTCTTCTATTACTTCAGCCAGTTTTGAAAGCTCAACGGACTCTCCCATTGCAAATAAAACCGCTTCCAAAGTAGCTTTCTTTGTATCTTTATCCACGAAAAATCTCCTATGCTGCTACTGCAGTAATCTTTATATCATCAAAAAGGTCTTCCTGAACGATTGTAATCTTTCCAATCTTCATAAGCTCAAGAATAACAAGGAAGGTTACGATGATTTCAACCTTTGAATGCTGTTTTTCCAAAAGGTTTTTAAAAGAAAATGATTTATGCGCCGCAACATACATTTCTATGTATGCAGCCTTAGCTTCCATATCCACTTCTTCTTTTTCAACATTACCAAACTGAGAACGGATAGGGTCAATCTTATCTTCTTTTCTTTGCATCATGAAATTAAATATTTCATGGAGCTTGTTTAAGTTCATATCACCGATGAGTTCGGTATAGTCTATGGGATTTCTGAAATTCTTTACTTCATCGGGAAGGGTTTCTTTTTTACAAAGAGAAAAACCGCTCTCTAACTGCATGTCTTTAAGTTCAAATGACATGTACTTATACATTTTATATTCCAAAAGTTTCTGAACAAGCTCTGCTCTGGGATCCTCTTCTTCTCCTTCTTCATTAACTTCCTTGGGAAGAAGCATCCTGCACTTAATGTCAACAAGTGTCGCGGCCATAACCAAAAACTCGCTCATAACGTTCATGTCCGCATCCTGCATGGCTTTAATATAATCAAGATACTGGTTTGTGATTTCCACAATAGGAATATCATAAATATCTACTTTATTCTTTTCTATTAAATGAAGCAAAAGGTCCAAAGGCCCTTCGAAAGCTTCCAATTTAACGGGTATTGCCATTATGTTGTGTCCTCATCACCAATTTATCACTACATATTGTAGCTTATATTCTAATTCTTTTCAACCTCTTTTAAATGAATGAGGATAAGCTCCCCGGGATTTAAAAACCTGTGCGGAAATGAATGATTGCCAAGGCCACGGCTTACAATCATTACTTTTTTATCTTTAGTAAACATGCCTCCGTCATACTTTGGAAAGAAAGCGATTCTCGGAGAAAAAAGTCCTTTGCCAAATACTCTGTAAAGTCCTCCGTGAACATGGCCTGAAAGCGTTAAGTCAGCTCCGTAAGAAACATAATTATCAAAGTAATCGGGATTGTGTGCCAAAAGAATATTAAAAGCCTTTTCGTTTTTGATTTTACCGATTTCAGACTCTATGTATTCTTTTTCCATATCCTGCACTTTAAAGCGCTTATAATATCTTTTATCTATGGTAAGTGCATAGATATTTATATCACCCAAATCAACGGCTTCATTGTCTAAAATTCTTATGCCTTCTTTGTTTAATGCGCTTACATAAGAATCATACATATCACCGTAAGTTTTCTTATAAATCTTAGCCCTGTATTCATGGTTACCCATTGAATAATAAACGGGCATTCTTTTCTTTAACTGAGATATAAAAGAAAGGGCAACTTCAGTGGATTCTCCGGGAATTGCAGTTATAATATCTCCGGGAACAAGTGCAGCTTCTGCCTTTAAAGAATCAATTGCCTTAAAAAGCTTTTCATTGTCTTTTCCATATTCTTTACAATGAAGGTCGCTTATAAACAAAAAGTCATGAGACTTACTTATTTTATCCGAATAAACATTATATTCTTTCACAACAAAACGGTTGGAGTCCGCTATTAAGATTCCAACCGCTGTTAATATCAATATTGCGATAAGTATAATGATTATCTTTGTCACAATTAAAACCACCTGTCATGAAAGTTTCTGTAAGCTTTCACTACTTTGTCTTTTGTATTAACTATAGGTTCGTGGAAAATATTAACCATCTTAACTGTATAGTCAAATACAGCAATAACAAAAACGATTTCCATAAAAGCAATCATTTTTGAAGGTTCAATTTTGTCGACAATTCTTGTGATAAATCCGTTTAAGAACTTTACTACACCTATTGCATAAAAGCCCCAGGCAAGTGTACTTTCCAAACAGATGATGCCTTTGTAGTTGTAGGGCTTTTCATCATAGTCCCACCAAAGTGCACCTAAAAACTTAATCATTAAAACACCGACAAAATATTCAAATGCGGTGGCGATTACTGCGCCTGAAATATAAAGCGCCATGTAGCTTCCCGCAAAGGGCTTTAAGATCAAAGATCCAAGGGTTGCCCCAAACCCATAAATAGGACAAAACGGGCCTTTTGCCAAGCCTCGGTTTGTCAGTTTCTTGTTGCAGATCGACATATAAATCGATTCAACCAGCCATCCAAGGATGGAATAAATCACAAAGGATGCGACTAAGTGGTAGAAATCGGTTCCAAACATCGAACTGGACCAATTTAACTGTAGTTTCATGTTACTCTCCCTCATAATAAAAACATTTAACGTAATAAGTCCCTGACAGAAAAGCCAAGGACTTAATAAACTTAGTTATATTTACGTTTTCTAGCTGCCTCAGACTTTTTCTTACGCTTAACGCTGGGCTTTTCGTAATGCTCACGCTTACGAATTTCCTGCTGGATGCCGGCCTTTGCACAACTTCTCTTAAAGCGACGTAATGCGCTATCTAATGATTCGCCTTCTTTAACGATAACGTTTGACATTCTCTATTTCCCTCCCTTCAGTCCCTTCATTCTACTGACTGAATGGTTATTTCGTGCAAAATCACACATAAAAGTTATATCAGATAAAAATTCATTCGTCAACAAAAATATTCTTAAGACTCTGATATAATGGCTTTTCTTAAATCAAGAAGCTTTGCGGGGGATACGGAAAGTTCGTCTACTCCCATTTTAATAAACTCATGAGTCAAACTTTCATCTGCGGCAAGCTCACCGCAAATTCCCGCCCATATGCCTTCCTTATGTGCGTTATCAATCGTTATCCTAATTAATTGTAACACAGCTTCATGGTGCGGGTCAAAAAACTCATCCAAATTTTCTCCCTGCCTGTCCATGGCAAGTGTATACTGGGTTAAATCGTTTGTTCCTATACTAAAGAAATCAACTCGCTTAGCAAGCTTATCGCTTATAATCGCCGCAGCCGGTGTCTCAATCATAATGCCGATTTTAGGAAGCTTTTTAGGTTTAACATCATTTAACACTTCCTTATAAATTACATCGATTTTATCAAGTTCTGAACCTGACGTAATCATAGGATACATGATATGTAGATTACCGTATTCGGAAGCTCTTAATAACGCTCTTAACTGAGTTTTAAATATATCTTTGTTTGTTAAGCACAAACGTATTGCTCTTAAGCCCATGGCAGGGTTTTCTTCGTCTTTTAAACCAAGGTAATCTGCCTTTTTATCGGCGCCTATATCCAGAGTACGTATTATAACGGGCTTATCACCCATTTTTTCAAGCACTTCTTTATAGGCGTTAAACTGCTCTTCTTCAGAAGGAGCTTCCGTTTTTCCTATATATAAAAACTCAGATCTAAAAAGACCTATTCCTTCTGCATCATTAGATAAAACAGAAGGCAAATCGGAAGGTGCTCCGATATTTGCAAAAAGGTTAATCTTTTTGCCTGTTTTGGTAATAGTTTCTTTACCTATAAAAGACTTTAAAGATTCTAAGTCTTTACTTTGCTTTTCTAATTTTTCTTTATATAAAGAAATTAAAGAATCATCAGGCTCATAAATAGCCTTTGATTCAAAGCCGTCTAAAATAATAGTTTCTCCGTCTTTAACGTTTTCTAAATTAAAATCAGCAGAAACTATGGCTGCAACTCCCATGGTGCGGGCTAAAATTGCGGTATGGGAATTTGTGGAGCCTTTAACGGTTAAAATACCAAGGATTTTTGATTTGTCCAAAGAAACCGTTTCGGAGGGCGATAAATCATAAGCCACTATTACAGAAGGCTTTTTAAGTTCAAAGTCACCCTCTCCTTTATTTAAAAGATTGTTAATCAATCTGTCGGATACGTCTTTAACATCGGTTGCCCGTGCCTGCATGTATTCGTCGTCCATATTTGCAAAAAGCTTAGCATATTCACTCTTCGCACATTCAACGGCATACTCGGCACATACGTTTTCTTCTTTTATTCTATCTTTAATTGCATTTAAAAAGCCGTCATCTTCAAGCATCATTTTATGAACTTCAAATATTTCGGCATCGTTTTCTGAAACAGATTCAAGCGCTTTTTTATAAAGCTTTGAAAGCTGATCTGTACTTGCTTTTAAACCTTCTTCTAAACGAACTATTTCCAAGGAAACATCTTCAATTAAAGTCTTTTTTACTTCTGTCTTTTTATTCTTAAAGACTTTAACCTCACCCATTGCAATTTTGTCTATTACAGATTTTCCTCTAAATTCTTGCATGTTTTTCTCCATAAATACAGGGAGGGGAAATCCCCTCCCCGTAACATATATTACTGTTTGCGGTATTTAATTACATATCGCACAATTTCTTAAATTCGTCAGCAACAAACTGAACCTTTGTACCGACAACAACCTGAACGCTTGTCTTGCTAGGTCTGATGATACCTGAAACACCTGCGCTCTTAATGGTCTTTTCATCAACCAAAAGGTTATCCTTAACTTCCAAACGAAGTCTTGTGATGCAGTTATCAACTGAAACGATATTTTCCTTGCCGCCAAGACCCTTTAAGATGATGGAAGCAACTTCTGTAAAGTTATCGTTTGATAAAACTGCCTTTAATTCTGTTTCTACATCATCGTCTTCACGTCCGGGAGTCTTTAAGTCCCATCTAATTATAACAAGTCTGAATAAGAAATAGAATACTGCAAATGCTGCGATACCAAGAGGAATAATCAACCATGTCTTAGCTGCTGCAGGAAGTGATGCTGAGAAAAGAAGGTCTGTAGCACCGCCTGAGAAGCAGAAACCTGCTCTGAATCCAATTAAAGAAACGATTGTTGTGAAGATACCGTAAAGCAAAGCATATACAACGTAAAGGCCGGGAGCCAAGAACATAAATGCAAATTCGAAGGGTTCTGTTACACCGCAGATGAATGAACAAATAGCGGCTGAAAGCATAAGACCCATTGCAACTTTTCTCTTTTCAGGCTTTGCACACTTAACAATAGCAAGTGCTGCACCGGGAATACCAAACATCATACAAGGGAAGAAACCTGACATGTACATACCAAGTGACCATGAAACGTCAGCAGATGTTTCTCCTGCCCAGAAGTGTGATAAATCACCAAGACCGATAGTGTCAAACCAGAATACGTTGTTAAGAGCGTGGTGAAGGCCTGTAGGAATAAGCAAACGGTTAAAGAATGCATAAATACCTGCACCTACTGCGCCAAGGCCAACGATTGAATTTCCAAACCAGATAAAGCACTGGAAAATCAAAGGCCATACAAAAAGCAATACTGCTGATGCGAAGATTGATACAACACCTGAAACAATCGCAACACATCTCTTGCCTGAGAAGAAAGCAAGCCAGTCGGGAAGTTTTGTTCCCTTGAATCTGTTGTAGCAGCTTGAACCGATAATACCTGCCAAAATACCGATAAATGCATTGGCAATCTTATCAAATGCTATAACCTTGTTTGTGTTTTCAGCAATTGAAGGAATAAGAGTTGTAACAACACCTGTGCTTAATAAGTTAGTAATCATAAGCCATGATACCAATGCTGCCAAAGCACCTGTACCATCGTTTTTCTCGGAAAGGCCTACGCCTACACCGATAACGAAAAGAAGCGGCATGTTGTCGATTAAAGCTCCTCCTGCTTTTACGAGGAAGAAACCGAGCATGTTTAAAAATCCGCTCATTTCACCGCCCTGCATGGTTGCAGGACACAATAAGTAGCCAATACCCATAAGGAAAGCACATACGGGAAGAGTAGCTACGGGAAGCATCAAAGCTTTCCCAAGTTTTTGTAAATACTTCATTTTATCCTCCTTTTTAACCGAGGTCCTTCTCTGCCTCGGAAATTAACTTATAAATTGCCTTTAAAGAAAGACTCTAAAGAAGAAATTGCGCTGTCTTCATCGCTTCCGTTTGCTTCGACTGTGACAGTATCTCCTTTTTTAACGTTTAATGTCATGATTCCCATAACACCTTTAGCGGAGACTCTTTTATCCCCCTTAACTAAAGTAATCTCACTTGCAAAGTTTTTAACTTCCTTTGCCAAAAGGCCTGCGGGGCGAGCATGAATTCCAAGTTCGTCGTTAATTACATAATTAAAGCTTTTCATTGTTCTCTCCTACTTCTTTATTTTTGCCAGGATATCTGTGGATTTAACTCCGGATCCTGTAATAAATTCAATTGATTTAAATTCATCGGGATTTGTGACAACAACAGGCACCACTGTATCAAAGCCTGCGGCTTTAATCTTTTCTAAATCAGCCTTCATAATCACATCACCCTTTTTAATCTTGTCTCCCACTTTAACAAGCATTTCAAAAGGTTCACCGTTCATTTTTACAGTATCAAGTCCAAAGTGAATCATTAATTCGATTCCGTCATCACTTTTTAAAGCAACTGCATGCTTTGTATCAAAAGCCACAAGAACTTCAGCATCAAAGGGAGCATACACTGTTCCCGATGAAGGCTTTATTCCCACCGTTTTACCTATCATTTCTTCAGAAAAGGTGGGGTCATTAATTTCGCTTGCCTTTATCACATCACCCTCAACGGGCACGAATACTTGAATGCCGTTATCTTTTCCTAAAAGTTTTTCAAAAAATCCTGCCACTTACTTAATCCTCCTTTTTGTCCGCATCAGGCTGAATACGTCTAATGTGAACAGTTAAATATACTTCTTCTTCTTTTGTGATAGTCTTTTTATATTTATCGAAAATGAATTTCCCGATTTTTTCACTTATTTCAAATTCCTTCGGATATAAACCCGAAATCATTCTTATGAACTCTTCGTCCTGATTGTCCATAAGCTGTCCCGTAAAGATTCTTTGGGATAAAAACTTAAGGTGAGTAATGAATCTTGCATAGTAAAGCCCCATGTCGTTTAGCTTTACGCCAAGTTCATTTTCCACTAAATCTATAACCTCTTTTATAAGGCTTGTAACATGCATTGTGGTGCTCATATCGCCGGTATACTCGGCGTTCACAAGATGAAGGGCTATTGATACCGCTTCATCTACAGGGAGGCGAACACCAAGTTCTCGCTCAATTAAAGCAATCCCGTATTCTCCTACGAGATATTCGCTAGGATAAAATCCTCTTACTTCTTCAATTAAGGGATTAGAAAAATTAATACCGTTTTTAGCTCTTTCCAAGGCAAAGTTAATATGGTCTGTTAAAGAAATATACACGCTTGGGCTAAGACGTCTTGGCATAACAAGCTTTGCATATTCAATTATTTCCATTGAAACCTGAAGATGAAGGTCGGGAATACTTTTAATAAGCTCTCCAAACTTATCAACTTCTGCTTTATTGTCGGCAACAAACTTCTTTTCAACTGCCGATTCATCAAGTTTGTCTCCGGGCTTTTTCTTAAATCCGATGCCCTTTCCCATGACAACAACTTCTTTGTCGCCATCTAAAATGCTTATTACATTGTTGTTAATTATTCTGTCGATAACCATGGCCAATACCTTTTCGATAAAAAAAGACCAAACGACAAGCTCCTGCTTGTCATTTGGTCTTGCCTACTCTTGGGTAGTAACAATCCGTCGCTATTTACATTTTCATGTTAATAAACATAAAACAATTTGTCAACGACAAATTAGGATTATTTTAACATGCCTTCCAATGCGTTCTTAGCTTCCTTGATTGCATCGGGAATACCTGCAGGGTTCTTGCCTCCTGCCTGAGCCATGTTGGGACGTCCACCGCCGCCACCGCCAACAATTGCTGCGATAGCTTTAATAAGATTTCCTGCGTGAGCTCCCTTAGCCTGTGCTCCGTCAGTAGCTTTTGATACAAGGTTAACCTTGCCATCAGCTTCCGATGCAAGGACAATTACGCCTTCTCCTAACTTATCAGCAAGCTGGTCTGCTAAGTCTCTTAATCCGTTCATATCAACGCCGGGAACCGATGTAGCAAGAAGCTTAACGCCCTTAACTTCACAAACCGCATCCATGGGATCTCCGAGAGCATCCTTTGCAGCCTTAGCCTTTAAGGATTCAACTTCAGAATTAAGAGCCTTTACTTCAGCCATTAATGATGAAAGTCTGTCAAGTAAGTTTGAAGGCTGAGTCTTAACTGTCGCACATGCTTTATTAAGCTCTTCTTCAACATTTTTATAATATGCAATGACATTTGCACCTGTGATTGCTTCAATACGTCTTACACCTGCAGCAACACCTGATTCTGATAAAATCTTAAAGTTTGCAATGTCAGAAGTATTCTTTACATGAGTACCACCGCAAAGTTCTTTAGAAAAGTCTCCCATAGAAACCACGCGAACAGATTCGCCGTACTTTTCTCCGAATAATGCCATAGCACCTGTCTTCTTTGCTTCTTCTATAGACATAACTTCTGTGGTTACATCAAGTGCTTCATTAATCTTTTCATTTACGATAGCTTCAACCTTCTCGATTTCTTCTTTAGTCATAGCCTGTGAATGACTAAAGTCAAAACGAGTTCTCTGGCTATCCTGGTATGAACCCTGCTGTTCTACATGATCACCCAAAACTTCCTGCAAAGCAGCCTGTAAAAGGTGAGTTGCGGAGTGGTTCTTACATGTAGCGTTACGTGTAGACTTGTTAACTTCTAACTTAGCCTTATCGCCTGTCTTAACGGTTCCTGATAACACTTTACCAATGTGGCCGATACGATTTCCGGGAAGCTTAACTGTTTCTTCTACTTCGAATACGCCTGTAGAAGTGGTAATCTTACCGATATCGCCCTTCTGACCACCCATAGTTGCATAGAAAGGAGTCTTAGCAAATACCAAAGTTCCTTCTTCGCCACCGTTAAGTGTATCTACGATTTCTTCGTTATCTGACATAGCCTTAATTGTTTCTTCAAGCTCTGTCTTATCATATCCTACAAATTCGCTGACAATTGAAGCATCAAGCTTTTCAAATGCATCGTTATCAAGAGCCTTCTGAGCAAAGTTAGAGTTTTCTCTGGCCTTTTGCTTCTGTTCTTCCATAGAAGCCTTGAACTCTTCTTCTGATACGGTTAAGCCTTCTTCCGAAGCCATTTCAACTGTAAGTTCAAGAGGGAATCCGAAGGTATCGTATAAGTAGAAAGCTTCGGCACCGCTAATCTTCTTTGAACCCTTTGATTTATTGGTATCAAGGATCTTTTTATATTCCTTCATACCGTTTTCGATTGTGCTTTCAAAACGTTCGATTTCCTTCTTAAGCTCGGTCATAATGAATTCTCTTTGCTTTGTAAGAAGGGGATAGCTGTCTGTATAAACCTTATCAATATATACAGCTGCAATATTTAAGTAATCTTCTGTCTTAAGTCCAAGTGTACGTCCATGGCGAACCGCACGACGGATAAGTCTTCTTAATACATATCCTGCACCTGCATTTGAAGGGCGAAGCTTTGCTGCATCACCGATAAGCATTACTGCTGTACGTGTATGGTCAGCGATAATACGCATAGACTTTGTAGACTTTTCGTCTGCTTCGTATTTAACGCCTGATTTTTCTTCAATATATTTAATTACGGGAGCAAATACGTCAATCTTAAATACGTCATCCGTTCCGTTTAAGAAAGCTACGTTTCTCTCTAAGCCCCAACCTGTATCTACGTTTTTCTTTGCAAGAGGGGTTAAAGAACCATCCTGATGTCTTTCATACTGCATAAATACGTCGTTACCGATTTCAGTGTATTTACCGCAGTGACAACCGGGCTTACAATCAGGACCGCAGGGAGGAACGTCCAAAACATAGAACATTTCTGAGTCAGGTCCGCAAGGTCCGAATTCAAGGCCCCACCAGTTATCTTCTTTAGGAAGATAGAAAACGTTTTCAGGCTTAAATCCTGACTGGATTCTAAACTTAGCGCCTTCTTCATCTCTGGGAGCATCTTCATCACCTGCAAAAACAGTTGCTGCAAGGTGATCTCTGTCAAATCCGAAAACTTGAGTTAAAAGTTCATAACTCCATTTACAACGTTCTTCTTTAAAGTAATCTCCCAGTGACCAGCTACCCATCATTTCAAAGAATGTACAATGGTTCTTATCACCTACGGAATCAATATCGATTGTACGAATACATCCCTGAACATTACAAAGTCTTGTTCCCAAAGGATGCTTCTTACCTAAAAGGTAAGGCATTAAAGGCTGCATGCCGGCAACGTTAAACATAACGCCTGTAGAACCGTCTGAAACTAAAGATACGGCACCTACATCCACATGACCTCTTTCTTTATAAAAATCAAGCCAAGCTTTTCTTAATTCGCTTGTAGTCATTGCCTTCATATCCAAAAATTCTCCTATAATTTAAAAAGTAAATTTATCTTCGAAGTACTTATTTAAATCAGCAATCGCAATTCTTTCCTGTTCCATGGAATCACGGAAACGAACTGTTACGCAGTTATCGTTTTCTGATTCAAAATCATATGTAACGCAGAAAGGTGTACCGATTTCATCCTGACGGCGATATCTCTTACCGATATTTCCTCTGTCATCAAATTCGCAGTTATACTTCTTTGAAAGCTCTGCGTAAATCTTTTCAGCGCCTTCATTTAACTTCTTTGATAAAGGAAGAACACCGATCTTAACGGGAGCAAGCGCGGGATGGAATCTAAGCACTGTTCTGATATCGGGAGCGTCCTCTGTTCCAAGATTTTCTTCATCATAAGCTGCGCAAAGGAATGCAAGCACTACTCTGTCTGCACCAAGTGAAGGTTCAACAACGTAAGGAACGTATTTTTCATTTGTTTCATCATCAAAATAAAGCATATCCTGACCGGATGTATTCTGATGCTGAGTTAAGTCATAATCTGTTCTGTCAGCGATACCCCAAAGTTCGCCCCAACCGAAGGGGAACTTAAACTCGATATCGGTTGTACCCTTTGAGTAGAAGCAAAGTTCTTCGGGATCGTGGTCACGAAGTCTCATTTCATCTTCTTTAATACCTAAAGAAAGAAGCCAGTCACGGCAGAATGCTCTCCAGTACTGGAACCATTCAAGGTCTGTTCCGGGCTTACAGAAGAATTCAAGTTCCATCTGTTCGAATTCTCTTGTACGGAATGTGAAGTTACCGGGAGTAATTTCGTTTCTGAAAGACTTACCGATCTGACCGATACCGAAAGGTACTTTCTTTCTTGATGTACGCTGTACGTTTTTAAAGTTAACAAAAATACCCTGAGCTGTTTCGGGTCTTAAGTATACTGTGTTCTTTGCATCTTCAGTTACACCCTGGAATGTCTTAAACATAAGGTTAAACTGTCTAATATCTGTAAAGTTGTGCTTTCCGCATGAAGGACAAGGAATGTTGTTGTCTTCAATGAAGTTCTTCATTTCTTCCTGAGAGAAAGCATCGATGGGCTTAGGAAGTGTGATGCCCTTTTCTTCACAGAAATCTTCAATCAATTTATCTGCACGGAAACGTTCATGGCACTCCTTACAGTCCATCAAAGGATCCGAGAAGCCGCCCAAGTGACCGGATGCAACCCAAGTCTGGGGATTCATTAAGATTGCGCAGTCAACACCTACGTTGTAAGGGTTTTCCTGAACAAACTTCTGCCACCAGGCTCGCTTTACGTTATTCTTAAGTTCAACACCAAGGTTACCGTAGTCCCAAGTGTTCGCCAAGCCTCCGTAAATTTCCGATCCGGGATATACAAAACCTCTTGCTTTTGCAAGGGCGACAATTTTATCCATTGATTTTTCCATAGAATGTCTCCTCATTTTCTAAAATATTATCCGATTAATTATAGACATTATTTTGCTTATTTTCAACACAAAAAACAAAAAAGCTTGCAAAAGCAAGCCTTTTGTATTCTTAAATCATGGTTTTTAAAATTTCAAGACCCGGAAGTTTCTTATCAACCAATCTTTTTCTTTCATAATCTGCTATTTCTGTTAATTTCTCTAAAGTCTCATCATCAACTCTGAACCTGTACAAATCTTCAATCTTTACGCTTTGAATATGGTCTGTGGCGCTATAGACTTTTGCGTCAAAGGAACCAATCTTTTCAAGAGGAATAAACTCTCCTTCAAGCATAAAAAGCTTTAATTCAAACACGGTTCTAACAAAGGGATTTGATAAAACTTCACTCTTTAAGCCTTGAAGTGCCCTATACAAAAGTAAAATCAAAGTAGATTCATCGTTATTTTCAAGGGCGTAATAATCTGAAAGCTCCAAAAAGTACATGCCATAATATGCAGCTTCCAAATCAGTCCTTAAAAACTCAAAATAGTTTGTAATCTCTGCATTTTGGACGTTATAAGAATTCTTTCCCACATACAGTTCAAAGGTCCCGAAGCAAAAAAGGTCGGTTATACCAAGAAACCTGCTTCCCTGCCTTCTGGCTCCCTTAACAAATGCAGTAATCTTACCGCATTCTCTTGTAAGAAGGGTTATACGCCTGTCATATTCACCTTGAGGGAACACTCCGATTACAATCCCTGTAACCTTTAAAAATTCCTGCATGATTATTTACCAAGTTTAAAATCTTTATCGTTGTATCCAAAGTTTTTAAGCAAGAACTCTGAGTCTCTCCACTCCTTTTTAACCTTAACAAAAAGTTTTAAATTAACCTGCTGTTCAAGCATTTTTTCTATTTCATAGCGGGCATTTGTGCCTATCTTTTTAAGCATTGCACCGCCTTTTCCTATGATGATACCCTTATGGGATTCCTTTTCACAAACAATAGTCGCTTCGATTTGAACGACCTTTTTAGAAAAGTCCATGGTTTCAATCATTACGGCTATACCGTGAGGAATCTCTTCATTTAAAGCATGAAGAGCCTTTTCTCTTATCATTTCTGCCGCAATCTGGCGAACGGGCTGATCCGTAATTGTGTCTTCATCGTAGAAAGGCTCGCCAAAAGGCAAATACTTCATGATTGTCTTTACAAGTTCATCACAGTTTGTGCCTTCTGTTGCGCTAACAGGCACGATTTCATCAAACTTATCAAGCTTTGATGCTTCTTCTATCACACCGATAAGTGCTTCTTTTTTAATGGCATCAACTTTGTTTATAACCAAAATCTTAGGCTGAGAAACCTTCTTTAAATCTTCGATTATATCTTTTTCGGCATTTCCGATTGGCTTATTTGCTTCAATCATAAAGAGCACAACATCCGCGTCCTTTATAGATGAGTTTGCTGCATTCATCATATAATTACCAAGCTTGTTCTTTGCTTTATGAAGACCGGGGGTGTCTAAAAACACAATCTGGCCCTCATCATTTGTATAAACCGTCATAATACGATTTCTTGTAGTCTGTGGCTTATTTGAAGTTATGGCAATCTTTTGACCGATTATTTTATTCATTAGTGTGGACTTTCCTACGTTGGGACGTCCCACTATTGTCACAAACCCTGATTTAAAGTTTTGTTGCATTTTCTCCTGCCTTTTCTCTGGCTGTTTCTTTTGCCTGATTCATTTTTTGCTCTGCATACTGAGCGTTTTTCTTAGCATTCTTCTTGTTTGAAGCTTTAATTATACCTCTAATAATAAAGAATAAAATTAAGCAAATAACAATAAATACAAAGAGACCAGGTAAAGCATTCACAAAGCCTACAAGGAAATCCTTTAATCCTTCTACTGTTCTTTCAAGACCGCCGCTAAAAGCTCTTGCAAGTCTTTGTCCATAGGATTCGGGCTCCGGCTCAGTGTATTTAGTTACTTCTTCGATATTAATGTTTACGGTAGCATAGTCAACAAGATTATCATAGGTTCTTAAAGTTGATTCCTGAGCTTCAAGCTTGTAGCGAACTTCAGAAAGCCTTGATTCAATGGCAATCATGTCTTCAACGTTATCGCACTTTTCCAAAAGAGCAAGCAAACGTTCCTGCTCGATTTCGTATGTCTTTTTCTTAGACTCTGTATCAACGTAGTTTAAAGTAACGTCTTCAACGTTTACATACTTATTTACAACATTTGAATTGGCACCTACAAAATCCACGAAAGCATCAAGATTGGCTGTAGGAATTCTAACTGTCATATCGCAGCTTCTTGAAGATGAATATGTGTTTCTTAAAGAGTTATTGTATGTGTTTTGAGACTGAATGTAGCCATGGAGTGCTTTAATTCTTTCTTCCACAGCAGTTACTAAGCCATCAAAATCTTCGGTTTCAACAGAAAGATTTTCTGTTTTAATTAGTTTTCTTGCGGAATCGTTAAACAATGAATCATCTTTTTTAAAGTCAGATGTTGATTCTTCTGTTGCCATCTCCTCGTCATAGAATCCTGAATCCATTGCGGATTCAGCTTCCATAGGTGCCATTTTTGAATTTACAGAAAAGCTTGTTGTGGCAGATGATGCACTATTTCCGCATGCAGTAAGCGATAAAGCAAGAAGCATCACGCTTACTATAATCCCTGTTTTCTTTTTCATATTATCCTCCCCTAAAGAAATAATTATGATTTAAACAAAGGCGTGATGACGTTAAACATCTTACCTTCGCTTGAAAGCTTTTCTTCCGATCCTACGCAAGAATAAGCTTTGTTTTTATAAAGTGCATCCACATATTTATGAGACGCATTTATGACTTCTTTTGTGGTTGAAAGAATCTCGTTTCTTTCTTTTTGCTTTATGGCATTTGTAGTATTGGTTTTATAGAAAATGTAAGACCTTGCCACTTTCATGGATGCAGTAAGAGGCACATCCATGTCTCCGATTGTGGATATTATGTATCTGTCTACATCTTCTTTGCTTCCGTCATATTTTTTAAGGAAGTCTGAAACCTTAGAAAATACCTTAAAGGTCTTCTTTAAATTAGGGTCTCTGTAGGAAGCAAGCACCGCCTCACCGTTTGACCTGAATGAGCAAAAGCATCCGTAAGCTCCACCCTTTAATCTAACTTCGTTCCATAAATACTCGTTATTTAATATTTTGGAAGAAACAAGTAAACTTCCGTCATACTCAAGGCCTGACTTTGCAACAAAGTTACCGCTTACAGCCGCATAGTTAACCATAGATGCGCATGTGAAAGCCTCAGAACCTTTAACTGCCTTCATATGTACAGGCTTTGTGGCCTTTGAAGAGTCGGGAAGCTTATCTATAAAGTCACCTACCGCTTTACAAAATGCCTTTTTGTTTTTATGGTCAGCGCCGTAGCCTATTTCAAGATTATCCTTTGTGATTAACAAAGAAAGAACTTCTTTCATATCTTTTATAAGCTTGTCGGAGGCTTCATCGAAATTAGCTAAGGTATCTTCAATACATCTGTAATATCCCATTCCGGATAAAACATCCATAAGGGCACTGCTGTCGCTAATTGAACTTAATGCCCTTCCTGCAGCAACCGTGTGTCCTGCCTGAAGGAAGAATCCCTGAATTCTAACCTTGGATTGCTCTAGGTTTTCTTTAAGTCTCTTCTTATCATCAAGCTTTGACGAAAATAGCACTTCTTCTATAAGTTTAAAAGCGTCAGGTAAAAACTCATAAAGAGTCCTTGATTTAACTTCAAAGTTAACGGTGTAATCATTGGGCTTAGACACATCTTTATAAATCATGGTGTTATAGTAAATCATGCCTGTCTTAATGTATGTCTCATTAACAAGCTCACCATATGTGTAAGAATCCGTATCCATAAGTCCAAGCTGACTTTTTAAAATACTAAGGGCGGGAAGAAGCCTCTTTGGAATACGGGATGCATCAAATCCAAGAGTAAAATAAGCAATTCCGTTAGGCTCTGCCTCTGTATAAATAGATTTTACTCCGTTTATGCTTTCAACTTTGTAAACGCACCTGTTAATCTTTTTATCAATATCTTTGATAGTTAAAGAAGGAATTGTCGCCAAAGCATCCTTTGAATCTTCTTCATCCTGATACTTCTTTAAGGCTTTAGATTCTTTAATGATGGCTTTCTTCTCTGCTTCACTTAAAGAGTCATAAAACTTTGAAAGCTTTTTATTTAACAATTCGTCTTTTTCTTTTGAAAGACCCTTCTTAGGCTTCATTACAAGTATGGTCTTATGCTTGTTTTCTAAGATTCTTGTCCTTAAAACCTGCTCAAAAAGACCGCTTTTAATGCTTTCTCTTAATTCTTTTCTGATGGCATTTTGCTTTAGATTGGTGAAAATATCATCATCGGTATAAAGCCATTTTTCAAAAATCATGGAGCCATATGATACTCCCTTTGGATATAAACCAAAGTCAGCCTCACGATATGTAAAATCAGAAATTGAAATAGCAGCTTCTAACGCCTTTTCATCAAAGCCTTCTTTAACAATTTCTTTCATTGTGGATTCGATTATTTCAACAAACTTATCTTCATCTTCGGGATTTGCGTTCTGAGCAATGATTGAGAATACTTTCTGACATATATCTGTTCCAAGCTCAGAATAAACGTCCTTACCGATTCCCGCATCAATGAGCCTTTTCTTTAATTTGGAACCGGGAACCGAGCAAAGTGCATAGTTTATTGCATCCATTACTTCAGTGGTTTTTACATCGGTATAATCGGAGCATACAACATTGTAAGAAAGATAAGTTGCATCTTTTTCATCATCCGTATCGGCCAAAGAATACTCTTTTTCGATACGTTTTCTTTTTGCAAAAGGAGCCTGCATTTTAACTTCACTGTCAATATCGGCCTCTTCGAAATGTGAAAGATATTCTTCGTCTATATATTTAAGCTTTTCTTCAAAGTCCATATTACCGTACAAATAGATTCTTGAATTTGACGGATGATATAGCTTTTTATAAAAGCCGCAAAAATCTTCATAAGTTAAATCAATGATTTCTTCAGGATTTCCTCCCGATTCCACACCGTACTGTGTATCCGGGAACAAAGAAAACATAGTGTATGAGCTAAGCATTGAATCGGGTGATGAATAAACACCCTTCATTTCATTGTAAACAACACCGTTAACTATGAGCCCGTTGTTTTCTTCGTTTGGCTCATAGTGCCAGCCTTCCTGCATAAATATCTTTTTTTCTTTTAGGACTCTCGGATTAAATACGGCATCCAAATAAACTTCCATTAAGTTTTGGAAGTCCTTATTGTTGCAACTTGCAACGGGATATAAGGTTCTGTCGGGATAAGTAAATGCATTTAAAAATGTATTTACGGAGCCCTTGGACACCTCCGTCATAGCATCCTTTACAGGAAATTTATCTGAACCGCAAAGAACCGTGTGTTCAAGAATATGAGCCACACCGGTTCCTTTATTGTTAGGCGTTTTAAAGCCAATCATGAAAGCCTTGTTGTCATCGCTGTTTTGAAGGCAGACAACTCTGGCTTTTGTTTTATTGTGTCTTAAAGTAAAGGCCGTAGCGTTAATGTCATCAAGCCTTTCTTTAGCTATTACAGTATAATTTTTACATCCTTTAAATTCAGTCATGTATCATTCCTTATAAGATTATTTTAAGACTATTCCTCATCTGTCTTAATTTCGTCTATTTTATTTGCGGTAAGCTTTAATGCTTTCTTTATGGAAGCCTCTGAAATTCCCGATTCTTTAGAGAGTTCTTCAACCGTAACTTTTCTCTTTAAATCTTCATACAAAGATTTTGCGGCATCGGCAACTTTGTTGACGTTTTTTAATATCTTTTCTTCGTTCTTTGATTCATCCATGCTTTCTGCAATTAAATCCTGCATGGCGTTCATGATCTGAGAAGAAATAAGTCCGTCAGCTTCTTTTGCATTTTCACAGCTTCCGATAAGGTCCATGACGGTCATTAAAGTAAGGTTTCCTTCACCGATTAAGTCTTCAATGAAAACGCCCTGGCCTGCATAAAGTTTAGCAATATCCACCACACTTGAAAGTGTATCGTTAATAATCTTAGCCTTACTCTCTTCGTCTCCGCTCATGGCAGAAAGCATGTAGCCTTCTCTTTCACCCTTAGACAAAGGAACAATGGCCTTTAAATCTTCCAAATAATAGTCAAGATAATTCTTTTCTTCTTCAGTTACAACATCTTCAAAAGAAAGCTTTTCATCAAGACCAATCTTCTTTTCTTTTAAATAATCGGTAATTACTTTTAAGGCTTCTTCCTTTTCTTTGATTTCGGGAAAAAGCTCAAAAAGCTGATCCTTATAGATTACATTGCCTTGCTCTTCTGCAAGTTCTGTAAGTTCATTAATCTTTTTTATAAATTCGTTTTGATCTATCATTTTAACCTCTATTCTACGTGTTTATGAGTAAACAAATGGTCTGAGCAGTATTCATAGTTTCCGTTACATTTTGAGCAGAATCTAAACTCAAGCTCAGGATTTGTAAGTTCGGTTCTTCCGCATATTGCACACTTATGCTTTGCAATTCCCGAAGGGTTAGCTGCAGAAGCCGCATCACGATTAAATTCATAGCGACGCTTCATTTGCTTTGCACGCTGTATGGGAGATGCACCGAGTTTTTTCTTCTTCGAAAAGTAAAACCATATAAAGTTTAATACCGAGAAAAGAATAACAAGTGCGACAAACCATTGTCCTGCAAATAAATTGGCAATTACCTCGTATCCTATCATCGCGGCATAGATATAGCCAAGCCATTTAACCTTTATAGGAATTATAAACATAAGTAAAACCTGAGCCTCCGGAAATGTCATGGCAAATGCTAAAAAAATCGATGTATAAACGTATGAAGATGTAACGAAAGGTCCGAATAAAACCTGAGCATGGAAAATGTATGTTGCGCAAACATATGTTAACAAAACTCCGACTATCGTAAATAAGAGTCCCGAAAAAATGTAAACATTGTATGTAAAGTCTCCCCAGACTCTCTCAAGTGTCTTACCTATTGATAAATAAAACATTACCCAAATTGCAACGGAGAATATGCCATAAGGGCTTCTGAGCGCCGGAGATTGTATCAAAAGCCAAGAAAAGAGTCTCCAAGCCTGACCTTTAAAGATTAAAGCCGGTTCAAATGTCAAAAACTGGGCAATTCCCGGCAAAAAAGATGACAAAAGCGTACCAAACACATAAACACCAACAATAATATATGTTAAGTTAGGAATCGCATATCTTCCAAATTTTCTCTCAATTTTTCCCATTTATATAAAACTCCTTCAAGTAAATAAAAGCACTTTAATATTATCATCCTTAATCTCAAAAGTAAACGAAAGCAATTCTTAAAAGAATATAACCTTTATGTTAAAAAGGCTTAAAACATTACATTTGACCTCAATTGTCAAATTGTTTTTATATGGGCCTCGCTTTAGAATGTTAAAGTAAAATTTTTATACTAATGAGGGATAAGAGGTAAAAATGGAGAGATTTAACACACTCGGAATCGATATCGGTTCCACAACAGTAAAAATTGCAATTCTTGATTCTGACAGGAATCTTCTTTTTTCAGATTATGAAAGACACTACGCAAACATCAGAGAAACTTTATACGAGTTATTAAAGAAGGCTTTTAAGGAAGTGGGAAACATCGACGTACATCCCATGATTACAGGTTCCGGCGGATTAACTTTGGCAAATCACTTAAATGTTCCCTTTAACCAGGAAGTAATTGCTGTATCCACTGCTTTAAGCGAGCTAACAGCAGGCTGCGATGTTGCAATCGAGCTTGGCGGTGAAGATGCCAAAATTATCTACTTTGAAGACGGTAACGTGGAGCAAAGAATGAACGGTATCTGCGCAGGCGGTACGGGTTCTTTTATCGATCAAATGGCAAGCCTTCTTCAAACAGACGCTACAGGCTTAAACGAATATGCCAAAAACTATAATTCCTTATACACTATCGCTGCAAGATGCGGTGTATTTGCAAAGACAGACATACAGCCTTTGATTAATGACGGAGCCACAAAGGAAGACCTTTCGGCTTCTATCTTTCAGGCTGTAGTAAATCAGACAATTTCAGGCCTTGCCTGCGGAAAGCCCATAAGAGGACGCGTAGCATTTTTAGGCGGCCCCCTTCACTTTTTAAGTGAATTAAAACAGGCATTTATAAGAACACTTAAACTTACGGATGACTTAATAGTAAACACCGATAAGTCCCACCTCTTTGCAGCATTAGGCTCTTGTTTAAATGCAAAAGAAGAAATTCATTATTCTATGGAAGAAATGGTTGATAAGCTCTCCCATGATATAAAGATGGATTTTGAAGTGCAAAGAATGGAACCTTTATTTGCAAGTGAAAAAGAATACGAAGAGTTTAATGAAAGACATTCAAAAGCTGTTGTAAAGAAGGGTGACTTATCAAATTATCACGGAGAATGTTTCCTTGGAATCGATGCAGGCTCAACCACCACTAAGATTGCGCTTGTCGATAAAGACGGCACTCTCCTTCATTCATTCTATTCAAACAATAACGGCTCACCTTTAAAAACTGCTATAGAAGCTTTAAAGGATATATACAAGATAATGCCTAAGGATGCGTGTATTGTTCGCTCCTGCTCCACGGGTTACGGTGAAGAGCTTATGAAAGCTGCATTCTTACTTGATGACGGCGAAGTTGAAACAGTGGCTCACTACTACGCTGCCGCTTTCTTTTCACCGGATGTAGACTGCATTTTGGATATCGGCGGTCAGGATATGAAATGCATCAAAATAAAGAATCAAACCGTAGACAGCGTTCAGTTAAACGAAGCCTGCTCTTCGGGATGCGGTTCCTTTATCGAAACCTTTGCAAAATCCTTAAACTATTCGGTTACAGACTTTGCTAAGTGCGCTTTATTTGCAAAGCACCCAATTGATCTTGGCACAAGATGTACAGTATTTATGAACTCAAAAGTTAAGCAGGCTCAAAAGGAAGGTGCTGAAGTATCCGATATTTCCGCAGGCTTAGCTTATTCAGTTATAAAAAATGCTTTATTTAAAGTTATTAAAGTATCAGATGCTTCTTCTCTTGGAAAAAACATCGTGGTACAAGGCGGAACTTTCTATAATGACGCAGTACTTAGAAGCTTTGAAAAGGTAGCAAAAGCAAATGTTGTGCGCCCCGATATTGCAGGTATAATGGGGGCTTTCGGCGCTGCCTTAATTGCAAGAGAAAGATACGAAGAAGGCTTTGAAACTTCCATGCTTTCTTTTGAATCAATCTGTGAACTTGTTTTTGAAACATCAATGGCAAAATGTAAGGGATGTACAAACGCCTGCAGATTAACGATAAACAGATTTTCAGGCGGAAGACAGTACATTTCCGGTAACAGATGCGAGCGAGGAATCGGAAAACAAAAGAACAAAGACAACATTCCTAACCTTTTTGAATATAAATTCAAGCGTTTCTTTAACTATGAATCCTTGGAAGCTACAAGCGCCAAAAGAGGAACTGTGGGAATTCCCAGAGTTTTAAACATGTATGAAAACTTTCCTTTCTGGCATACATTCTTTACAACCCTTGGATACAGAGTAATACTCTCACCTCCTTCAAGTCATAAGATTTATGAGCTTGGCATTGAATCAATTCCCAGTGAATCAGAGTGTTACCCTGCAAAACTTGCCCACGGTCACATTGAATGGCTTATAAACGCAAAGCCTGATTTTATATTTTATCCAAGTGTATTTTATGAAAGAGACGAAATCGAGGGCACAAACAACCACTATAACTGCCCCATCGTAACTTCATACTCTGAAAACATTAAAAACAATGTTGAAAAGATTACTTTGGGTGAAGTTAAATTCAGAAATCCTTTTATGTCCTTTAAGTCAAAAGAAACCATTTCGGAAGCATTGATTAAGGAATTTAAAGAGATACCAAAGGCTGAAATAAAGCAGGCTGTATCAAAAGCATTTGATGAGTTAATGAACGCCCACAAAGATATGCAGTCTAAGGGCGAAGAAGTCTTAAAGTATTTAAAAGATAATAATAAAAAAGGTATCGTGCTTGCGGGACGTCCTTACCATATTGACCCTGAAATCAATCACGGAATACCTGAAATGATTACATCCTACGGTGTTGCTGTATTAACGGAAGACTCAGTCTCACATTTGGCACTTCCCGAAAGACCCTTGGTGGTATCAGATCAGTGGATGTATCACTCAAGACTTTATGCTGCGGCATCTTTTGTTAAGACCGTAGATAACTTAGAGCTTATTCAGCTTAACTCCTTTGGATGCGGACTTGATGCGGTTACAACGGATCAGGTAAATGATATTTTGACAGGCTCCGACAAGATTTATACTTGTTTAAAGATTGATGAAGTAAACAATTTAGGGGCGGCAAGAATCAGAATAAGAAGTCTTCTTTCCGCAATCAGAGTTCGCGAAAAGAAAAATTATGAAAGAAAAATAAGGTCAAGCGCCATTGAGAAGGCACCTTTTACAGAGGAAATGAGAAAGACCTACACTATTCTTTGTCCTCAGATGTCTCCTATTCACTTTGACCTTTTGGAGCCTGTATTCAGGCACGGTGGATATAACCTTGTTGTATTAAATAACGACAATCGTTCTTCAATAGACACAGGATTAAAATACGTAAACAACGATGCCTGCTACCCTTCCCTTTTGGTAGTTGGACAAATGATGTCCGCTTTAGAATCGGGAAAATACGATTTGGATAAAACCGCTTTGATTATTTCTCAAACAGGCGGTGGTTGCAGAGCTACAAACTACATAGGCTTTATAAGAAGAGCTTTAAAGAAAGCAGGTTTAGAGAAAATACCCGTAATTTCATTAAACCTCTCAGGCCTTGAAAAGCAGCCCGGATTTAAGATTACTCTTCCTTTGATTACACGAGGCGTATATGCCGTTTTCTTTGGAGATATCTTCCAAAAGTGCGTTTACAGAATGCGTCCTTATGAAGTAAACAAAGGCGAAACCGATGCTTTGCACGAAAAATGGGTAAAGAAATGCATCGAGTTTTTAAATAAAAAGCATGTAAGCTACTTTGCCTTTTCAAAGATGTGTAAAGAAATGGTAAGGGAATTTGACCGGATTAAAATAAGCGATGTTAAGAAGCCAAGAGTCGGCGTTGTGGGTGAAATTCTTGTTAAGTTTTCTCCCACTGCGAACAACCATGTGGTGGAACTTTTGGAATCTGAAGGCGCTGAGGCCGTAGTTCCCGATTTAATGGACTTTTTGCTTTACTGCTTTAAGAACCAGGAATACAAGGCAAATAACCTTGGAACTTCAAAGAAATCTGCCTTTATAGCAAAGGTAGGAATTAAGTTTGTTGAATTTATGCGTTTAAGCTATAAAAAGGCATGTAAAAACAGTGTTCATTTCACCGAGCCTGCAAACATTGATGAAACCGCAAAGAATGCATCTCAAATTGTGTCTATAGGAAACCAGACAGGTGAAGGATGGTTTTTGACCGGTGAAATGATTGAACTTATTCATGCAGACACACCAAACATTATTTGTGCCCAGCCCTTTGGCTGTCTTCCCAACCACGTTGTGGGAAAAGGCGTCATAAAGCAGCTTAGGAAGCACTTCCCCGGCGCAAATATCGTAGCAATTGACTATGATCCGGGAGCCAGTGAAGTCAACCAACTTAACAGAATTAAGTTAATGTTAGCCTCTGCTCACAAATCTGTAAAAAAAGCGCAATAAATTGCAAGATTAGGTCACAAAAATATATTGTTTAATTCTTAATTTTATAGTATGATTTGCTTTGGGGAAAAGTCGGAAAGACAGGAGTCAGAATGGGTTTTATAAAAACTTCTAAATCCGATGCGCAAAAACAGCCTAAGTTGCCCAAACAACCTAAGGCTCCAAAGAAGCCAAAGCAGCCTAAAGAAAAAAAGGCTAAAAGCGGATTTAAAATCAGTATTCGTACCAAATTGATTGTAGCATTTTTGGTACCCGTATTACTTATCATTGTTTTGGGGTATACTTCATACACTCAGGCTAAAAAAGCCTTAATTGAAAACTATGAAGGCTCCACCGAGTCAATCGTAAACGTGACTTCGGGCTATTATGACATTATTATTACTTCACTTAGCTCAGTTGCCTACGAAACAGTCGTTGACTCAACTACAAAGAGTTTTTACACCGGTGCATACGAATCAAGCCTTGCAGACAAATGGTCAGCATCATCTTCCATTAAGTCAAACCTTACGGCTTCCGTTATGTCAAACTCTTACTTAAAGAGCATTACCATTATTCCCGAAAAATTCGGTGAAGTAATGTCAACAGAATCCGGTGTTGCAAGCGACCTTTATTCAAAGATTAATGCTTCAGATGTTGTAGCTGATTTGGATAAAACAAAGTATAAGTGGGTTGGATTCCACACGGATATCGATGAAGGATTGAAAACCGCTCCTAAGTTTTATGCAATGAGTCAGATAAGACTTTTGTATAACACTTATCTTAAAAAAGCAGGTTACATCGTATTCGACGTAGATTACGAACACTTTAAAGAAGCTCTTTCAAGCACAGAACTTTGCGCAGGTTCAATAATTGCTTTAAAGACTCCCGACGGCAGAGAATTATCTACTATGGTAATGGCCAAGGGCGAAAAAGAAAATCCCGACAAAGTTGATAACTATTTGGGTGGTTATAATTTTGCTCAGAATCTTTCAGGTGCAGGTTCAAAGTATGTAGACTTTAACGGCGCCAAGTATTTGATGGTATATCACGAACTTGAAAACGACGGATTCATGCTCATGGCATTGGTTCCCGAAAAAGCAATTCTTGCTGATGCAAATGCCATCTTACAGTCCACTATCCTTTTAGTGGTAATATCCTGTGTACTTGCAGTAATCATCGGAACAATTATTTCAGGTGGTTTCTCAAAAGCAATGAAAGCCATGATGAACGGTCTTTCAAAAGCAGCTCAGGGTGACTTAACAGTTAATATCAAAACAAAGCGTAACGACGAATTTAAGACTCTTTCAGAAAGTATCAACAGCATGTTAAGTAATGTGCGTGACCTTTTGGTTAAGGCAAACAGCGTTACCGAAGTAGTTGATGCAGCAAGTGAAGAAGTAAGTTCAAATGCTGATGTAATGCTTAACTCCACTGTTGAAATCAAGAACTCAATTTCTGAAATTGATTCAGGTATTGTGGGACAGGCTGAAGATGCCGAAAAGTGCTTACATCAAATGGATGCATTGTCCTCTCAGATTGAAGGCGTTGCAAAGAGCGCCGGTAATATCGCCGTTATTTCAGATAAGACAAGAGGAATCGTATCAAGCGGTATTTCTACCATTGATGAACTTAAACAAAAGTCTGATGATACAAAGGAAGTTACAGATTCCGTTATTAAGTGTATCGAAGAATTAAATGAATCTTCTGCTTCTATTGAAGAAATCATCGAAGTTATCAATTCAATTGCAAGCCAGACCAGTCTTCTTTCTCTTAACGCTTCAATCGAAGCTGCAAGAGCCGGTGATGCCGGAAGAGGTTTCTCGGTAGTTGCTCAGGAAATCAGAAAGCTTGCAGACCAGTCAATGGATTCTGTAGCAAAGATTCAGGCTATTGTTAATACGATAAGAGAACAGACAAATCGTACAGTTAATAAAGCAAGAGAATCTTCCGAGATCGTTAATTCACAGGAAGAAACACTTAAGAAGACCGTTGAAATGTTTACATCAATCGATGAACACGTTGCAGGTCTTACAGGTGACCTTGACAGTATTCTTTGTGAAATCAAAACAATTGAAGATGCTAAGAGAGAAACTCTTGGTGCTATCGAAAGCATCTCTGCTATTTCAGAAGAAACCGCTGCTGTTACATCCACTGTTCAGGATTCTGCAGAATCACAGTTGCAGGCTGCAGAAACACTCGCAAGCGCGGCTAAGGCTTTAAGAACAGACTCTGAAGAGCTTTCAGCAGCAATTCATATGTTTACAATTTAGTCTACAAATAGACATAATAAAACCCGAATGAGAATAATCTCATTCGGGTTTATTTTTTATGATTAAAACTCAAATGTTGCATCAACTAAGTGAGCATACATTGTTTCACCTTCGTAGTAGATTTCAAACCTTCCACATACGGTCACATCTTCGCCAATCTTAGGATATCCTTCAGGAAAGCCCGGATCATCTTTTAAAACAAACTCAAGGCCCTGCTGACAGCAGGCTGTAGCATCCTGAATTACGGTATAAAAATAATAGTCATTTCCGTATAAGTTCTTCTCTTCTTCAGTTGCTTCACAGTAATTAAACATGCCTCTTGCTTTAACGGTTTTTCCTTCATAGTTTTCAGGATAATACATCATGTTATAAACTTCCGTATAAACCATGACGCTGTTAAGAGCAGTTAAATCAATGTAATCTGCATCACCGGATGTTTTTAAAACCTCGGTAGTTTCGGTTTGAGCACTTTCCGGATCGGTTGAAACTGTATCGTTTGTTTCTTCTATAGTGTCTTTCTTTAAATCTTCACTATCAGATGTTTCCGAATTCTCATTCTTGGCATCTTCCAATATGCTTTTGACCGTTTGCTTGTTTTGCTCAACCCTTGCTTTAATGGGCTCCTCTTTCTCACCGCAGCCAATAATTAATGCTGTTAAAAGAAATGCACCAAATATCCCTAACAATTTGTTTCTTTTCATATCTACTTCCTCACTATTAATCCCACAAGGCTAAATATAATAAAGCCGATTATTTCAATCCCTACAATCGTTGAACCCACAGGGGTGCCGATTAGCATGGATCCTAAGATTCCAAGTAAAGCCGTCACTACAGAAAATATAGCGGCACAGATTGTGACTCCTTTATAGCTTTTCATCACTCTCATGGCTGAAACAGCCGGAAAGATGACTAAAGCAGAAATTAAAAGAGAGCCAACAAGTTTCATGGAAAGTACAATTATTACGGCTATGGTTATGGCTATCAAAGTGTTATAAAACTTTACATTCAAGCCCGTTGATACCGCAAAGCTTTCATCAAATGTCACAGCAAAAATCTTGTTATATAAAACTATGAAAACAATTATTACTATGATAGAGACTGCAACGCATATGTTTACTTCACGCTTTGTTAAAGTAAGAATAGACATTGAGCCAAAAAGTGTGGAACACACATCTCCGCTTATGTTTGCGCTGGTTGCAAATACATTCATTAGTAAATATCCGATGGCTAGGGCTCCTACCGACAGCATAGCTATTAAGGCATCACCGTTTATCTTCTTGTTTTGACCCGTCTTTAAAAGAAACACTGCGCAAATCACCGTTACAGGAAGGGTGAAATAAGTATCATCTGCAAAGTTACAAACTGTTGCAACCGCCATGGCGCCAAATGCAACGTGAGACAGTCCGTCTCCGATATAAGAAAACTGCTTTAGCACTAAAGAAACGCCTAAAATGGAGGCACAGAGAGCCACCAAAACACCTACTACAAGTGCGCGTCTTACCAATGGATATTGAAGGTATTCTATAAGTTTATCTATAACACTACTCATTTTTTTCCTCCGCGAAGGCAATTCCCAATTTACTCTTTAAGAAATCTTCCTTCTTTCCGTAAAACACTTCGTTTCCTATGTAAAGAATCTTATTGGCGTACTCTAAAACATTCTCTATATCATGAGATATCATTACTATTGCTGTCTTATCTTCTTGGTTTATCTTAGATATCATTCGGTACAAATCTTTTTGAGCCAGGGGATCAAGCCCTGTAACAGGCTCATCAAGAAGTAAGAGCCTTTCACATGCGCACATGGCCCTTGCAAGCAAAACTTTTTGTCTTTGACCTCCGGAGAGGGTTGAAAATAGTTTTTTCCTTAAGGGTAAAATATTCATTTTTTCAATATATTTTGCAGCCAGTTCTTTTTCTTTTTTAGAGTAAAAGAACCTCTTTGAAAGTCTTCCTTGAAAACCGGATAAAATGATTTCATCCACAGAAGCAGGGAAAATTGCACTGCTTTCACTTTGCTGAGGAAGGTACCCCACCTCGTTTTGGTTTAGTTCATTGCCTTTTACAATTTTCCCTTTAACAGGAGGAATTAGGCCAAGGATAGTTTTAACAAGGGTACTTTTACCCGAGCCGTTTTCCCCAACTATGCAAAGATAGTCACCTTTTTCAACTTCAAAAGAAATGTTATCGCAAACCGCTACTCCCCTATAACCTACAGAAAGATTGCTTGCTTTAATAAGTGCCATAATGTCTCCTATAAATCTTATTCAGCCAAAGCTTCCTTTAAAACCTCAAGATTTGACTTAACTACACCAATATATGTTTCTCCGTCCTTTACATCAGCTGCAGTTACTGACTGCATTGAATCAAGAACAAATATCTTTGCGTCTTTAGCTTTACTGTTTTCAATAATAGTCTTTGCAATGCTTCCGTCCGAGCTTTCAATTGTAAATACAGCCTTTAAACCAAGTTCATCAACCTTATTTGCAAGGAATGTAATGGTTTCAAATGATGCTTCTGTTTCGGCTGAGCAGCCTACAAACGCTGCATAGTATTTAATTCCGTAATCATCAACCATGTATCTGAAGGGGAATCTGTCACCAAAAAGAATGGTCTGAGTATTTTCAAGTGTCTTAGCATATTCAGCGTCTACTTCATCCAAAACAGCAACGTAATCAGCTGCGTTCTTTTCATAATCTGCTCTGTTTTCTTCATCAACAGTTGAAATCTTTTCTGCAAGATCGTTTACAAGTGTTTTTGCGCATCGTACTGAAAGCCATACATGTTCATCATATTCGGGGCCTTCTTCATGCTCATGGTCATGATCGTGCTCTTCTTCAGCTTCTTCGTCATGGTCATGCTCTTCATCGCCATCTTCATGGTGTTCATGGTCATGTTCTTCTTCCTGCATGCCTTCAACAACTTCTTCTTCCTTAACGGTATCTTTCAATACTTCCATTAAGTTTACGCTTACCTGGTCTTTGTTAACGGCATCTGCCAAAGCATCTTCAACCCATTCATCGGATTCACCACCGACATAAACAAACATATCGGCATTTGAAACCTTAGTGATGTCTTCAACTGTAGGCTGATAGCTGTGAAGATCTGCACCACTGTCAAGCAAAAGGGTTACATCAAATTTATCTTCATGACCTTTAATTATCTCTCTTACCCAGTCGTATTCAGGGAAAATAGTTGTTACAATTGAAATTTTTTCTTCTGCTGCAGGTTCTTCAATGTTTTCTTTTACAACATCTGCTGTAGGAGCATTTTCTTCACTTGTAACGTCACTAACTACATCAACTTTCTTTTCTCCACATCCTGATAAAGCAGCAACCATCAATGAAGCGGCAGCCACCAATGCAAATATTTTCTTTTTCATAAATTTATCTCCTTAGTAATTTTTTGCACGAAAAACAGACCTGTAAAAACAGGTAACTAAAGATTAATTCATGAATCGATTCTTATTTTTTGAGAAACCAAAGAACAGGGAATAAAGAAGTCCCCCGTCAAAGCATCAATACTCTTTACGAATATGTGCTTTAAAAAGATGCACGCAAAAGTAACAGCAACACAAAGACCCAAAGCATCAATTGCTTCATGGGCTACTTCGATTTCTTCACAGACATGACAATGCACGCCGGAACAATCATGCTTAGCTTCTACGGCAATGAAAACATTAGAAAGGACTAACAAACAAACGATAAACAAACCAAACGCCAGTGATAATAAATTACGTTTCTTCATCATTTTTCCTCCTTTCTTTTCATTCGAATTGATATTATATCAAGTCATGCAAATATGTAAAGAAAAAATTTTATTAAAAAAATTTTACGGTTAATTTTCTGTTAACGAGGTATCTGTATATTTTAACCATACCCCATAACCCCAATGTACCATTCTCAATAACAGGAGAGCTATCAGTATCTGGTAGCTCTCTTGTTATATTTATTTATTTAATTATAAAAGGCTCTCTAAAGTCTTTAAGTCTTCATCGGTAGTGGACCAGCTGGTGGCAAATCTTATTACCGTGTTATTATCATCGTACTTTTCCCATACGCTAAAAATAACTTCTTTTTCAAGTTCTTTAAGCTTTTTGTTACTTACAATAATAAACTGCTGATTGGTGGGTGAATTTACAAAGAGCTTATATCCTTTTCTTTGAACCATTTCCTTTAAGTACTTTGCTTTATCAATTGCAAACTTACCAATCTTTGAATATAAGTTATCCGTAAACAAAGCATCGAATTGAACGCCCATCACTCTTCCCTTTGCAAGCATGGCGCCGTGCTGCTTTGTAAGTGTCACAAAACGCTTGGGAGCATTCTTATGAGTAAATACTACCGCTTCTCCTAAAAGAGTGCCGCACTTTGTGCCTCCGATGTAAAATATGTCACAAAGCTTTGACAAATCTTCAATGGAAACGTCGTTACCCTCTCCTTCCAAACCATAAGCTAGTCTTGCTCCGTCAATAAAGAGTGTAAGACCATGCTTTTGGCAAACACTGTAAATATCGCTTAATTCTTTCTTTGAATATAAAGTACCGTATTCTGTGGGAAATGAAATATAAACCATTCCGGGAATTACCATATGCTCAAAGCTATCATCTTTAAAAAACTCTGTTACATATGAATCAATTGTTTCTGCTTTAATCTTTCCGTTTTCTGAAGGTAATGCCAAAACCTTATGTCCGCTATATTCTATGGCTCCTGCTTCATGCACGTTAATATGGCCTGTTGCAGGGCTTATAACGCCTGCAAAATTATCAAGCATTGTGCTTATGACAAGCTGATTTGTCTGTGTGCCTCCCGCTACAAAGAAAACTTCCGCATCGGGATTTTTTAAAGTATCTTTTATCTTTTCGGAAGCTTCCTTACAATACTCATCGGTTCCGTATCCTGTAAGGTTTTCAAGGTTTGTCTCTACAAGTCTTTTTAAAACTTCGGGATGAGCCCCTGCAATGTAGTCACTTGCAAAATTAATCATTTCTTTTCTCCGTGTTTGATTTTATTATTTACGGCTGTTTCTGCCGCTTTCTTCCATTTCCTTTGCAAAAGCCTCGGGATTCTTTAAGTAATAATCCTGGTGCTCTTCTTCAGCCTCGTAGAAGCTCTTAAAGGGCTCTAATGCAATCTGAGCCTTCTTACCAGTTTCTTCTTCCAAAGCCTTAATAGCAGCCATTGCTTTTTCTTTTTCTTCTTCTGTCTGATAATAGATTGCCAAGGTATAAGAAAAACCTTTGTCTATAAACTGGCCCTCTGCATCGAAAGGATCCACGTTTGCCAAGTAGATTTCAAGCAAAGTGTTATAATCCACGTTTTTAGGGTCGTATGTAAGCTCTATTGTCTCTCTGTGACCTGTCTTTTGAGCCTTAACGTCTTTGTAAGTAGGGTTAACTTCGTCGCCGCCCGAATATCCGCAAGTAACCTTGTCTACTCCGTAAATTTTGTAGATGGGAGTTACGCACCAAAAGCATCCTCCCGCAAAATAAGCCTTCATTTTAGTCGCCTTTCTGTGTAAAGTATCGTTTATTTATAATAGCTATCGCTTTAAGCTTTACTCTGAATTTCGCTCATTCTTGCATAGCTTCCGCCCAAAGAAACCAGTTCTTCATGGGTGCCCTGCTCAGTAATTCTGCCGTTTTCAATCACCAATATCTTGTCAGCATTTCTGATGGTTGATAATCTGTGGGCTATGGCTATGATGGTTCTTGAACCTACAATACCTCCGATAGCCTCCTGAATCTGCTTCTCTGTTTCAACGTCAACCGATGCCGTAGCTTCATCAAGTATTATTATCGGCGACTTTCTAAGGATTGCTCTTGCAATTGAAACTCTTTGCTTTTGGCCTCCCGAAAGCCTTAAACCTCTTTCCCCGACCACTGTATCATAGCCCTTAGGCATAGCCAATATATCTTCATGAATGTTTGCAATCCTTGCAGCTTCCTTTATCTCGTCTAAAGTTGCTTCAGGATATGCGTATCCGATGTTTTCCGCAATTGTTCCGTTAAATAAAAATGTATCCTGTAAAACAGGCGAAATGTTTTGCCTTAAGCTTTCTATTGTTACATCATTGATGTTTTTACCGTCAATTAAAATCTCTCCGTTTGTTGGCTCATAAAACCTTGAAATAAGCTGTGTAAGGGTCGTTTTACCAACACCTGTGGGGCCAACCAAAGCAAGCATTTTACCGGGCTTACAATCAAAAGAAACATTATCAAGTACCGGGATTCCCTCTTCATAAGAAAAGCTTACATTTTTAAATTCAATTTCACCCTTAACGTATTTTAAAGAAACCGCGTTCTTTTTATCAACGATTTCGCAAGGAGCATCAAGAACCGCCATTACACGCTCTGCTCCCGCAAGTGATTGCTGCATTGATTCAAGAAGGTTAGCAAGTCCCGTAACAGGCGCATAGAAAAGGCTTAAGTATAAAAGAAAGGCAACTATATCTTCTACCTTTAAGCCCTCTTTATAAGCAAGCAAACCGCCAAAGGCAACCACCAAAACTGTTCCGAGAGAAGAAATAAATTCTACACTGGGATGGAAAATAGCGCTGAATTTAAGGGCTGTAAGCATAGCCTTAATGTGGGAAAAATTGCTTTCATCCACTTTTTCTGTTTCATATTCTTCTCTTCCAAAGGATTGGATTTCATGAATACCGGAAAGATTGTCCTGAAGCTTTCCGCTTAATTCACCCATTTTCTTTTGGGATATTTTAAAGAAGGGGCGTACCTTTTTTGAAAAGATAATTCCCGATAAGAAGATTAAAGGTAAAGGCGCGCAGGTAATGAGCGCAAGCTTTACATTAATCGTTAAAAGCATTATTAAAACACCTGCAAAGGTCACTATATTAGTGATGCTCTCAGGTATCATATGAGCATAAAGAAGCTCGAAATCTCTTGTATCGTTAACAATTCTGCTCATCAAATCACCGGTTTGCTTGTCATGAAAGTAACCGATGTGCATGTGCTCTAATTTATCGTAGGTCTTTGTGCGAAGATCGCCAACCAGATTCCATGCAGCTTTATGAGCAAGATAATTGCTTAAGAATCTAAATAAAACCCTTAAAAGATAAAGACCTGCAATAATAAAGGTAAGCACCACAATTTGAGACATTCCTTCTTTAGTAACGCCTTCACTTACAATGCCGGTCATTTTTGAAAGAGCCTTGGGAGCCGCCAAATTAATGACTGTCAGCATTAACGTAGAAAGAATCGCTATTATATAAAGCGATTTGTATCTTATGGCTTCTTTACTTAGCTTTAAAAGCATCTTCATGCGCAGCACCCCGAATTTAATTTATTCTAAGATATTATTACATAAGTTAAGTATATTGACTATCGTGATAAAGCATTATTTTATAAAAATCACATAAAAGGGGCCGTTATAGGAAACCCTATACGGCCTTTTAATTAATTAGCATATTTACTGTTATAATTATCAACCATAACATTATAGTTATTTATTAGATTTGTATAATCATTGTACTTTTGATTGTATTCATCCAAAAGCGCATTATAGGAATCAATATAGCTTTCATCGCCTGTCTGACTGTAAGTGTTTGCAAGCTCATCAAGCCTTGCACTCATATTCTGGAGTTCCGATTCGGAAGCTGCAATTTGATTCTTTACACTGTCAAGCTCACTTTTCTTTTGGTCCATTTCCACAAAGAAAGGATCTACATAGTCATTATCCAAAGGAACAAGTTCACCGGGAAGATAGAATAAGCCATACTTAGTGCCTGTTGCTTCAGGAAGAAATGAATTTAAATACCTGTCTATGGTTGCAGTTTCATCATTTAAAGGAAAGATTCTTGTGTGATAGCTTCTGTACCAGGCGTTCCAATCTTCATATCCATAGATTTTAAAATTCGTATACTCGGTTTCCGGCATATCTTTTAAATCACTAGTAGTTCTGTTAAAGAAATAGTGATTTGTGTAAAAGTACTGAGGCTGAGTGTTTGAAACTGCGGTAAAGTATGAAGAATCCATTAATGAATAATCGTAATCGTCCCAGCAGCAGTCAACCTCATACCACTCTCCGTCAAGTCTTACAAGATTCCAAGCATGGCCCAAATCTTTAACTCTTAATTCACTTGAATCATCGGCTTCGCCAAATACAATTGTCGAATAGATTCCCGCTTTCTTTAAAAGATAATAATATGCTCTGGCATACCCATCGCAAACAGCCATATTGGGCTCTCCCTTTGAGTTTTCAACCAAAGCCCCGTAAGCTGTGTGGGCAAGATTTGCTTCTTCAATGTTTTCTACCGCTTCATGATCGTAAGTTACAAGGGCATTTAACTTATCATGAATCTGTAACTCTATTTCAAGCTGCGACCTTGTTAAATCGATATCGCTAAAGAAAGCATTTACGGCTGCATTAAACTTTTCTGTCTGAATGTTTTCAACAGAATGGTCTCCGGAATTTAGGGACAAATACACTAAGGCGGTTCTTCCTAAGGTGCTGTACTGAATGCTGTAATCGCTCTCTGCATCATCCTCTAAAAAGAAATACTCGGGATGGTCTTCAAGCATTGCATAATAAATAAGCTCGATTTCCTCTAATCTATCTTCATAAGAGTCTGCATCAAGAGTAATTATTCTTTCATAATCTGCTTCATCCTTGTGTTTAACAAGGTCGTAGTAGATTTCATATACTTCCCTGTCTTCTTCATTTAAAGAATCATAGAAAAAGCATCCTTCAAACTCAGAATCAGGATAATCGATTGTAGCTTCCGTATCGCTTCCCGGCTTTGAATTTAAAGCCTTTTCAAATTCATCGGACTGAGTGTATGAATCGAATTCCTCTGCCACTTTTATGGCAAATTTCTTGGCTGCGCTAGCCACTATTAATATAGCCATTATAGAAAGCGACACTATAAGTAATACTACTAAACCTGTTTTCTTTTTCTTTGTACCTTTTCCCATAAACTCAATCTCCGAAGAAAGTATTTTTAGCATTGATATAAAGTTTGACAAAGAGATTTTATCATGTGAAGTTTTAAAATACTATGTATAAAAAGAAAAAAGGAGCTAAATTATTAGCTCCTTAAATCTCATTCTACACTTACTTTTTTATATTTGTATTTAGCAATCATATAAAGAATTAAAGATAAGAAAATATAGATAATCGGGACTATTTGCCACGATAATATACACTTTCCAAAAATCGGGAAGGTTCTTTCGTCGAACATATTCCATATTGCCAAGTAGCTTACCGGAAGCCAGTCCCAAATCTGACCGATAGCTCTAAAGCTTTGGGGAATTGAAATCATACCTCCCAAAATCACAAGCAGCATGGAAACAGAAAGGGCTGCAACTGAATTTTTTAAAACCTCAGACAAAGTCATAACAAATATGGAGAAAAGAACAAGTGCTATCTGCATAATCAAATATGCAATGATGCAGGCTTCACCGATGGAAATATCGTAAGTTGCCGCATTAAAATACACAGTTAAGGAATAGTCAAATCCTTCAGGTGTGTAATATCCTAGGCATAAAGAAAACAGTATAATCGAAAGGATTAAAGAAACTGATACGCTAACTGTAATACCTGCCAGTATCTTTGCCATAAAGGTTTCTTTTTTCCCTTTTTTACTTGCTAAAATAATAGGCTCTGTCTTAAGTTGCCTTTCGTTAGCAAATACCCCTGATAAAACTATGGAAACGAAGGCAAAAAGAATAATCGAAATTGTCTGAAAGGAGTCTAAAAGAATCTGATATGCATCGTGATAATAATATGTAAAAGGCTTATCTAACTTTTCATAATTATCCTTCCAAAACTTTATTTCATTATCTGTAAGGAAACTGTCTTCCAAGTATAGGTAAATGTTTTCTTTTCGCTTTTCATAAACATACGTCGCATCATGGTCCCAGTTTTTAATATCTTCAAATTTTAATCCTGTGGATGTCCTTATAAATCCATAAACTTCATTGTAGGCAAGGGCATATTTTCTGTACTCTTCGGTGCTTGAGTAATTAAACACGTCGGGAACCTTACTGTAAGCAGTAATTGCTTCATTAAAAAGCTCATCGTCAAGTGCTCTTCCAGACAAAGCCATCTTCCCTGCCTGTTCTTCCTTATAAAAAGAAAGATTTGATGCTATTTTTTCACCTGACTCATAATAGCTTCCCACCAGATTTGAAAAAGGCGTAAAAACTGCAAGAAGAAACAACAATGCAGACATTATCCAAAACAGTTTCTTCCCAACTATCTTTTTAATCTCATATCTATAAAGAGTTCCTATGTTATTCACTATCTTCTCCCTCCTCAAATTGGCTAAGATAGAAATCCTCTAAGCTAGATTCTTTATCATTCCACTTTCCCTGAAAAATAAAGCTTCCGTCTTTCATAATCAAAACTTCGTCAGAAATATGCTCTATGTCAGAAACGATGTGGGTGGAAAGTAACACGATACAATCCTTACCGAGTTTTTCAATTAAATTTCTGAATCTCACTCTTTCTTTAGGGTCAAGGCCTGCTGTAGGCTCATCCAAAATCAAAAGCTTTGGGTCGTTTAAAAGAGCCTGGGCTATTCCCAAGCGCTGCTTCATGCCGCCGGAATAGGTTTTAATCTTCTTTTTTGCCACCTCTCTTAACCCTACAACCTCCAAAAGCTCGTTTATCTTTGCTTTGGCTTCTTTTTTAGGAATTGCCTTAAGTGAAGATAAATAAAAAAGAAAGTCGTATGCGTTAAAATCCGGATAATAGCCAAAATCCTGAGGTAGATAGCCTAGAATTGCTCTAAAGTCTTCTTCTTCCGAATCTATTCCGTCAAAAGAAACGCTTCCGCTTGTGGGCTTAAGTATTCCGCAAATCATTCTCATTAGAGTTGTCTTTCCGGCACCGTTTGCACCTAAAAGGCCGTAAACCCCTTTCCCAAGTTTTGCGCTTATTCTATCAACAGCAATCTTAGATCCATATTGTTTTGAGAGTCTGTCGATTACAAGCTCCATGTCATATCCTCCGTATTATTAAGTAATTTCTTTGATTCAACAATTGTAAGTACCAGTAAAAGCATAAAAAGCATAAGCCAGTATTTTACTCCTACGCTTAAGAACAAAAATCCAAAGTATTTATCTCCCATAAACATTATCAAGCTAATGAATAAAGAAATTGCACTAACCATGTAAAACCCATTGTTTCCTTTAATGCTTCTTACGATATAAAGGCCGATTGAGGCGGATAATAAAAAGGGAGTGATGACATAAAGGGAGGTTTCAAAAACGCGAAACGAGCCATAAAAAGTGCCAAGGGGCACACTTACTATGATTAATACAAAGCTAACAATTCCAAGTAACAGCATTCGTGCAAGCAGTAAGCTTCTTAATGAAAATCTTGTTGAAGCTTCAAGCTGAGCCATATTGTATTTTTGTGACCTGCTGCTTTCAGAAACTGCCAATAGCGCCATTAGCGGTGTAAGGCCTGATATAAACCAAGTAACTTTGACGCCTAAGATGCGAGGGGCCAAAAATACTGATATAAACATTAAGATTGTCAAAGCCCAAGTTACTTTACTAACATATGGAATCTGAGATATCACAAACTTTGAAAGTGACATTTCAGGTTTTGGAAACTTTTTAATAAACTCTTCTTTCTTAATGGGGTTTGGAACCGAAAAGCTTTCTTTAATTCCTCTTTCAAACCTATTCATATGCATCCTCCTTTCTTAATTCTTCCTCTAAATGTTTCTTTGCCAAAAGAAGCTTTCTTCTGACCGAAAACCTTGAAATATTCTTTATCTTTGCTATCACATTTACGTTTACTTCATTTGCATATCTTAAAAGCAAGAGTTCCCGTTCGTCGCCAGAGAGCCTTAAAATAGCATTTCTTATGCTCATTTTCTCTACCGTATTATCTTCGAAGATTAATTCAGGTATGTTTTCTTCACTTTCAGGCTTTTTCTTTCTAAACTCATCAATACAAAGGTTGCCGGCTATAGTGTATAAGTATTTAAGAGTCTCCGTTTTGGAAGAAAAATCATAATGTTCAAGGTATTTTAAGAAGGTTTCTTGTGTTATATCTTCGGCCAAGTCTTTGTCGAATAACTTATAAAAGCAAAATCTGTAAATCTTATCATAGTGGTCGCGTAAATCTAACACCCCGGGTAAAACCTCCTTTCATAATGTATTACGTATATCATACCTTAAATGTGCGCAAAAAAATAAAAATTCCGAAATTCTTGTATAGAATTTCGGAATCATTATATTAAAACTCGTTAAGTAAGCCCTTTAAGCCTTCTTTTTTATAAATTTCTTTGTAAAAAGAAACCTCTTCGGCAATCAGGCTATCAATAATTTTCATTCCAAGAAGTTCAACCGGAGCTTTATCATCCGTCAGAATCAAATTACCGGGATGATAGGTTGTTAGGTTATCGTTTACCTTTGACATCATGTAACGCAAATCCTCATCGGTTTCTTTTGACATACCATCCTTTAATTTTTGCTCCATGTTTTCATGCATACTTGCAAACAAAATCCTGTTTGTATTTCCCTGAACATCGGAAGTTTCTACATAAGGGAAAACACTTCCTATTGTGTCACAAATATAGTAATTAATGTTTTCTTTTTCATCGCTTCGCATGTTTAGGTTAACGACCATGACTCCGTTATCGGTTAAGTGTTCTTTAACCAAAGTAAAGAACTCAACGCTTGACATTTGAAAAGGAATTGTGATGTCTTGATAAGCATCCACCATTATAACATCGTACTTATCTTTCGAAGCGTTTAGATATGCTCTTCCGTCATATTCTATTACGGGGACATCTTCCGGAAGATTAAAGTATTCATGCGCCAAATCAGTAATCTTACTGTCTATTTCAACTCCCGTAATATCAACGTTTTCAAAGTATCTTTTACATTGAGTGGCGTAAGTGCCTGAACCGTTTCCTAGGATCAAAATCTTTGTGGGCGTAGATGCATCTTCGTCTTCACCCATATAAACAGCCGCCATGGCATGATCGTAATAATAGCCTGTGGGGCCTTTTTCTTTTATATAAACAGACTGCGTGCCGTATAAAACGTTTGTAGATAGCACCACGTGCCTGCTATCCTCATAAACCTGTAAATAGTTGTATATAGATTCGCCTTCATATGTAAGGTCTGTCTGCCAAAATGCAAAGCTATTGTTATGGCCAAGAATTATGCAGACAATAAAGAGAACTATACTAACAGGAACCTTCTTGGCCTTTATAAAATTTAGCTTAGAGCTTACAAAATAGACGAGGCTTAATAAAAGTAAAATACCTGCAAAAATTAAAAACGTGATGAAGGTTCCAACGGCAGGGATGCTTATAAATGTGGGGACAAAAGTACCTATGATACTTCCGATTGTATTAAAAGCATTAAGCTTTCCCACTATACTTCCGCTGTCATCTAAGCTATCAACAGTAAACTTTACTAAAGAAGGCGTTACCGTTCCAAGCAAAAATAAGGGGAACACAAAAACCACCATACAGGTGACAAAACCTGCAATGATTAGGAAGTTAGAGTTTACAGAAAAAATAAACAAAGCAGAAATTGCCAAAATAATGTATTTTCCAACTGCAGGAATTGCCGCTATCCAAATGGCCGCAATAATGATTCTTCCGTATAACTTATCGGGATTAGGATTCTTATCTGCAGTTTTACCGCCGTACAAGTTTCCCAAAGCCATGGCAATCATAATAGTGCCGATAATTATTGTCCATACTATCTGAGATGAGCTAAAGTAAGGAGCCAACAATCTGCTTGCGCCAAGCTCAACCGCCATAACGGACATTCCTGCAAAAAATTCCGTTAAATAAAGATAAATCTTATTCTTTAAAATAGGTCTCATTTAAGCCCTCCTAAACATCAATTAATTTATTTTACTCAATTTCATCCATAAAATCCATTGAAACATTGACTTTCAAAATCAATATTAGATAATAATAAATGACTTCTTAATATATTTAGGATAATAACCATATGAACCAAGAAAAAAACAACAAAATAAAAGGAATACTCTTTATACTTTTAGCCGCACTTGGCTTTTCTTTGATGGCTTTCTTTGTTAGGATTTCAGGCGATTTACCCACAATGCAAAAAGCTTTCTTTAGAAACATCGTTGCACTTTTTATCGCAAGTGGCGCCCTTATAAAGAATAAGACAGAATTTATAATTCCAAAAAGAAACTACATAGATATCTTTCTTCGCTCTTTTTGCGGAACCGTAGGGTTAGTCACAAACTTTTATGCCATTGACAGACTGGGAATAGCCGATGCAAACATGCTTAATAAGCTCTCCCCTTTCTTTGCAATAATAATGTCCATATTCATTTTAAAAGAAATCCCTTCTAAATTTGATATTGCGTGCACTGTTACTGCCTTTATAGGCGCCATATTTATCATAAGGCCTACGGGAGCAAACACTCAAATCTTCCCGGCTCTAATGGGGCTTTTAGGAGGCCTTGGCGCCGGCATGGGGTATACCTTTGTAAGAAGACTTGGAAAAAGCGGTGTAAAGGCTCCGATTATTGTGTTTGCATTTTCACTGTTTTCAAGCATTGTTACACTCCCCTTCTTTTTGATTAATTATGTTCCAATGACTCCTCTTCAATGGATTTATCTCTTTTTGGCAGGAGCTTTTGCTTCTCTCGGACAGTTTTCAATAACAACCGCTTACAAATATGCACCTGCAAAAGAAATTTCCGTTTTTGACTACACACAGGTAATCTTTGCAGCTTTACTTGGATTTATTTTCTTTTCTGAAGTGCCGGTTTTGCTTAGCATTATAGGTTATGTGATAATTATCGGTGTAGCCGTTATAAGATGGCGCCACAATTTAAATAGGGAATGAATATGATAGTTAGAAAACAAAAGGATTTTGATAATTTTAAATGTATAGCGGATAAATGCCCCAAAAGCTGTTGCATCGGCTGGCAGATAATGATAGATGAAATCAGCCTTAAAAGGTACAAAGAAACCAAAGGCGATTTTAGGAAACGTTTAGAAGAAGGTGTTGATTATAAAGAAAGTGCCTTTGTACAGCATAATACACGATGCTCAATGTTAAATGAAAACGGCCTTTGCGATTTACAATCCACCTTGGGAGAAGGCTATCTATGCGATACATGCAGATTGTACCCAAGGCATACCGAAGAGTTTTTGGACTTAAGAGAATACTCTTTGTCCCTATCCTGCCCCGAGGTTGTAAGGATGGTTCTTTCAAAAGGCTATGAGTTTGGATGGGATGAGTCCGAGACCGAAGAAACCGATGATCCTGATGAATTTGAAGATTTCGATCTTCTTATTTTTGATGCCCTTGAATATGCAAGGGAAAAGATGATTGAAATCACGTCTGATAAGAATTTACCCTTAGAAACACGCATGCAAAAAATCGCATTACATGCATATAAATTGCAGTCACTTTATGACGAAGGCGAAATTCTTGAAATGGGGAATGCCGTGTCTGAACCTGTTTCTTTAGATGAAGATCCTGATGAAATCGCTGCAGGTATCTTTGGAGGCTATGAATATTGTCTTAAAAGCCTTGATGTTTTAATCGATATGGAATCTTTAGAAGAATCATGGACAGATTCAATCAAAGACACAAAAGCATATTTTAAAAAGCACCCCGAAGTATTTAACACTCGGGATGCCTTAAATAACCTTGAGATTAATTTAGAAAAGATATTAAAATCGCTTTTATTTACATATTTTTGCGGTGCAATCTATGATGGACAAATCTACGCAAGGGCCATGATTGCCGTTCAGAGTGTACGCTTTATAGAAATGATTTATAAAGCAACAAATTCAAGTTTAGAATCCACAATCTACCTATATTCCAGAGAAGTTGAACACTCGGATGACAATGTAAACAGAATGATTTCTTTCTTTGAAAGTGAACTCTAAACCAGCCCATCTTCTGTTAATCTGTATACCCTTGTGCATACCTCATCTATATACTTTCTGTCATGTGAGATGCTGATAACTGCTCCCGGAAATGATGAAATCATTTTTCTAATGACAGGACCTGAAAGCGGCGAAAAATTTCTTGTGGGCTCATCCAGTATAAGTACATTGGCATCAGAAAGACTCATTTTTAAAAGGAGTACTTTTGCTTTCTGACCTCCCGATAGTTCACGAATGGGATGCTCCATTTCATCAGCCGTATATTTAAGTGATCCAAGATATGTTCTAATTTTAGTGCGTATCGCCTTATCTCCTGTACTGTCTAAAAACTCCACCGGATTAACATCAAGGTTTAAAAGTTCTTCATAGTTTTGAGGCATATAATTTACCTTTATGCCATTACTTGAAGACAAGTCCTTTACAATTTCTTTTAACAAAGTGGTCTTTCCTGCACCATTAGTTCCAATAATACAGATTTTTTCAGGGCCTTTGACTCTAAGAAAAATATCCTTTGATAGAATCCTTGATCCATCAGGCGTCAAAAGTTTATCAAGTTTAAATTCAATCACTGTCTTTCCTGCAGGAATCCGCGCCTCATCGGAGCCTAGCTTAAAGAAAATGGCCTCCTCTTTTTCAGGCATCTGAGTCATGTTTTCATCTTCTTTTTCAAACCTTTTACCCATGGCCTTTATGGTATGCATTTTATCTTTTAGATTTTTACCAACCGAAGGCGCCTGCCTTGAGACAGTTGAAAGCGCATGTTCCACGCTATTGTAGACACGATTATATTTTTCGTCTCTTAGTTTCTTTTCTTTCCTGTCATTAATCGCTTGCTTTTCCTGGCTTTCAAATGACTTATCTCTGTTCTCTATATAATTTCTGTAAGTATCTTTTACAACAGTTATTCTGCTTTCCGTTTTTCTTTTTATTTGCTCAATATGGATTATCATATTTGCAGTATTTTCAATAAGCGTCTCGTCATGTGATATAAACAATACAATATGCTTCCACTCATTGATAATCTTTTCAAGAAACTTTAATGTATCTATATCAATATCGTTGGATGGTTCGTCTAAAAGAAGCACTGTCGGCTTGTTTATAAACAGTCTTAAAAGTTGTGCTTTTACCTTTTCACCGCCTGAAAGGCTCTCCATCATTTGATCACTATAAAAGAAATCTGTAGGCACCTTAAACTCTGACGCTAACTCCGACAATTCTTTAGGGGTTTCTTCATAAAAGAATTCACTTTCTGAAAAGTATTCATACAACGTTTTCTTTTTATCCGAATCAGGAAGTTCTTGGTGCAAGTATCCAAGCACTTCATTACCTACTATCCTTTCCCCATCACATTCAGCATAATCCTTAGTAAGGCTTGGATCAAAAATCCATTTAAGAAGTGTTGACTTTCCATTCCCCTCTTCACCGATGATTACGGCTTTATCTCCGTCATTTAAAGTCATATTTAACTTATCAATTATTATTCGAAGGTCTTTTCTGTGCGTTATAGTTAAATTCTTTACTTGTAGCATACTGCCACCTCAAATAGACTTATGAAGTTTCCAAAAATCGATTGTCTCCTGTAAATCTGCCTCATCTGTAAAGAGATTCATCTTTCTACCAATAGCTATAGCCATATCTACATACATGTTTGCCCTAGCGGTAATCACATGCTCTCCAACTACCAATGCTTCTTTAACTGAATGAGTTGACTCGATTCCTTCGAGGATTCCTGCGTTATCCAGTTCATCTACACCATTGCAAATACCTGCAACTAGTTGCTTATTGTTCACAACAGCACGTATAAATGAATATACCTCTTCATTAGCAATCGATGAAATATCCCCTCCCGGAACCAATAATAGTTCTACATCTTTTGGATCAATTTCCTTTAATGCGCACGTTGCATTCAATGAAAACTTTTCACAAGCGGTAACAGGCTTTCCGTCCAATGTGGCAAAAACTATTTCATGACCGGTGCATTGCAAGAAATAATTAGAAATAACTATTTCATAAATGCAACAAGTTTCGTAAAGTAATACAACTGTTTTCATTCAATAATTCTCCTTCAATTTGTTTACACTATAACTGAGCTATCCATAGCTTTTTCTTTTCAGACTTGTGACGCATGATAATACATGATTCTCTCCAATCGTCATTGACTTCTGACCATTTTATAATATAGTATAGTATAATCTCACTTGGCTCAAGTGTGACATATTAAAAGGAGTGTAGACATGCTGGAAATAAACATTCTGATGATTGTAGGATTCATTACATTATGCTGGATTATTACCAGATTTTCCGTCTTTCTTTTGAAGAAAGAATTTAATATCTTAAGGGAGCTACAGCTCATCCTTGTCTATATCTGCATAGTGGTTATTGCAAGAATGGTTTTTCTTCCGCTTCACCTTGTAGACGGACACCTGGGAACCTTAGTATTTGATGCTTCAAAGATTTTTCCTTTCCGGATGAACCTTAAGCCTTTTACTTTTTTAAACGACTTTTATGATGGTTGGCAGATAAACATAATCGGAAATATCGCAATGTTTATTCCGGTTGGAATTGTGTGGCCAATA
>JAEEXG010000074.1 GCA_016291405.1 Lachnospiraceae bacterium
CTTTGCTCCGGGATTTGTGAGAATGATGTTTTCTCCCGAACCGTCGTTAAATCCGATGTAAGCTTCCTTAATTCCTTTTAAGGTGTCGGCTTCTGTTCCCTCATACTGCATAACGAAAACATCGCCGGGTGTAAATGTGTAGCTGTCTTTATCAAACTGCATTCTTAAGCGGCAGTCTGCGTTGGCTGAAACCTGAATTGTAGCGAAGGAACCTTCGCTTGTTTCAAGCTTTGTGTAACCTGTATCCCAGCTTGCAAGGCCTGTAAACACTGCCTTGTCTGTAAGCTTTACTTCAGGTTCTTCAGGAACTACGGGCTGTTCAATCGGCTCTGAAGAATTGCAAAGCCAAATCTTATAAATTGTAAATTCCTTGGTGCCGGGAGTGTTTCCTTCATTTGCATCAAGGAAAAACTTAAGTGCATCGATGTTATCTGTAACAGGTACACCTTCGGCATTTTGGTTAAGCTTAATTTCTACAATCTGTCTGTTTGCTGAATCAAATGCAGGTGTATATCTTCTGTACCAGTTCTTTTCGCCACCGTCCAAAACCGCCATCTGCATGCCGACGTAAGGCTTGATATCGATTCTTACGGCATCATAGTTTGCAATGTCACAGTTTGAAATGTTGGCCTTAATTCTTTCATAGCAAGCTGCCCCTGTTCTTTCAAAAGAAACCTTTAAGGCTCCGTCCCCTGCATCTGTGAAGGTGTATCCGGGTGAAGCTGTATCGATTGCGATTGAAGGCGCTTCAACGGGAACTTCAGGTTCAGGATCGGGAGTAGGGTCGGGCGTAGGTTCTTCCCCTGCTTCAGAAACTATCTTAACGGAGTGAATGATTAAAGACTTTTCCACACCTTTTTCTACAGATTCATCAAGAGGCGGATCTAAATAGAAATTAATTGTAGAAACATCCTCTGTAAGCGTAAACTCAAAACTCTGTCTGGATGATTCCGAAAGATCGATTGCCGCGTGATCCCTAAGTTTTTCACCTGAACCACAGTTATTGTAGAAGACGCCAAAAACTGTGGGGTCATTAAATGTTATGTCAACTAAAAGCTTATTGTATTTTGTTACATCAGAATTTGATACATCAAAGGTAAGCTTATACCATGCGCCTGTTTTGTAGGTTACTAAAGTGCCATCCTCAGTATCTTCAAATGTATATCCTGTTACATTATCGTATGTGTTTGCTATTGATAATGCAGGTGCCGCCTGACTTACAATATCTTCCGCAAAAACGGGGTATGAAGGCACCATAGAAAGCACCATGCCGATTGCAAGTAAGAAGGCAAGGGCTGCGTTTCTGATTCTCTTAAATGTCTTATTCATCCTTACTTCCCCCTTTCACAAGTGCCTTTTTGTATACAAAGAACCCAAGCACCAAAAGAGCTGCCATTGCTAAAGCAATGATAATTCCCACAAAGGATTGATTTGCGGTAGCTACTGCTTCGGGGCTTGGCGTTTCTTCTGCAAAGTCTCCGCTTGCCAAAGCCGTTTCATTATCCGTAATCTCTCTTTGCTCGTTTGATACAGTCTCAATTGTTTCTTCTTTTGCATTTTCAACAGTTTGAGGTGCGGTTTCTTCTGCATTCTGAGCGATACCCGCAGTCACGCCCGCATTTACGGTTACGCCTGTTACAGTAGCGTTCTGAGTCACATTTACAGAAGCCTGAGCCTGAGTTTGTGAAGACGTGCTTTCATTTGAAGAGCTCTGTGAGTCTTCGTTTACAGCATGTCCGCTTGATTCAGGATCTGCAACACCTGTTGATGAAAGGTTTACTGTGTATAAAGGATATCTAAGGTCGCTTCTTCCTCCGTCCATTGCAAGCTTGATTGCGGGAGTCTTTGAATCTTTATCAAGGATTGCAACCGCCAATGTGTAGGTGCCTGCCTTGACTGCGTTATTGAATTTAAGGTTTACGTTAACGTTTGTACGTCCGGGCATCCAGTTTTCGATACCGCCGTTAACTACAGCCTTTCCTGCAACATTTCCGCTTGCATCAATGAGTGAAAATTCCAAAGGCCATGAATAATAGAAAGGTGCAACACCTTCGTTAACCCATGTCATGTTTATAGGAGTGTCAACTCCTGCGGTAATATTTGAAACTTCGCTTATCTTTTCAAGGAAGAAGTTATAGCCCATCTTCTTTTGAAGAGCCAAAACGTTTGCTTTGTACACACTTGAGTAGATTTCATTGGTCTCTAAATCTGCGGGTGAGCAGGGTCCGAGCCAGGAAACGTGTGTGTCTTTAACCTGTTCAAGACATCCGATGATGCCTTCGTTGGTGATGTGAAGCTTGATATTTCCTTCGGCAAATTCACCGCCCGAATAGTTTGTCTTCCAGAAATCGGGCATTGCGGATTCTTTTACTTCCTTAGCTGTAGCGCCGGGCATATCCGTATCACCCTTGTTGATGTAATCAAGGAATGTGTATGTGCCTGCGTACTGGGAAGTACCGAAAATATCGTTAAATAAGCCAAAGTTATTCTTTGCTGCATAAGGATAAGGCTTTCTTACACCAATCTTTACGTTGTGGAAGTAATCGGTGTAGCTCTTCATGTACTCTGCACAAACAGAAGGATTGGGGAATTTTCCGGTGCCTTCGGGCCAAGTGTGCATTTCAGCCCAGTGGCCTAAGCTTCCCACCATGACAAATGCCGTTAAATCATTTTTGTCAAAGTCCTTTGCCAGCTGCTTAATTGCCTTATCGTGATACTTAATTAAAAGTTTTGATTCATAGTTAGGAGAAAATCCTGCACCGCCTAAGTCCTTTTCGTTATTGTAGAAGGTTCCTGCGCTATCGATTTTTCCCTTGTTTTCTTCATCGCATAAAACTCTGTAAAGCCAGTTCGGGATATCCATTCTGGTTTCTTCTCCCTGTTTAAGGCTTTCGGGATTATCCATTACAAATCTTAAGTTTATGCGCGCGCCTACTGACTTCCAGTAGTCAAGGTTATACTTTTGTCTTATTCCTTCAAAGTTAAATCTTCCTTCTTCAGGCTCGTACTCGCTCCATCTTACAGCAAGGTAAACGGTGTTTCTGTCAAAAGAATATGCTCCGTTTTGGTGCTTAACCGCTACTGAAGGTTCGTCACTGCTTGGAGCAAAGGCTCCTGCCCAGCCGACCCATCCTTTGTAAGGATTTGAGAAGGAATCAAAATTTTCCTTTGGATAATAAAATCCTGCTTCTTTTCCAAGGTCAAAAGAAGCCGTTACATTCATGTAAGTTTCAGAAGGCACAGGGTAAAGACCCGATGCGCCTCTCCATGAAATCCTTATTTCGTCAGGATTTCCGATTTGTGATAAATACAATTGCATCTGTGTAGACTTTCTGTAATAGTCCATCCAGACAGAGCCTAAAGATTCACCCAATTTATTGTCGGAAACTACAGGATAAAGATTTGCGTCTCTTACAATAAAGTCAACGCTTGGCATATTTGAAAACTCATATCCTGTTTCTTCGTTAGTATCTATGTAATAAACATTTACGGTGTTTAAATCTTCGTTTTCACTCTTAATCATTGTAAAGAGCTTATCTTCGCTCTTTGTTGCGAAAAGTGAAAAGCCTTCGTTTTCTTCATAATCGTGAGAAACCGTAAACCACTCTCCGTCAGCTCCCGAAAAGATTGAAGACGTGATTGGTGTTGCGGGGTTCTTACCGGCGATTTCAAAAGAAAAGGCTTTCTTTTCAGAGCGAATGTCGCTTGAAACCTTTACAAAAATCTTGTAGGTTCCCGGTGTCAAAAGCTTTTTGTCCGCTATTAACTTATTTCCCTGAATTCTAAACTCTGCATTGTCTTTTCCGAATTCATCGGAAGCCGCAAAGTTATAAGAATACTCTCCGTTTCCTCCAAAGGCGTTAAAGAAGCCTACAACTCCGCCTTCCATTGTGTTCTGTGTTACTGCCTCTAAGGAACCGTTTGTGTCAAAAGAAAAGTCAGTGATTAAAGGAGCGTCGGATGCAATAAATGCCTCATCCAAAGTAGGAACCTTTTCCAAAGAAACATCCCCTGCCGGGAAGTTTACAAGGCTTGTCCAGTCTGTCTTAACGCATCCTATGTGAACGTAAATATCGTCCTTTTTGACTTTAGAACCAAGAGCGCTTAAAGGAATCTTGAATTCGGCAACTGTCTTATCGTCGGATATGATGTATTCCTTATCTACAGAACCGCCCCAGCCCCAGGCTCCGCCTTCGCCCGTGTACTTATAAAGGGTGCTGCTTTCAAAGAAATAATCGATACCCACTTCACAATAACCGTTTTTATGATTACCGTCTGCGTCAATGTAAAGATGGTCACTTCCGTAACCTGTTACATCGGACAATTCTCTTAAAACATAGAGATAATCATCCGTTACAAATGCGGCTGCCTGAGAGAAGCCGTCTTCATCCACCACAAATTTTCTGATGTGGTCCCAGTCTTTTGTGTCGCCGTCGATTGCGATCTGCAAATCCTTTGCACTTAAACTCTCAGCAAAGCTAGCGGTAGGGGATAATCCTACCGCAAGCGTAATCACCATTCCGAGCGAAAGCGCACTCTTTGCAAGTCGTTTCACGCGACCGATTGAGTGTTGCTTTTTCAATCCATAACCCTCCTTATATAGTTTTTGCTGTCCCTATTGGTTTCTTTTAACCCTTAATACCTGTGTGTGCCACTCCTTCGATAAACTGCTTTTGGAATATAGCAAACAATACGATCATGGGAACCGCAGCCATCAACGCCCCCGCCATGATGCTCGGAAAGTCCGTTACGTATTGTCCCTGCATGAAAGAAAGAGAAGCAGAAAGTGTCATTTTATCTGTGGATGTGTTTACAATCATGGGCCACATAAGGTCGTTCCATGCGAACCTGAAAGTAAGTATGCCCAAAGAAACAAGTCCGGGCTTTACAAGGGGAAGCATGATCTTAATGAATGCCTTTCCTCTGTTACATCCGTCTATATATGCGGCGTCTTCAAGCTCTTGGGGAAGTGACATAAAGAACTGTCTTAAAAGGAATGTTCCCATGGCTGAAAACAGGTTTGGTAAGAAAAGTGCATATATAGTGTTTAAAAGGCCAAGCTTATTGATTATTCTGTACTGAGGCAGGATAAAGAAAGTGCCCGGCACCATAAGTACCGCAAGTGTTGCGGTAAAAAGAATGTTCTTAAAAGGAAAATCGATTCTTGCGTAGGCATAACCTGCCATGGCGCAGAATACAAGCTGTGCAATTACCGTCACTACCGATGAAATGATGGTGTTTGCATAGATTTTTAAAAACGGAAGCTTGGTTAAAACCGTCACATATCCGTCAAAGCGAATTTTCTTTGGCAAGATTGTGGGCGGAATCGTCATTGTTTCCGCGTTTGTTTTAAGTGAAGTAAGGATCATCCAAAGGAAAGGAAATACTGCGATCAATACTCCGCCGATTAAAATCACATATATAAAAATTCTTGATATCTTTAATTTCTTCGTTTTCATCAGTCGTAATTCACCCACTTCTTCTGCATCTTCATCTGGAAAACGGTCAAAAGCATAATGATAACAAACAAAAGAACCGCAATTGCAGATGCATAGCCTTTCTTAGAATAGGAAAATGCCGAACGATAGAAATGCATAACAACCGATTGAGTAAACTTAATGGCCGGAGCCTTAACATCGATCATCATGTAGATCTCGCTGAAAATCTGGAAAGTAGAAATAATAAGCATAATCACAACATAAAAGATTGTGGGTGTAAGTAAGGGGAGTGTGATTTTTACAAATTTCTGAAGTCCCGTGGCACCGTCGATTTCGGCTGCTTCATAGTATCCTTTGGAAATTCCCTGAATACCTGCAAGCAGGATAATCATGTAGTAACCAACGTTTGTCCAAATTGAAACCGTGCTTATACAAATAAGTGCGGTTGCTTTGTCGCTAAGCCAAAGTCTTGGTTCTAAGCCAATGGCTGTCATAAGGCCGTTTAAAATACCGAAGTCTCCGTTGTAAATCCATCTCCATACCATTGAAACCGCAACAGACATTGTGATTGCGGGAAGGAAATAGACTACTCTGAAGAAAGAAAGGGCCTTGACTTTTGCGTTTAATAAAACCGCAATTAATAAAGCAAATAACAAAGAAAGAGGAACGATGATGGCAACATACTTAAAGGTGTTACCTAAAGCACGCCACATTTCTTTGTCCTTTACCATGGTCTGATAGTTTTGAAGCCCAACAAAGCCCATATCTTTGTCGAATGCGCCTATGTTGTGAAAACTATCGATTATAACTCTGAAAAATGGATAAAAATAGAAAATAATAAGACCAAGGGTAACGGGGGCTATCATTAATAGCCCCCAGAATATCTCAGTCTTTTGTCTATGAGTAAGTTTTTTCAAGACTGTGTTACCTCAAAGTATGTTGATTATTCAGTAGCAAGTAAGTCGTTCATCTGAGAAGCGATAGAATCGCAAGCATCGCTTACAGATACTTCAAGTGAGTATGCTGAAATGAGTTCGTTCCACATAATGTCTCCCCATTCTGCAGCTGTCTTGCTGGTAGGATAAGGATATGAAGAATTCTGTGCTTCGTCAGCAAAGATTGCCATGTTGTACTGAGGGAACTGTTCAAAGTAAAGAGCTGAGTAATCCTTGTGTGAAGGAATAGCTGCACCTGACTTACCAAGCAACTCGTTTGCCTTGTCGCCTGCAAGGAATTCAACCCATTTCCAAGCTGCTTCAGGGTACTGTGTTGCTGCTGAGATACAGTTTGCTTTACCGTGAATAACTGATGTTCTCTTGCCGTTGATCATAGGAATGTATGTAACGTCGCATTTATCCTTGAAGGCTTCGTCTGAAGCAAATGTTGTTGCGAACCAGTCACCGGCCATAACCATACCAACCTTACCTGACATAAACTGTACGTAGTTGGGGTTTTCTGTAAGAGATGCCTGTGAAGGTGAGTAACCTTCTTTCATAAGGTCAACCCAGCACTGGATACCTGCTTTTGTTTCATCAAGTGAGAAACCTGATGTCTTCTTGTCTTCGCTGATGATGTATCCGCCAAACAACGGAACTGTGTTGTAGAAACCACCCTGGTCAGCATAGTCAGCTGTGATACCGTATGTTCCTGTTGCGGGATCTGTGATAGCCTTAGCTGCTGCTACAAGGTCATCCCATGTCCAGTTTTCGTTGGGATATGCAATACCCTTAGCGTCAAAGAGTTCTTTGTTGTACCAAAGACCGATTGTATCGTAGTCCATTGCAATACCATACTGCTTGCCTTCTACTGTGTAGAGGTCGTTTAATGCTGCAGGATAGTTTGAAAGGTCGATGTCTGATGATGCGATATATTCATCAATGGGAACAACGACGCCTGCTGAAGCATACTTACCGATGTTTGGACCGTTAAGCTGGAATACGTCTGCTACGGAACCGCCTGAAGCTGCTGTTTCAAGCTTTGTCCAGTATTCCCCCCAAGCTGTGGGCTCTAACACGATCTTTGTGCCGGGATATGTTTCTTCGAAAATCTTTGCACTTTCTTCAAGATAAGGAGTAAGTGCGTCCTGCCAGTATGCGTAGTGAATTTCACCTTCTACTGTGGTTTCTGCAGTTTCGGCCGGTGCTTCTTCAGGAGCAGCTGCCTCTTCTGTCTTTGTTTCGGTCTGCGCCGGAGCGGGTGCAGGTTCTGTCTTTGCTTCACCACAACCTGAAAGCATTGTAGCTGTCATGGCCGCGCAAAGAATTGTTGCGAGCAATTTCTTTTTCATAATGTGATCCTCCCATGAAAATTGTTATTGGATTACCCCAATCCGTTGATACGTAAACAACGAAACGTTGTTTACTAAACCTACGTAACAATATTATCGCGTTTTCGTAAACAAATCTATTGAAGTTTTTGCCTATTTTTTACCTTTCAAATTTGTGAAATAGCACTAAAACATCAGCATTTATGGGGCTTAAGAGCGTTCTTTGTGTTGACATAACAGCGAAAAAAAAGTATCATAATTTTGAAGATTTGTTTCGTTAAAAATTAAACAAAATAAAAAGCAAAATAAAAACAAAGGGGTTTTTATGAGTACAATAAGAGAAGTCGCTGCGCATGCAGGCGTTTCGCCCGCAACAGTTTCAAGGGTCATTAATCACGACACAACCTATAAAATGACCGAGGAAACAAAAGAAAAAATCTGGCGCGCGGTAGCAGAGCTAAACTACAAAGCACCATCAGCTTCCGCATCTAAAGCAAAGACAGCAAAGAAAAATCTTTCTAACGGTCCTGCGCATCGCTTCGGTGTCGTGCTTAACGTACAGGGCGGAAAATACGCCGATCCCTATTATTTAACCGTTCTTTCGGGCTTTGAAGAAAAAATGCTTGAATGCGGTTATGATATTGCTTTTGTTCATACAAATGAAGAATTCAGCAATAAGATGATAATGACAAGTGCATTCAACGAGCCCTTATCAGGCCTCATTATCATGAATACACTTTCAAAGGATGTATTTTCTTACGTAGAAAAAATGACTCCTCATATCGTTGGTGTGGATACACTCCACTCTTCCATCGATAACATCGCTTATGACCATTACACATGTGCATTTTTAGCTGTTGAGCATCTTAAAAACTGCGGTTATAAACGAATCGGATTTATCGGAGGATGCAAAGACGATATAAGAAGTTCAAGAAGATTTAAAGGATATTATTCAGCCCTCTTCCAGTTTGGCCTTGAATACAATGAAGACTGGGTGCTTCCCAGTAACTGGAGTGAAGAATATTGTGCAGAGATGGTAAAGGAAGCTTACAGCAAAGGTCATCTTCCGGATGCTTACTTTGTGGCAAGTGACCTTATGGCTATCGCCGTTTTAAGAGCCCTTTACGATTTGGGCGTATCTGTTCCAAAGGACTGCGGCGTTATAGGCTTATCAAATATCGAAATTTCAAGATATTCAAACCCTCCCCTTTCCACTATCGCAATACCGGTAAAAGAAATGGGAAGAGTTGCCGCCCAGGTTCTTTTAGACAGACTTAACGGTGATACTTCACCTAAAAAAGTCATTACCCTTGGTCAGGAAGTGCTTAGACGAAGCAGCACCTGATATGTTTTGTGAATTTGTCACAAGAAAATCATTAATTTATTATAAAAATTTCAAAATTTTATCACGCAACACTTTACTTTTCTAAAGCGATGTGCTAATCTTAATTTGTTGCGAGGTGCAACATATATATTTTTTGGAGGTATCTGTAATGAACAAAGGTACAGTAAAGTGGTTCAACAACCAGAAGGGTTACGGATTTATCTGCGACGAATCAGGTAAGGATGTATTCGTACACTACTCAGGATTAAACATGGAAGGTTTCAAGTCTCTTGAAGAAGGCGCTTCCGTAGAATTCGACGTAGTTGACGGAACAAAAGGACCTCAGGCAGTAAACGTAACAAAGTTATAAGATTCAGTACTTATGATCTTATACACTTAATCAAGAAACGATGTGCCTTTTCTTAAATATATTTTTCGGAATGTTTATTTAGAATTAGCAATGTGGTTATGATTTAAGTGAGGGGAATCCTAAAAAAGTACACGGAATGGCTTCGAATTATCGAAGCCATTTTTGTGTGTGAATAGAGATTATTTCAAGGTAAAAATGTGCGCTTAGAATTGGGCTGCATGCTTGCATGTAAGACCAATGATAAGTGCATATTTTTTAGCCTTGCAAAGCAAGGCCAAACAGACACGAGCGTGAAACCGAAGGTTTCTGCGAGTGTCTGTTTGCCTTGAAATAATCCCGTGGTCTGCGAGTGTATGTTTGGATTTCAAATGAAGGCGCCGTGCCGGTTTGTGTTATGTAAACCTCACCTACTCCATATACTAAATCCGTCACGAATTCGGAGTAAAAGAGCCTCTCTTTTCTCGTGTTATGTCAACCATTACTCCGTATTTGATTTTTGTTAACAAAACGGAGTAGATTTTCAAAAAATCTACTCCGTTTTCGATACTTTTTTACTATACGGACAAACCTCTCTAAAAGGGCCCGCTTTTGGGTCATTTTTACTCCGAATTTAAATCAAATTTCATATACGGAGCAAAAGCAGTTTCTTAACCCATTTTTGGGCCTAGTCAGCTTCTTTTTAGCTTTACTAAGTACTCTGTAGTTCCTTCTTCAAACTTCTTTTCATTTGAAACAAAGAATCCATGAGTTTCGTAAAACCTTATGGCGTCTGTATTCTTTTCTATCGCCCATAAGAATTTAACGTCATACTCTTCCTTAGCAAACTCAAGAAGCTTCGCTCCCACTCCCTGACCCTGAAAGAAATAATCGACGTAGAGTTCAACCACTTCTTTACCTTCGATATGGATAAGCCCTTTAACTATTCCCTTATCCTCATAAACCCAAATATAATCAAGAATCTCCGGCTTTGAATACTTTTCGGCAACAGGAAGAACCTGAAGTTCTCCGAAAGAATAGTCATCGTCTTTAAAAATCGGGCGAAACTTTATTCTTTTTACAAAAACAAGGATTTCTGCAATTCTTGAAATATCCTGCAAAGTTGCTTTTCTAATCATTAAATTCACCTACTGTACCCTAGACAATCCATCATCATTATAAAGCTCGTAGTCTGATGCTTCAGTCTTGTATGTTAAGTACTTAATCTTAGAATAATCAATATCGTCA
>JAEEXG010000075.1 GCA_016291405.1 Lachnospiraceae bacterium
GGCCAAGGTGTAAGTGCAGTAATGTACTCAGCTGATGGTTACTAATAGGTCGAGAGCTTTACCTAGTAGGTTGTTATTCCAGAGTGTGAACTCGGATAAATCTTCTGTTTTGTGTTCAGTTTTTAAGTTTCAATATTCCTCGATAGCTCAGCGGCAGAGCATCCGGCTGTTAACCGGAGGGTCGTAGGTTCAAACCCTACTCGGGGAGTTTTATGGCTCCGTGGTCAAGCGGTTAAGACATCGCCCTTTCACGGCGGTAACACGAGTTCGATTCTCGTCGGAGTCACTACAATATGGTGCGGTAGCCAAGTGGTAAGGCCCCGGTCTGCAACACCGTTATCCGCCGGTTCAAATCCGGCCCGCACCTTTCAGGATCTCAAGAAAAGAGGTCCTTTTTTTCTATTGTGATTTGCATCGGAGGTCATTATGGAAGTTAAATGCGAATACTGCGGTTCGATGATTGATGATAAGCTTGAGAAATGTCCTAACTGTGGTGCGCCCAATGAACACATGAAGAGAATGGTGAATGGCACACCAAAGACAATAGCTGAACTTGCAGACTGGTATAAGGCAAGGAAGTTACCGCCTTATGAAACAACTAGATTCTTCATCGGAATCAATTATAAAGAGCCGAGAGCATTTGGTATTTATGAAGAAAACGGTGAGTTTATCGTTTATAAGAATAAGGATGATGGCTCAAGAGCAATTAGATATCAGGGTAAGGATGAAGCTTACGCTGTAAATGAATTGTATTTAAAATTAAAGAGTGAAATTTTAAATCAGAAAGCCAGAAATGCTTCCGGACATAAGAGTACGGGTTACTCTACTTCTCACAGAAGAAGTAAGTTTGATGGCGGTATTATTAAAGGAATTATAGCCGTAATTCTTGGAATAATATTTTTAGGCAACTTAAATAGATTAATGTATCCTGTTTTAGCATCAGGTGCTACGGGTATTCTTGTTTATATTCTAATGAAAAGAATTCTCGGAATGAAGGGGGATGCTTACGATGGCGCTCCTAAGGGCAAGAAGTTTTTGCTTTGGACAGCGGTTGTATGTCTGTCTCTCTTTGTGTTCTCTGTTGTTGCCAAGGCGGATAGCCCCAAGTATTATAACTACGATGGCAATACATATGTAAGCTATCGTGGTGAGAATTATTATTATAATAATGATTGGGACGATTATTATTATATTGATGCTCTACCTGTTGAGATTCAGACTAATCCGGCGGATTATGAGTTTAACTGGGCTGATGACAACTGGGATCTTTCATATGACTTCTATGATTCAGATACATATGATGAGCAGTACAGTTCTTCCGACGACAGCGATAGCAGCAGTTGGGATTGGAGCTCTGATTCAGACTACGACTGGGATTCAGGGTCTGATTGGGATTCAGGCGGAAGCGACTGGGGTTCAGATTGGTAATTAAGCCTTCCTTTATGAGGAGTGGTGCCATAGACCTTTTTATAAGATGATATAAAATGAGTCTCAGAGCAAAAAGATAAATTATAGGCTATTTCTGATAATGATGCGCCGTCACTAAGCATAATAGTGGCGGCGTTTAGTTTTTCTTTAAGTATGTATTCGTGAATGGATACGCCGAGTTCTTTTTTAAAAAGAGTTGAAAGATAGCTTTCTGAAAGAAGGCATTCTTTCGCCAAATCTTTAATTCTGATTTTTTCATTTAAATGAATGTGAATATAGTGAAGAGCATAGCGAATGGCGGGGCTACTTGCTTTTCCTGCTTTTGAATAGAAGACAGCGTATGTTAAATCCGTTGCCTTTTCAGAAAGATAAGAAAGCATGTCGTTAATGTTACTTAGATTGTCTATGTGGCGAATGTATTCATCGCTTAGGTTAAAGGCGTCTGTTTCATCAAGGCCACCTAAAATGGCGTAGTGAATGGCTACTGCGATAGAAGAAACGGCCCAGTATTTTAATTGACGTATTGAGTTATCGGAAAGATTTCCCATGGTGATTCCGCGAGTCATATAGTCTTTTGCTTTTTTCTTTACCAAAGCTACATTTCCGGAGCGAATGGCGCAGAAAAGAGAATATTCTCTTGAAAACTCGGAATGAATAATTCCTGTTTCTCTTTCCATGAATATGTTGTTGTCATTTTTATTAATTACTTCTATGGGAGTCTTCATATCTAAACAATAACATAATAAAAATGATAAAAGAAGAATAAAAATGATATTTCCAAACAAAAATGAAATGTTAAAGTATTAATTAGAAGGAGAAGGTGTATGGCTATGGATATTGAAAAAATACTTAGTACTTTAACAATCGATGAAAAGATTAGTTTACTTTCGGGAGACGGAGATTGGCATACTTCAAATTGTAACGGGAAGGTGCCTGCTATTATGATGACCGATGGCCCTCACGGACTTAGAAAAGTAGAGAGTGAAAAGGTGGGGGATATCACAGGTTCAAATCCGGCAACCTGCTTTCCTACGGCAAGTGCAGTTGCCTGCAGCTGGGACCCGGAAGTAGCAAAAAAAATGGCTAATGCCATAGCAAATGAAGCAAAGAGAGAAAAAGTTTCTATTGTGCTTGGATGCGGCACAAATATAAAACGTTCTCCTTTATGCGGAAGAAACTTTGAATATTTTAGTGAAGATCCTTTTTTGGCAGGAAAAATGGCGGCTTCTTATATTAAAGAAGTGCAGAATGAGGGGGTTGGAACAAGTTTAAAGCACTTTGCCGCAAACTCCCAGGAAACAAGAAGAATGACATCAAACAGTCAGGTGGATGAAAGAGCATTAAGAGAAATCTATCTGCCTGCTTTTGAAGAGGCTGTTAAAGAAGGAAAGCCAGCAACCGTTATGTGCTCATATAACAGGACAAACGGTGAGTTTGGCTCTAGAAACAAACACTTACTTACTGATATTTTAAGAAATGAATGGGGATTTGACGGAGCTGTCGTTTCTGACTGGGGCGCAACAAACGATGTGGTTAAGTGCTACAGAAACGGCCTTACTTTGGAAATGCCCGATTGCAAGGGGTATCATAAAAAGGTATTAAAGAAGGCATATGAAGCCGGAGAAATATCGGATGAAGAGTTAAACACATGGGCCGGAAACGTCTTAAGATGCTTTTCGACCTTAAGTGAAAAAGCGCCTGAATGTAAGCCTTTCTCATTTGAAGATCATGAAACAATTGCTAGAGAAATCGAGGATGAGTGCGCCGTTTTGCTTAAAAACGATAATGTGCTTCCGATTGAAAAAGAAAAGAAGTTGATAATCATTGGTGACATGGCCGTCAACATGAGATTTCAGGGAGGCGGAAGCAGTCACATAAATCCTACTCACAAGCCTAACGCTGTAAGGGCATTTGAAGAGGAAGGTTTCTTTGTAAAGCATTTAAAAGGCTACTTAAGCGAAATTGACACGATTGATGAAAAAACTGAAAACAGTGCTATCGAACTCCTTAAAGAAAATTATGAAAAGGGAAACACGAAAGTATTGTTCTTCATGGGGCTTACTGACAGCTACGAAGGAGAAGGATATGACAGAAAGAATATAAACCTTCCTTTTAATCAGATTCATTTACTTAGAAAAGTATCTGAGCTTGTAGATAAAAAGGACTTGGCTGCCATCACCTTTGGCGGAGCCCCCATGGACTTTGACTTTGAAGAAAAAGTGGGAGCCGTGCTTCACATGTATCTTGGAGGACAGGCAGTAGATAAAGCGGTTGTTGACCTAGTAAGCGGTAAGGTTAATCCTTCGGGAAAGCTTGCAGAGACAATGCCATATTCAGTAAGTGACACTCCTGCCTACAGATATTTTGGACTTGATAATGACGATGTAGAGTATAGAGAAAGCATATTTGTGGGATACAGATACTATGAGACATTTAATGTGCCTGTTAAGTATCCTTTCGGATACGGACTTTCTTACACCGATTTTGAATATTCTGATTTAAAGGTTAAAGACAGCTATGAAAACGGGGAGCTTACGGTTTCTTTTAAGGTAAAAAACATAGGAAATGTAGCCGGAAAAGAAGTAGCTGAACTATATGTCATAAATCCCAAAGAAAACTTTATAAGAAGCGCTATAGAGCTTAAAGGCTTTAAAAAGGTATATCTTAACCCCGGAGAAGAAAAAGAGGTCGAAATAAAGCTTTCAGAGCGCTCATTTAGTGTTTTTGACGTATCAAAAAACAAATTCACCGTAATAGAAGGCGAATATGAAATTGCGGTGGGAGGAAATATAAAAGACCTTCCATTAAGAAAGAAAATATCTATTAAGGGTGAAAAGTATTTTAGGGATGAAGAAAAGCTCTTCCCCGACTACTTTAAAGAAAACAAGCGCGGAATGGAAATATCAAAAGAACAGTTTGAAGGCTTGTACGGAAGGAAACTTGGAAACGATAAAGACAGAAAGCGTGGAGATTACACGATTTGCTGCTCCTTTGATGACGTTACAAGAAAATCCTTATTCGGACTTATAATTCGCGGAGTGGTTTCTTTGGTCATAAAGTTAATGTTTAAGGGAAAGCCAAAGAATTCCCCTGAAATGAAGATGGTCAGAATGGGACTTTTTGAAGGAAATCTTGAGGGGTTAATTTCTGTAAGCGGCGGAGCAATCTCTCCTAAACTTGCAAATATGCTTGTTTATAACGCTAACAGAAAGTACTTTAAAGCAATCAAAACTATATTTGAAAAGTAGGTGAGGGTATGGAAAAGCTTGATAACAGAACTAAATGGACCTATTGTATCGGGGCTACGGGAAGGGACATGGCCTACACTTTGGTGAGCATGTTTTTGCTTACCTATATTCAATACACCATGAAGCTTACGGTCGCTCAGTATGCCACAATTTCGGCAATTGTGGTGGTGTGCCTTTTGTGGGATGCGATTAACGATCCTTTGATGGGAATAATCATTGAAAATGCGAAGCTTAAAAGCGGTAAGTTTAAGCCATGGATACTTCTTGGAGCATTTTTAAACGCTCTTGTTATAATCGGTTTATTTACAATAAGGCCTGAAGGCTGGGGATTTGTTTTCTTCTTTGGCGTTGGTTACTTGCTTTGGGGAATGACCTACACCATGAACGACATTTCCTACTGGGGCATGCTTCCAAGCTTAACTTCAAATCCTAAAGAAAGAAACCTCCTTGTCACAATTCAGGGAATATTCATCTGTATCGGCCAGTTTTCCGTTGCGGGGCTTCTTCCCGACATGGTTGCCGGAAATGCGGTTAAAGCATACAGAATAGCGGCTATTATCATCGCTTCCTGTTTCTTAGGCTTCCAGCTTTTGACAGTATTTGGAGTAAAGGAAAGAGAAAGAAAACAAAACGCGGAAACACTTTCTTTAAAAGATATGTTTAGAATATTCCTAAGAAACGACCAGCTTATTGCAGGAGGTGTGTCACACCTTTTGTTTCAGGTTGGAAACGGGCTTTTAATAATGATAGGAATGAACTTTTTCTACTTTGAGTTTGGATACTCAAAGGGCGGAGAATTGGTATTCTTATTTACCGTAATGTACGGACTTGGAACCTTAATTTCCGAAGCATCTTATGCGGCAATAGCTTCTAAGTTATCAAGAAAGAAAATACTTGCCGTTTCAACTTCATTAATAGTGCTTGGATATTTAGCTTTAATGTCAGTTGGATATGTGCTTCCTAAAAATGTTGTTGTAATCAATATAATCGGTTTCATTATTTTCTTTGCTCAGGGCGCATTTAATATGACAATGATAGTAATGCTTAACAACACTATCGAATACGATGAAGCAAAGTTTCACGAAAGACATGACAGTATCATTTCTGCGGTAAGATCTTTTGCCACAAAGCTTGCAAGCGCCATTGACCAGGGAGCGGTTGCATTGATCCTAATAATAAGCGGAATATATGCTATAAGCCAGAATATTTCGGATTTGGAAATTAAGGCTGCTACAAATGTGATTTCAAAGACAGAAGTAATTGGCAGCGCCGATGCATTTATTGAAACGGCTACATCACTTCAAAGATTAACTTTAAGACTTGGAATAGTGCTTGTGCCAATTATTGCAATCGGAATAGCGTTCTTGATACTTAAAAAGAAGTACATAATCGATGAAAAAATGTATGACGCCCTTGTAAAAGAAATAAGTGAAAGAAAAGAATAAGCATAAGCCTTCGGAGTAAAATCCGAGGGCTTTTCTTTTCCTAAAATACACTGTGAATACAGCCCTATTTCTTTTTTTGCTGTTTTGTGGTACTCTATATTTTGAGTAAATAGGTGATAAACACCAATACATTTTGTATTTACGGAGTGAAAACAGGCACTATGATAGGACATTTAATCAGAATAATTTTATTATTGTTTTTGATTGTACTTTTCATGATTAAGCCAAACAGGAAACGCGATACTTCGTATTTTAGAACCAAAATGTATGCCCACAGAGGGCTTCACGGAAACGGTGTTCCGGAAAACTCCCTTGAAGCTTTCAGACTTGCAAGAGAAAACGGATACGGCGTGGAGCTTGACGTGCAGATGACTAAGGATAAAAAGCTGGTTGTCTTCCACGACGGAAACTTAAAAAGAATGTGTGGCGTGGATGGCTTTTTAAGAGACTACACTTTTGAAGAGCTTCAGGAGTTTAACCTTGCGGATTCAAAAGAAAAAATACCGCTTTTTACCGATGTTTTAAATACACTTGGAAACACAGATTTAATCTGTGAAATTAAGGGTGATAACGGAAACAAGTGTTACGAACTTTGCGAGCGTACCGTCGCAGAGCTTGATAAGTATGAAGGAAAATTTTGTGTGGAATCCTTCAGCCCCTTCCTGGTACAGTGGTTTAGAAAACATCGACCTGAGATTATAAGAGGACAGCTTTCTTGTGATTTTAGAGGCGATGAAAAGATGCCTTTAGCAGCGCAGATTACAATGACACACTTGCTTGTAAACTGCATTTCAAGGCCTGATTTTGTGGCCTATAAGCATGAAGACATTAATACATTAGGCTTTAAATTGTGTAAAGGGATATTTAAGCCTTTTCTCGTTGCATGGACTGCAAAAGGAGAAGAGGAGCAGAAGAAAGCTTGGGGAAGCTTTGATTCTGTAATCTTTGAACAATTCTCGGGGAAAGAATAATTACTTGATTTGGAGGCATTAATGGGAGAAATCTCGCTTTCCGAGAAAAGAGGTTATGGGGAACAATTCGACGTGGAAGGATTAAATTTCTTTCGACGTCTATTAGCCGCAATTCAGAACAAAGAATTTGTGGTTTTCTTTCAACCAAAGATTTCGATATCTGACATGAAAATATCGGGCGCTGAGGCACTTGTTCGCTGGTATTGCGACGGAAGTGTGTTGCCACCCATTAAGTTTATTCCTTTCTGCGAAAGGACCGGACTTGTTATAGATGTAGATTTTTACGTGCTAGAAGAAACCTGCAAAAAGATGCGTGAGTGGCTTGACGAAGGCCTTCAGCTTGTAAGGATTTCCGTAAACTTTTCAAAGTATCATTTTAACGAGCCTGAAGTAGCGGAAAAGATTTATAAAGTCATAAAGAAATATGACATTCCTACAGAGTATATTGAAGTTGAGTTTACAGAGACCGCATACCTTGATAAAGAAGAACTTTTAGAGCATACGGTAGATAAATTAAGAAGCTACGGAATCAAGTCTTCCATAGATGATTTCGGTTCCGGTTATTCTTCTTTAAACCTACTCCAAAACATGGATTTCCAGGTGGTTAAGCTTGATAAATCCTTGCTTGGAAAAGGTGTTGAAAACGAAAAGGCAAAAAAAGTAATTTCAAGCATCATTCACATGGCAAAAGAGCTTGAAATGGAAGTTTTGGCAGAGGGTGTGGAGACGCCCGAAGAACTTGAAATGCTTAAGCGCTTAAAGTGCGATACCGTTCAGGGATTTTTGTTTGATAAGCCATTACCCGTGAGCGAATTTGAAAAGCGTTTAAGAGAAAGAAACTATCCTAAGGTGAGCAAAGAGGATATAGGGGAGAAACCTACAGTGAAGTTAAATGACGTTGATTTTGAAGAAATAAAAGTAGAAAAGAAAACAGAGGAAAAAGCCGAAAAGAAAGCTGCGCCAAAGCCTGTGTCACGTAACAGATACATGGACATGGAGCTTGATTTCGACGAGGAAGTAAGCACAAAGAAGCACACAGGAACATTGATTGTGGGCGTGGTGCTTATATTGATTGCCCTAACCGTAATCGGAGCAAGTATCTTTATGATTAAGGGCGGAAAGCTTCCCTTTGGAAAGAAAGAAGCCGAAGAAGAAAAGATTTACACCCAGTCTCAGGTTGATGCAATGATTGAAGAGGCTGTAAATAAAAACGTAGAAGATGCCAAAGCTCAAACAGAGAAAGAAACCTACGATGCTTTTAAAAAGAAAGTAAGAGAAGCTTCGGAAGTAAGCAGCGGAATGTCAAACTTCTTAAGATCTTTGTATCCAGATGACCTTGTATTTATTGACGGAAGCAAGTTTCTTTATGTACCTATAAACAAAGATTTAAAGCAGCATTCATACGACTCCGCAAAGTTTAAAAAGGATGAAGAAACAGGTTACCTTTATTACACAGATGATGCAGGTAACAAGACTTCATACTTTGGAATCGATGTAGCTTACACACAAAAAGATATTGACTGGAAAAAAGTAAAAGAAGCAGGCGTTGAGTTTGCCATTATCCGATGCGGATTCAGAGGATACGGCTCTGAAGGAAAGCTTGTTGAAGATACCTATTTTGAAAAGAATATAAAGGGTGCTCAGGCTCAGGGAATAAACGTAGGCGTTTACTTCTACACCCAGGCACTTGATGAAAAAGAAGCAAAAGAAGAAGCTGAGTTTGCACTTAAAACCATTAAGCCTTACAACATTACGGGCCCTGTGGTAATAGATGTAGAAAATGCAAGCGCAACAGAAAGAGTAAAAGACTTAACCAAAGAAGAACGTACTAGCAATGTAATTGCTTTTTGCGACGCGGTATCGGAAGCAGGATATAAGCCTATGATATATGCAAATACAAGATACTTTGTTATCAAGATGGAAATTGACAGACTTGAAAACATCGATAAGTGGTATGCAAATTACAATTCTTTGGAAATGAAGGAAGGCTCGTCTGTGTGGGAATATAACGATCCTTTGATGTTCCCCTATGAATATAAGATGTGGCAGTACAGTGAAACTGGTGAAATCCCGGGTGTTCCTACGGGAGTGGATTTGGATGTTCTTTTTGAAAAATGGTGGTAAATCATGATGAATGAAGAAATCAAGACACTTAAAGAATGGATAGCTGAGTCAAACAACATCGTTTTCTTTGGAGGAGCGGGCGTATCAACCGAAAGCGGTATACCGGATTTTAGGTCTGTTGACGGATTGTATGCACAAAAATATAAATATCCTCCGGAAAAAATCGTAAGCCATACTTTCCTTACACAAAGATCTGAAGAGTTTTACGAGTTTTATAAAGAAAAAATGGTGGCTCCCGTTTTAAAGGCAAAGCCCAATAAGGCACACATTCGCCTTGCAGAGCTTGAAAAAGAAGGAAAACTTAAGGCTGTTATCACGCAAAACATCGACGGCCTTCATCAGGCTGCCGGAAGTAAAGAAGTGCTTGAACTTCACGGAACCATAATGAAAAACTATTGCAGCGCCTGCGGTAAAAAATACAGCGTAGACGATGTATACAATTCAAAGGGCGTGCCCAAGTGTTCTTGCGGCGGCATGATTCGCCCCGACGTTGTGCTTTATGAAGAAGGCCTTGATATGGAAGTTATGGAAAAGGCCGTTAACTACATTTCAAATGCGGATATCTTAATCATCGGAGGAACCTCTTTGGTGGTTTATCCGGCAGCAGGCCTTATTCAATATTACAGAGGAAAGAAACTTGTGCTTATAAATCTATCGGAGACGGCACAGGACAGATATGCCGATTTGGTGATTCATGAAAAAATCGGTGAGGTTTTATCTGAGGTTTAGATAATGGAAATACATGTGGGTGACATTGTTAAACTAAAAAAGGTTCATCCCTGCGGCTCTTTTGAGTGGGAAGTGCTTAGGGAAGGCGCTGACTTTAGAATCAAATGCTTGGGATGTTCTCATCAAATAATGCTTCCCAGAAAAGATTTGGAAAAAAGAATTAAATCAATCACAAAAAAGGCTTGATTTAAAGCTTTCTTTGTGTTACTATGTTAACTCGTGATAAACAATTCCTTGCTCGTACTATGCGTATGGGCCAGAGACCAAAAGGAGGTAACAAGCATGAACAAATA
>JAEEXG010000076.1 GCA_016291405.1 Lachnospiraceae bacterium
AGTTGATCATTAATGTGGAAGGCACTTCCGTTGCGTGGTTGGGGCCACCGTCTGTCAATACTTTTATAAGGTCATAGGATTTAAGTGATCCTGTAATTGCGAAAATAACACTGACTTTGATAATGGGTTTGATACAGGGAATAACGATGTATCTGTTAATCTGTGAGTCAGTAGCGCCATCAAGCATGGCGGCTTCACGTAAGTCGGGTGATACGCCCTTTACGCCTGCGTACATAAGCAACATATGATAGCCTACGTACTGCCACAAAATAGGAACAAAAGCTGCCGAAAGAGCAATCTTTTTATCACCGAGCCAAATGATAGGTGAACCTTCTTTAATGACACCTATAGCTTCAAGAGCTCTTGTAAGCAAACCGTAATCCGGATTGTATATTTTAAGCCATAACTGACCAATAATAATCGTAGAAATAAGTACCGGCATGAAGAATACCGATAAGAATCCTCTCTCACCCTTTATACCTTTTCCCAATAAAAGCGCCAGGCCTAATGAAAGAGGCAACTGAATAAATACGGAAAAAAATGCAAGTAATAATGAATTCTTAAGCGCCAAGGGGAAGTTAAGCGAATCACTTGTAAATAATTCAATATAATTTTTAAAACCTATAAAGTTATCCTTTGAAATCTTATCCAAAGGTCCCATATCATGAAAACTGTATGCTGTAGACATGAAAATAGGTGCAATAAGCACGCCTACGAAAAGAGCCAACGCAGGAAGCAAAAACAAAAATACGTTAATACCGTTTTTGACTTTTTTATTCATCGTTAGTATACCTTTCAAAAAATAAGGCGGCCTTTTATGGTCCGTAAAAGGCCGCCTAATCATCTTTTTAAGATGTTTTGGCTAGAAATTAGCCGATGTCCTTTGTTAAACCTGCAACGAAGTCATCACCTGAGATTTCTCCGCCGTAGATCTTTCCGATGTAGTCAAGGTAAATCTGAGCTGTGTCAGCATCCATTGCTGTATCACCGAAGAGAACGTATGCATCAGCCTTGTTACAGATACCTGCAACAGTCTTGGTAAGTTCGTTGATATCGGGTGTTTCGTAATCAACGTTCCAAGCAGGAAGTCCTGAACCGCTTAAGTAGCTGTAGTGGCAGATTGCTCTACCAAGTTCAAATGCGAAGTTAGCTGCTACTTCTGCGTTCTTAGATGAAGCTGCTACTGCAAGTGAATCTGAAGGTCCACCGATTAACTGACCAAGCTTAGCCTTGCTTGAATCCATAACGGGGAATTCTGTAACCTGAACATTAAGTCCGTCTGTTGCAGCGAAGTCTGCACAGTTCCATGTACCATTCTGATAGAATGCGTACTTGCCCTGCATGAAGTTGTTCTTAACTTCGTCGTTACCAAGAGCGATACCTGAAGGATCGAAGTAACCCTTGTTAACCCATTCCTGGAATGTGTTTACAGCCTTTGTGATGTCAGCGTTGTTCCAAGAAGCCTTCTTTGTGAATACATCAGAAAGTGCTGCTGCACCGATCTGCTTTTCAATAAGGGGCTCGATGTACTCAGTTACGCACCAGCCTTCCTTACCGGAGCAACCGAAAGGAATGATACCTGCTGCAACGAGCTTATCGCAGCAGTCGATGAGTTCATCATATGTCTTGGGAACTTCTGTGTAACCAACCTTGTTAAGGTGGTCCATGTTAGCGAATAAGCCAACGATGTTCATGGTAAGCGGAATACCATAGTGCTTTCCGTCGTATGTTGTGTTACCAAGCATAGCTTCGGGAAGGTCCTTTGTGAAGTTCTTGTAAGCGTCGTCTAAGCAGTATACGCGACCGTTCTTAACGAAATCTCCAAGGAATGCTCCACCCCATGTAAAGAAGATATCAGGCATTTCGTTTGCTGCTGCAGCTGCCTTAATCTTTGTCTTATAAGCTTCGTTTTCTGTAGCTTCCCATTCGAAGTCGATTTCGGGATGAGCAGCTGTAACTTCAGCGATAGCTTTGTCATAAGCGGGACGGTTTGAATCGCTTTCTGTAGCGATACACCACATTGTGATCTTAACCTTATCTCCAGCCTTGGGAGCTGATGAGCTGCCACAACCGGCAATGGAGAGGGCCATAACAGATGCTAAAACGAGTGCAACTATTTTTTTCATAAAATCCTCCATATAATAATATAGTTTTTTATTTGAGTAATCTCATGATTACCCTGCACAGTAGCTTAAAGCGGAACCAACTTTTCACTACTGAATATGCACTACTTCATTTTGACCATGGGCCAAGGATACTCAATTCTTAGAGTTGAGCCATTTAACATGTAATAAATTACAGTTTTGTCAAAGTCGTCTTTATATGTAAGTGTTATTGAATTGTCTTTATCATTGACTTCGTATGTACCAAAGAAATGTCCGTCTTCCGCAAACTGAAGATCCTCTGTAAATTCATAGCTCCAGTTGTTTTTGGAATCTTCCCAGTAGCCTGTCAATCCATCGGGAGTAAAATCACCGGCATACTCATAATCCGTAGGTATATACAAAAGAATCTTTTCCCCATTCATTTCATATCTGAATGTAAGGCTCTCTGTTTTTTCGGATGTAAGGTAAATATGTGAATCGTCTCTTTCGTACTTATAAGAATTACCGTTGTACTCTGCCTTGCCGTTTGCCTTTATAATCAGAGCCGGTGTCTTTGTGTCGTGAATGTAGGCCCATTTACCCGTTAACTCATCAGCATTCTTTGCTCCGCATCCGGCGAAAGAAACTATAGTCAAGGTAAAAAGAATGAGCGCTAAAATCTTGCTTTTTTTATTCATGAAAACCCGCCCCCGACAAACCGCTAAATCTATTGTGCAGTTTGTACTTCATTTTTTCTTACTCTTGTATTTTCTTACACAACATAACCAAAGTAAATGTAACTTTTTTACATGAGCAAGCAAGTTTTTTACTTTTATAGCAAAAAATTAACCTGTCATTGTGCAAAATGACAGGTTTTAGTGACGTGCATTTGTATAAAAGCACCATTATTCAATAAGTCCGTACTTTTCCTTTATTCTATCAAGCTTTTCAAGCATTGGTTCCGAAATGATCCATAAAAAGATAAATGTAGCGGCTGCGTGAACACAGTCCATGGGAAATCCGGAAAGGTAATGAGCCATAAGCATCTTTGTGTTAAGAACAGAGCCACCCCATATAAGCGCAGTTACAGGATTCATGATTCCTCCGTAAATAACAATGGCGCTAACCGCACCAAATAGCGCTAAGGATAGTTTGTTTCTTCTTAAAAGATTTGCCTTATATAAAACGCCTGCAAGGAAGCCTATTATTCCCATTGAAAACATTTGCCAGGGTGTCCATGGGCCTTGAGAAAACATTATGTTAGAAACTAACATTGATACAGCTCCCACCAAAAAACCCGTCTCTCCTCCGAAGGCTACGGCGCAGATTATTGTCATCGCCATAACAGGCTTAAACTGGGGAAGCATAAAGAAAGCAGCACGGCTTGCAATAGTTATGGCGCACAAAGCGGCTATAAGCACAAGCTCTCTTGCCTTTGGCTTTCTTCTTTCAAAGATTAAAAAGAAGGGAGCCATACTCTCAATCATAATTAAAAATGCCACAGGGTAAAAACTGTGCTTATCAAAGTATGCGGCCCAGATAAAAAGCGTCAATGGAATTAAGAGTAAAATGATTAAAACCGCGGCTTTTGTGCGCTTTGAAAGCTTTTCTTTTTTATGGGTGTCAGGCTTTTTCTCGGTTGATTTGGTTAAAAGTAAAACCGATGCAAACAAAAGAACTATCATAAGGGAATAGATAGCCATGTGGCTAAAGCCCTTCATGGTGATACCGTCTTTTGTGATCATGTCTGCCAAGTTACCAAGGCGCATGGTGTAAACAAAAATGCAGATTGTGGCGCATAAAGACAAAATACCTAAAATCTTTCTCCATAATGGAAGCTTATATAAGGGATTTCTGTCTCCCTTATCTTCTATATCGATTTTTTCATAATAAATCTGTTTAGTATCGCCTTTATCCTCATTTTTATATACACCCATGGCATAAAGGATATCGTCTACTGTAATGCACTCATCATAGATTTCTTTTGAAATGCGATTTGCCTGAGTGGTGTAAAAGTTATTCTGTGAAAAGAAATCGTAAACGTTACCCTTACTTATTACGTTTCCGTCAAAGAACATGGCTGCATTATCGCTTACAGATGCGCTAAACTCTAAATCATGGCTAACCATGATTATTGAAATACCTGCATCCGTAAGAGCTTTTAAAATAGCCTTAAACTCTTTCTTAAACTCTGCATCAAGTCCCTTTGTGGGCTCATCTAAAAGTAATATGTCAGGGTTTAATAAAAGCACTTTTGAAAGAGCCGCCCTTTGCTTTTCTCCTCCCGATAAATCAAAAGGGTGTCTTGATAGTAAATCTTCTAACTTACATAGGCCTATAACATTTTTAAGTCTCTTTTCAAAGGACTCGTTATCTTCCCCGGCCCCTCTCATACTCTTTAAATCTTCAAGAAGTGTCTTCTTTACAAACATAAGCTCAGGATTCTGGGAAAGCAGGGACACCGTTCCTTTTCTTATGATGTCTCCTTTAACAGCTTTTATGCCGGTAATTGCCTTAAGTAAGGTGCTCTTACCTACACCGTTACCCCCAAGGATAGAAAGAATCTCTCCTTTGTATAAAGAAAGGTTAACGCCCTTTAACACATAGTTTTCGTTTTCTTCATATCTAAACCAGACATCTTTAAGCTCTAAAACAGTTTCATCGAATTTCTTTTCTTCATGAAAGGCTTTGCTTTGAGAAGCATGGTTTTCTTTATATTCATTTAAAAATGATCTTCCCTCGCTTACGCTTAAGGGACTCTTTTCACTGCTTTCGCACTTAGCCCACACTCTCATGTAAGATGGGAAAGAGTCAATAAGCCCACTTTTTGTAGCCTTAAGATAGTCTAAAGCCTTAGATACGCTGTCAAAGCTTTCAAGTTTACCTTCTTCTATAAAGCCTACCTTGCTTGCATATTGTAAAACTTCTTCAAGCCTGTGCTCACAAAGCACGATCGTGGTGCCAAGCTCTTTGTTTATCTTTTTTAGCATTGAAAAGAAATCAGATGCACATATGGGATCTAACTGAGAAGTAGGCTCATCAAGCACCAAAATCTTAGGATTTAAAATCATGACGCTTGCTAAATTAAGTATCTGCTTTTGACCGCCTGAAAGTTCATTTACATTTTTATAAAACCAGTCTTCTATTCCAAAGAAAGCAGCCATTTCAGCAACACGTGCTCTGATAGCCACCTGCTTAAAGCCCAAGCTTTCTAAGCCAAAGGCAAGCTCATGCCACACTTTATCCGTAACTGCCTGCCCTTCGGGGGACTGCATTACGTATCCCACTAATGAAGTGGCTTCTTTATTATCTATCTCGTCTATGTTATTTCCATTTATGTAAACCTGTCCCGATTTTGTTCCCACAGGAGTAAGTTCTTTCTTTAAGTGCCTAAGGAGCGTAGATTTACCGCTTCCCGACTTTCCAAAGAGCACGTAAAAATCACCTTCCCTCAAAGAAAGGTTTACATAATCTAATGCCTTTTTCTCTTCTTTTGGATAGCTAAAGGATAAATCCTCTACCTTAATGATTTCCATCTATGCTCCTCCGCCTTATCGATTATTGTAGGAATAAGGCATAAAACAAAATATGCTGTGTAAGCAAGCGTTTGATAAACGCCTAAGTATTTACCTCTGATACTAGGAAAATAACGCCAGGTTAGATTTCCCATTAAAGCGTTTGAAACAACCAAAAGCCCTAAAAGAAACATGATGGCCAAAGCATCTCTGTCTCTTCTTTTAAATTCGTAAATCGAAAATGCCGTTCGCCCTTTTAAGCCGTAACCTCTTGCCTTCATGCTGTCGGATACATCAATTGAATGCTCCAATGCCCATGATACACCGATTGAGAAAACCGATATGGCATTCTTTAGCTTATTTAAAATGCTTTCATTAACCGCTTCTTTTTTAAGACTCCTTTGGGCATCTCTTATTTCATCTATCTTTTTCTTAAACAAAGGAATAAACCTTAGTGTCATTGATAACACAAGGGACATTACAGGAATTATTTTTCCAAACAGATATATAAACTTATCTGAAGACATAACCTCTGTAAAGCAAGCAAACCAAAGCAATACAGCCGTTAGCATTGTTGCCGCCGCAAGACCGTAAATCATGCTTTCAAAAGTTAAGGGATTTCCGTTTGGAAAGTAAAGTAAAATGATGGTGCCCTGATGGTTAAAAGCAGGATTAATAATCATTGTTAAAAAGAATAAGGGCAAACAAAATTTAGCAAAAAATAACAGGCTTTTTTTGCCCTTAAGCACACCGTGATAGGTTATTCCCGTAATTAGGGAAATAAAAAGCATCACAGGGTGCATAAAGACCATAGAAAAGCCTATTATAAGTGCAAAGTATATGAAATTGACAATCGGGTGAAAGCCCGAAAACTCGTCAGTTTGCTTCATAATAAAGAATTATTCTCCCATTGCGTAGTGACCGCCTATGTCACTTCCGTAATCGCAGGTGTAACGCCACTCAACGGTTTCTCCGTTAGTAAGCACATATCTTGAACATCCGTAGTTTGGATACCAGCCGTCTACCTTATACATCCAGCCGGAGCCCTGACCGCAATCGAACTCGTAAAGGTTATTCATGCCTTCAATGTAAACACTGTTATACATGGGCGTCCATGAATATTCTATATGAATATTGTTTTCACTGCAAACTCTTGAAAGTACATCAAATACGGATTCACCTTCATAAAAGGTTACTGTCTGAGCAGAGAATATAATTCCGTTTGCAGGCACCACATCAAGCTTATCGGGATTTAAGTTTTCAAGGTTATTTAAAATGGTAGTGCACTCTATTGAAAAGGTGCAGCTTAAAGCCTTCCCTTTATTAACCACCTGATTTTCAGGCTCAACAGGCTGAGGCTTTCCGAAGGGCACAGGGTCAGTTAAATATTGATCCTTATCAGTTCTTGAGCCGTCAGATAACACACGGCCTGCGGGAGCATCGGCTGATTCTCCTGACTTACCCGTTCCCGTAATTACCTTAGATGATGAAGAAGTTGATTTAGATAAATATTCATCAGGTTTATAAGCCTCACTATCGGTTTTAGATTCGGTCTTTGATTCGGTTATGGATTCGCTATTTGAAGAAGCCTTTTGTTCATTTGCAGGTTCATTTACAGATTCATTTTCATTAGAATCCGCTGAAGCCATCTTAATGGCCTCTTCTTCATCTGAAATCTCTATAATGTAAGTTCCGACCTGGGAATCGTATGAGACGTTTAGTATTTCTGAGTTAGTACCTGTTAGATAAACATCTGAAAGATAAGCACTTTCGTTACCTCTTACTTCAAGAAGTGAAGCTACTTTTCCTTCATTGTTATCCCCTGAATAAATGGATAAAAGAGGTGTGAAGCCAAAGTCTTCCTCTGATGCGAAATTGAAAATGTAAGCAGATTCGCTTGTTTTTATAATTGTTACAAGCAGATTACAATCTTTAGGCTCAGTTATTTCAGAGCCAAAAACAGTCCACTCATACTTTATTCCCTTTGACTCACCTTCAAAGGTAACAACCTGCTTTGTTTCTTTTAAGTCTTTAAAAACATCAGCCGAAACAATTCCATCTTCAGGAATTGCCATCCTGTCAGAATAGGAAGCTGTCTGCTCGTTAACGCCGACTTCAAAGCCCTTACATCCTGTAAAAGAAAAGGCTAACAATATGAATAAAAAGAATAATAATAACTTTCTTTTCACTTTAGTCTCCAAATTAATTATCTAAAATCATTACAAAAGAATCTTTTGTTTTAAGCTTCTTACTTAGCATCGAAAGAGATTTTGAATCATCCTCGCAGGCAAATACCGCATCCTTAAAGGATATTTCATACATTTCTTTTTCTCTTACACTGCCGCGTAATTTAAACTTTAAATAAAACAAACTATTGTCTTTATCATAAAGTTTTTCCTGAGAAAAGCCCTTATCTTTTCCACTTATATCAAGATACATTACGTTGATAAGCCCTGTTTTATTGCTCGTTTCAACGTCCACGTTCCATTCGGGTAAGTTTTCTCCTGCGGGCGTATCAGAGTCTAAAATAAGCACATTTCCTTCTTCTAATCCTAAAAATTCAAGTTTAGAAGGGTCAAAAGAAATTGAAAAGCTTGCCGCAGGATAAATATCCTTTCCAAGCTTTGTGACAAACACCCCTAGTTCAAACTCGGAGCGGTCCTTTTTGTCCATTTTATCGGGTATCTCTATAAACACAGCAGGGCCGGTAAAAAATTTACCGACCTTTGCTGTTTGGCTGTTTCTATTTAAGATTAAAATAATTAAACCAACTGTAATTGCCAAGACTGCAGTTACAGAAATGGCAATTATAGTTTTTTTCTTTTTACTGTCCATTAGCGCTTGTTTCCTTAATGGTTGCGGCCCTGTTAACAACAAGATATTCAAGATTCTTTACGAAGTTATCAACGATACCCAAAGCATCGTAAGTGTTGATTCTTGAATCTCCGTTTACGTTTGCGGCAATTATCATATCACTTCCTGTAACTTCTGTTTTTCTAAGCCACAAATTAACGATTTTCAAAGCATCCTGTGCATTGATAAGTCCGTCATTGTTAAGATCACCGAAGGTTACTGTCTTTGCCTTTTTGTCTGCTTCAATAATATAGTTTTCTTTCTTTACATATTCTGAAGCCGCCTTACTTCCCTTTTTAACAAGGTAGGTGGAAACGCCGATTTTCTTTGAAATTGCATCGTTATAAAGAAGCTCTGTCTTTGTGTCTTCACTCTCAATGAAGGAAATCTTTTCTCCGTCTTTTACGCCTGTAACCATTACAACATAGATTACATCGTCTTTAGAGATTAAGTCTACATCATCACCTGTGTATAAAGGCATTGCAGTAAATGTGGCACCTTCTACCAACGAAAGCTTTTTAACAGTCTTAGAAGTATCTACTATAAATGTATTTTCTTCTTTTTCTGAATCTGCATCAACCTTAAATGACATACCGGTTAAAGCAATTTCAAGCTCATTTAACTCTTCAAGTGAAATGTTTTTGTTTAATTCAAAGCTTACATTTATAAATTCTTTAGGGAAGTTTTCTCCCTCAAGAGAAATCGGTTCGCCCTTTTCAGGGTCAAAATAAACTACTCTTAATTTGCCGGTTTCTTGTTCCAAATTGTAGTTAAGAGTACCGCCCTTTACTTCTTCACCCACTTTAACGTCTTTAACATCTACAGAATCGGGAACCTTAATGATACAGTCCATAAGTCTGTAGTTAGGCTCTTTATCCCAGCCTGTTAAATTGATGATAGCGTTAAACTTAGTGCCTTTTGTGTTTTCAATCTTTTCAGGAACCGAGAATGTTACACCGATTTCATCTGTAGCTGCGCCAAGGGTGATTGCATCCTTCATATCGTAAAGAGCTGTCTTTCCCTTTAAAAATCTATCGTATGCTACAAGAGCGTATGTTGCCTGGTCTGTTGCCATATCGTTCCATGCACCTGACTGCACATGCTTAAAACCTGCGCCATACTTAGAATCTTCTGTGTAGAAAGAAAGGATGACATCTATCGGTGATTTTCCGTTTTTAATAAATCTTTCATCGGTATCGGGATTAATGCCCCAGGCTGTCAAAGCAACCACAACCTGTGATGTGTTTTCTACGTTAGGGTCTCCGCCGTATGAAAAGTTTCCGTTATCTGCCTGTAAATTCTGAAGGCATGTAATACCTTTTTCTGCAGCAGCCTTTACATCGTCTCTGTCTTTATAAAATGAAAGAGCCTGAAGTGTCATTGATGTGATGTCGGGGTCTCCCTTTGTGCCTGCCAAAGACCAACCGCCGTCTGCGCGCTGATTTGTGAAAATGAAATTAAGGCAATCATTTACAACCGTTTCATCAATTTCATAACCTGCTGTATTTAATGCAATAAGGGCAAATACAGGTCCGTTGATGCCCTGCTTCTTAATCCACTTAATTCCGTTTTCTTCATAGGCCTTAACAAGGTTAACTCCGCCTACATTTCTTGCA
>JAEEXG010000019.1 GCA_016291405.1 Lachnospiraceae bacterium
CAATAAAAAGTTGTATGGGAAATATTTTTAAGGGTGGACATTTGTCCGCCCTTTTTTTATCATAAAAATAGCAATAAATGAAAAATAAATACCCATAAATGATTAGCGAAAACAATACAACTTGGATAGAATGAAATTAAGTGGAGGTATGCATATGTATTATATCGGAATTGACCTTGGAACATCTGCAGTAAAACTTCTGTTAATGGATTCAGAAGGAAAGATCTGCAACGTTGTTTCAAAAGAATATCCTTTGTACTTTCCTCATCCCGGTTGGAGTGAGCAAAAACCTGAAGACTGGTATGAAAAGAGTATCGAAGGCTTAAAAGAGCTTACAAAAGACGTAGACAAATCAAAAGTTAAAGGTATCAGTTTTGGCGGACAGATGCACGGCCTTGTTATCCTTGATAAGGATGATAATGTTATTAGACCCGCAATCCTTTGGAACGACGGACGTACCACAAAGGAAACAGATTACTTAAACAACGTTATCGGAAAAGATAAGTTGTCAGAGTACACCGCTAACATTGCATTTACAGGATTCACAGCCCCTAAGGTACTTTGGGTAAAAGAAAACGAACCTGAAAACTTTGCAAAGATAAACAAGATAATGCTTCCTAAGGATTATCTTGCATATAAACTCTCCGGAGTACACGCAACGGATGTATCCGATGCTTCCGGAATGCTTCTTTTCGATGTAAAGAACAGAAAGTGGAGCAAGGAAATGTGCGACATCTGTTCCGTAAAAGAAGAATGGCTTGCTAAGATTTTTGAAAGCTATGAAAAGATTGGAACATTGCTTCCTAACATAGCTAAAGAATTAGGATTCTCAGAAGACGTTGTTATTGCGGCAGGTGCCGGAGACAACGCGGCAGCAGCTGTGGGAACAGGAACTGTCGGAGACGGAAGATGTAATATTTCACTTGGTACAAGCGGAACAATCTTCATTTCTTCTAAGAATTTCGGTGTTGATAAAAATAACGCTCTTCATTCATTTGCACATGCAGACGGAACGTATCACTTAATGGGATGTATGCTTTCCGCAGCTTCATGTAACAAGTGGTGGATGGATGAAATAATCGGAACCAAGGATTATGCTTCAGAGCAAAAGAACATAAATAAGCTTGGTGAAAACCATGTTTACTTCTTACCTTACCTTATGGGAGAAAGATCTCCTCATAACGATCCTCAGGCAAGAGGAACATTTGTGGGAATGACAATGGACACCACAAGAGAAGACATGACTCAGGCAGTTTTGGAAGGTGTTGCTTTTGCACTCAGAGATTCATTTGAAGTTGCAAAGTCACTTGGCATAAAGATTGAACGTACAAAGATTTGCGGTGGCGGAGCAAAGAGCCCTCTTTGGAAGAAGATGATTGCAAACATCTTAAATGTTAAGGTTGATGTAATTGAAAGCGAAGAAGGTCCCAGCATGGGCGGTGCAATGCTTGCAGCGGTTGCGGCAGGTGAATATACTTCCGTTGAAGAAATTGCAGCTAAGTTTGTGCATGTGGTTGACACAGTAGAGCCCGAACCCGAACTTGCAAAGAAGTACGATGAGAGATATGCTCAGTTTAAGGAAATATATCCGGCATTAAAACCGGTATTTCAAATTATAAAGTAATCTATTAACGCGGTTAGATTTGTGTATTGGAACTGGATTCCATACCTAAAAAATGGAGGATAAAAAAATGAATAACATGAACAACATTCCCCAGGTAAAGATTGGTATTGTTGCTGTTAGCCGTGACTGCTTCCCTGAAAGCCTTTCAGTTAACAGACGTAAAGCGCTGGTTGACGCTTATACCAAAAAGTACGGAAAAGAAGACATCTACGAATGCCCCGTTTGTATCGTAGAGAGCGAAATCCAGATGGTTGAAGCTCTTGAAGACATCAAGAAGGCAGGATGTAACGCACTTTGCGTATACCTTGGAAACTTCGGACCTGAAATTTCAGAAACATTACTTGCTAAGCACTTCGACGGACCTAAGATGTTCGTTGCAGCAGCAGAAGAAAGCCAGGGCGACTTACAGGATGGTCGTGGCGATGCTTACTGCGGTATGCTTAACGCAAGCTATAACTTAAAGCTTAGAAGCGTTGGCGCTTATATCCCTGAATATCCTGTTGGAGATGCAGAAGATTGCGCTGATATGATTCACGACTTCGTTCCCGTTGCTCGTGCAATCAAGGGTCTTTCAGAATTAAAGATTATTTCTTTTGGTCCCAGACCTCTTAACTTCCTTGCTTGTAACGCTCCTATTCAGCAACTTTACAACCTTGGTGTTGAAATCGAAGAAAACTCAGAACTTGACTTGTTTGAAGCTTTCAATAAGCACGCAAACGATCCTAGAATTCCTGCTAAAGTTAAGGAAATGGCAGAAGAGCTTGGCGCAGGTAACAAGAAGCCCGAAGTTCTTAACAAGCTTGCTCAGTACGAACTTACTCTTCTTGACTGGGTTGAAGAACACAGAGGATATCGTAAGTACGTTGCAATCGCAGGAAAGTGCTGGCCTGCATTCCAGACACAGTTTGGATTTGTACCTTGCTACGTAAACAGCCGTCTTACAGGAATGGGAATTCCCGTATCCTGTGAAGTTGATATTTACGGATGCTTATCAGAGTTCATCGGAACATGTGTATCAGACGATGTTGTTACATTGCTTGATATCAACAACTCAGTTCCTAAGGATATGTACAAAGAATCAATCGAAGGCAAATTCGATTACAAGTTCACAGATACATTCATGGGCTTCCACTGCGGTAACACATGCTCAAAGAAGCTTGCGTTCTGCGAAATGAAGTACCAGAAGATCATGGCTAGAAACCTTCCTATCGAAGTTACCAACGGAACACTTGAAGGTGATATCGCTCCCGGCAACATCACATTCTATCGTTTACAGTCTACAGCAGACAATAAGCTTCGTGCTTACCTTGCAGAAGGTGAAGTGCTTCCTGTAGCTACAAAGTCATTCGGTGGTATCGGCGTATTCGCTATCAAGGAAATGGGTAGATTCTATCGCCACGTACTTATCCAGAAGAACTTCCCTCACCACGGTGCCGTTGCATTCGGTCACTACGGAAAGGCTCTCTTCGAAGTATTTAAGTACATCGGAGTACCGGTTGAAGATCTTAACTACAATCAGCCCGCTTCATTACCTTATCCTACAGAAAATCCTTTCAAATAAGGTAAATAGGTATTAAAAAAACGGCTCACATCACATATAATTGTGGTGTGAGCTATTTTTATTGGCTGCAACCGGCAAATGTAAACTGTCGGTTGACAAATTGGCAAGGCGAATTTATGGCATGCAACCGTTCAATTTGTTATGTTTATACCAGCTTAAGCGTGAACAAATAAACCAACAACAAATAGAAAGGAATCAAAAATGATACTTGCAGATAAAATTATTAATGAAAGAAAAAGATGCGGATGGTCGCAGGAAGAATTGGCTGACCAGTTATCGGTTTCAAGACAATCAGTTTCAAAATGGGAAGGCGCACAAGCAGTTCCCGATTTACAAAAGATAATTAAGATGGCTGAGCTCTTTGGAGTAAGCACGGATTACTTATTAAAAGATGAAATAAGCGATAACGGGTATATAGAAGAACGTCTTGAGGGAGCGGAGATTTCCAATATAAGAAAAGTTTCAATGGAAGAAGCAAACGCATACCTTGAATGTGTAAAAGAAAATTCACCCAAAATCGGAATCGGAGTAATGCTTTGTGTTTTAGCTACTTCATTTCTTATGGTATTTTGTGCATTCTCAGAAAGCATTATGAAAGATAGACAAGGTCTTGCTATCGGAATCGGAATGACAATCATGTTTATTATGATTGCTGTAGCTGTTTTAATCTTTATAGTGTTTGGTTCAAAATACGAAAAGTATAAGTATCTTAAAGAAGAAGAGTTTGAAACAGCTTACGGTGTTGACGGAATGGTGAAAGACAGAAGAGAAAAAGTTGGAACCAAGAATACCGTTACAATTGCGGTTGGAGTGCTTGCAATCATTATTGCAATTATTCCCATAATCGTTTCTTCTTTCTTAGATCCTACAGGTGTTACCACAATTTACATGGTGGCTTTACTACTCGCAGTTATAGCAGCTTCAGTTTATTTCTTTGTTAAAGCAGGCTCTGTAACAGAAAGCTTTAAGGTTTTACTTAAGGAAGAGGAATTTGCTTCAAAGTCATCTAAAAAGAAAAATAACATTCTTGGCGGAATCGCAACAGCTTATTGGGTAACAATTACAGCAGTATTTCTTTACTTAAATATCGTACTTACTTTAGATAAGGCATGGATCATCTGGCCCATAGCAGGACTTGCATTTGCGGGAATTATGGCGATATTAAATGCCGTGCTTAAAGAAGAGTAAGATTTAGCACTTTAATTTAATAAAAATATTATGATAATCCCCGCGACAATGTTGCGGGGATTGTTGTATACTTAGGAAGAAACGTAAGGAGAAACCTATGAATATAGTTATATTAGAGAGAAGCAGTGTTGGAATGGATGTATCGGTTGATTCTCTTAAAGACCTTGGGGACGTTACCGTATACAACACAACGGAATATGAAGAAATAAAAGAGCGAATCAAAGATGCGGATATAGTAATTGCGAATAAAAGCAGACTGTGTGAAGACACATTGAAGGATGCTAAAAACGTAAAGCTCATCTGTGAATTTGCTACAGGCTTTGACAACGTGGACTTAGACTATTGCAGACAAAGAAACATAGGCGTTTGCAATGTTAGAGACTATAGCACTGAGATGGTTGCCCAGCATACATTTGCAATGGCTTTATTCTTATCAGAAAAGCTTGCCCATTACGATGACTTTGTAAAGAGCGGAAAGTATGCTAATCACAACAGATTTTCTTACTTTGACATTCCTTTTAAAGAGCTTGCGGGAAAGACCTGGGGCGTAATTGGAATGGGAAATATCGGAAGGAAAGTCGCTTCAATTGCAAAGGCTTTCGGATGCAGAGTAATCTTTTATTCTGTTACCGGAAAATCAAGTGTGACAGATTATGAGAGAGTTGATTTTGATACAGTTTTAAAGGAATCGGATTTTCTCTCAATCCACTGTCCTTTATCAGACTTATCAAGAGGCCTTATTGATGCAGCCGCCCTTAAAAAGATGAAGAAAACAGCAGTATTAATAAACGTAGCCAGAGGCCCTATCGTAAAGCAACAGGACTTATACGATGCGCTTGTTAATGGAGAAATTGCGGCAGCAGGACTGGATGTACTTGAAAAAGAACCAATAGCTAAAGATAACCCGTTACAGAAAATTACCGATTCAACAAAGCTTATCATCACGCCTCATTTAGCTTGGGCTTCTGTGGAAGCAAGAGAAAGATGTGTGTCGATGACATATGATAACATTAGGGCGTTTATGGACGGAAAAGAACTTTGCAGGGTAGATAAATAGGAGGATTCTTATATGAGAACAATCGGAATTATCGGAGCAATGGATTTAGAAGTTGAAAAGCTTATTTCTTCCATGAAAGAGAAAAAAGAAGTTGAATACGCAAGAAGAAAATTTTACGTAGGAAAGCTTGAAAACGCCAATGTAGTGCTTGCAAGATGCGGAGTGGGAAAAGTAAATGCCGCTCTTACAGTTCAGATGATGGTAGATAAGTTTAACATTACAGATATTATAAACACAGGCGTTGCAGGTTCTTTGGACGAAAAAATCGATATAGGCGACATGGTGCTTGCAACAGGAGCCGTATATCATGACGTGGAAGCGGTTGCGTTCGGTTATGAAAGAGGCCAGGTGCCCCAGATGGATGTCTTTGAATTCCCTACAGATAAGGGACTGGTTGACTTAGCTGAAAAATCTTGCCTTAAAGTAAATCCGGATATCAAGGTGTTTAAAGGACGCATTGCATCGGGGGATCAGTTTATAGCGGACAAAGAAACCAAGACGACCATAAAGAAGTACTTTTCACCTTTATGTGTAGAAATGGAAGGCTGTGCAATGGCGCATGCCGCATACGTAAATAACATTAATTGCTTAATTATCAGAGCAATATCCGATAAGGCGGATGATTCTGCAGAAGAAGATTACCCTTCGTTTGAAAAGAAGGCGGCAGAGCATTCCGCAAAGATGGTTATTGAAATGATGAAAAATATTTAATTAAGGAGAGAGTGGGCTATGAAGGTACAATCAAGCGAATATTTAAAAGCCAATAAGGCTCTTTACAAAGAGCTTTTGGATAAGCTTCTTAATACCTATGAATATGCTTCAATCTTGGCTGCGGATTCAGTCGGAAAAGTATATTCTGTTTCAAAAAGCGGTATAAATATGAGAGAAGACGATTTATACACGCAGAGAGGATTTGTTGTAAAGGTATATAATGACGGTTCTTTTGCAGAATACAGCGGAAGCAAGATTTCTAAAGAAGAAATAGATGTAATCGTTGATACAATTGCAAAAAGACTTGTTACTTTAGAAGCAAAAAGAGAAAAGAACACATACAAAGTGCCTGAAGATGAAAAGGTAAGCTTTTCTAAGAGCACTGATTATGAGATTTCACCTTTTGAATTCGGGGATAAGAAAATTGTTGAAAGAATTACCGAGATTCAGAAGAAAGGTCTTGCATACGATGAGAGAATATTGGATTTTTACTGTTCACTACAGTTTCAGAAGTATTCAAAGCTTTTCTTATCAAAAAACAAAGACCTTGAACAGAACGTTATGTGGACATGCGGTGCAGTAGCGGCTATGTCATTAAAGGGAGAAGAAGTTAAGCAGGCTTATACACCTTTCTCAGTTTTGGGAGGCGTTGAGCTTCTTGACAGAATAGAAGAGCATGTTGAAGATACCTGTAAGGTAGCTATTGAGCTTATTGATTCGGTTCCCTTACCTCCCGGAGAATATGATTGCATCTGTTCTCCCGAAACAACAGGTATGATTGTGCATGAAGCTTTCGGACATGGCGTAGAAATGGATATGTTCGTAAAAGACAGAGCACTTGCAAAGTATAACGTGGGCGAATATGTTGCATCACCTTTGGTTACAATGCATGATGGTAACGCCATTGACGATACTTCAACATATTTCTTTGATGATGAAGGAACTCTTTCAAACGATACAATAATTATCGATAAGGGTATCCTCGTTACAGGAATGAGCGACTTACAGTCAGCTTTGGCACTTGGCACCAAGCCTACCGGTAACGGAAAGAGACAAAGCGTTGAAAGAAAAGCTTACACACGTATGACAAACACTTACTTTGAGCCCGGTAAAGATAAGCTTGAAGACATGATAGCTTCGATTAAGGATGGCCTTTTCCTTGAGATGCCTTGCTCAGGTATGGAAGACCCTAAGAACTGGGGCATCCAGTGTATGGTTACTCTTGCAAGAGAAATCAAAGACGGTAAGTTTACAGGAAAGATTTACTCACCTATCGTTTTGACAGGTTATGTTCCTGATTTGCTTAAGTCCATTTCCATGATGTCTGATGAATTACATCACTGCGGTTCAGGTATGTGCGGTAAGGGATACAAAGAATGGGTTAAGGTTTCAGACGGTGGCCCGTACATTAAGGCTAGAATCAGATTAGGATAAGGGGGCATAAAAATGGAACGTTATAAGAAATTACTTGAACAGGCCGGTATTAAAAACTGGTTTATAAAAAATAAAATTGATTCTTCCGTTGAACTTTTCTTTATAAAGAAAAATCTTGATATGAGAAGAATTAAAGAAGTAGACAATGCTGAAATTGCAGTGTTTACAGACGTTGAAAAAGACGGAGAAAAGAAAAGAGGGCGTGCTGACATTAGAGTTAACTCTTCAATGACAGACATAGAAATCCTTACAAAGATTAAAGAAGCAGAGTATGCGGCTTCTTTTGCCACAAACAAGTTCTTCGAATTTCCGAAGCCTACAAAGTCAGAATTAAAGGTGCAGGATAGCGATTTAAATGGACTTGAGCTTTCTGAAATTGCCACAAAGTTTGCTGACGCAGCTTACAGCGTGGATAATGACAAGGATGCTTTCATTAATTCCTTTGAATTGTTTGTTGAAGAATCGACTGTAAGAATGATGAGTGCTACAGGCACAGATGTTGCTTACAAAACAAGAGTTGTTAAGGGCGAATTTGTTACTCAGTGCAGGGAACCTCAGGACGTAGAAACATATTTGGATTATGAGTTTGATACATTGGCTTTGGATGATATGAAGGACCTTGTAGAGACTTCGCTTAAAACATCAAAAGACAGAGCAAGAGCAAACGCTATGCCTAAATCAGGAAAGACTGATGTTATCATTTCCGGAAGATACATGGAAGAGCTTATGAGCTTCTATGCCGACAGAGCAAATGTTTCTTTCATCTATCCCGGCTACTCAAACTACAAGGTTGGAGATAACGTGCAGGGCGAAGATGTTAAGGGAGATAAGGTTAACATTAAATTCCTTCCTTTACAGCCTTTTAACAATGAAGGCATTGAAATGAAGGAAAGAGAATTTATCAAAGACGGTGAACTAAAACTTGTTCACGGAAATCAAAGAATCTCTTACTACATGGGCGTTGAACCTATCGGAACATATGAGAAAGTTCAGATTCCCGCAGGTAAGGTTTCTTTAAAAGAAATGACGGACAGACCGTGCTTACACGTTGTAAATTTCTCTGACTTTCAGATGGATGCACTTGATGGACACTTTGCAAGTGAAATAAGACTTGCCTACTACTATGACGGAAAAGGAAATGTCACACCCGTTACAGGCGGTAGCATTAATGGAAGCATCTTTGACTGCCAGAATGATTTGACCTTCTCAAAGGAAGTGCAAAAACTTTCAAAATATGTGGGCCCTAAGGCATGCTTATTTAAGAATGTAATGGTTTCAGGAGAATAATATGGAAAAAATAGCCAGCTTTACAATTGATCACATCAAATTACAGCCGGGAGTATATGTTTCAAGAAAAGATAAAGTAGGAAGCGAAGTAATCACCACTTTTGATTTAAGAATGACTTCTCCCAATGAAGAACCTGTAATGAACACAGCCGAAGTGCACACCATGGAGCACCTTGGCGCAACCTTTTTAAGAAACGATCCTGAGTGGAAGGACAGAGTAATTTACTTTGGACCCATGGGATGCAGAACAGGCTTCTACATGGTTTTGGCCGGTGACTTAACTTCTAAAGATGTCGTAGACCTAGTAACAAGAATTTATAAGTTTATGGCAGACTTTGAAGGAGATGTTCCCGGAGCAAGCCCCAAGGATTGCGGTAACTACCTTGACATGAACTTAAACATGGCAAAGTATTTAGCCGCTAAGTATGTAAAAGAAGTACTTACAAACATCAAAGAGGATAGACTAGTATATCCTGAATAATGGTATGGTAAAGGCGAGTGAAATTCACTCGCCTTTATTATGCTTAAAACAATATATTTTTAGAGATTATTTATAAACTTATCTCAACCATTTAATAGAAAAAATAATTAAGTGTGGTAAAATTAAGGCAAAGTGAGGTTAGAGTATGAAGCTTAGTACAAGACTCAAAGTTACGTTTGCGGCTATATCAGTTTTGCCCATGGTGCTCTTTGCAATTGCTTTCTTTATCATTTGCAAAGTGATGGTTTATCTTGAAAGACTTGAGAATGTAACATCTGTTACAAGCACAATGCCAAAAGGGCTTTTCTGGACATTGTGGATTACCATATTTGTTATTCTTTTGCTGATAGCGACAGTGGTTACAAGGTGGATAGGAAGAAGCGTATTTAGCCCCATCAGTGATTTAAAAATCGGAATGCAGCAGATTGCGGAAGGAAATTTTGAGTATGTTCTTGATGCGGATGAGGCGCCGACGGGTGAAATTGCAGAGCTTTATAAGAACTACGAAGACATGCGTCTTAAGTTAAAAGAAAGCGCAGATGAAGCAATTCAAAACGAAGCAAAGAACAGAGAGCTTATTACAAACATATCTCACGATTTAAAAACACCCATAACCGCCATTAAGGGTTATGTGGAAGGAATAATGGACGGGGTAGCCGATACTCCCGAAAAAATGGATAAGTACATTAAGACTGTTTACAACAAAGCAAACGATATGGACAGGCTTATAAATGAACTTACCATTTACTCAAGAATTGATGCAAACAGAATTCCCTATACGTTTTTAAGACTTAACGTAAAAGATTACTTTAACGATTGTATCGAAGAAATCGGACTTGATTTAGAGTCAAAGAACATTGAGCTTAACTATGAAAACTTAGTGCCGGAAGAAACAAGAATTATCGCAGATCCGGAGCAGCTTAAGCGCGTAATAAACAATATTGTATCTAACTCAGTTAAATACATGGATAAGGAAAAACCTAAAGGAATAATAAACTTTAGTGTTATAGATGAGCCTGATGATATAAGAGTGGAAATTGAAGATAACGGTCGCGGAATACCCGCAAAGGATCTTCCAAACATATTTGAAAGATTCTTTAGATCCGATTCTTCAAGAAATTCCGCAAAGGGCGGAAGCGGTATCGGGCTTTCCATTGTTAAAAAGATAGTTGAAGACCATGGCGGATATATTTGGGCCACCAGTAAAGAAGGCGAAGGCACTTGCATGCACTTCGTGATAAGAAAGTATGAGGAGAACGCAAATGAGTAGACTTTTAATTATTGAAGATGAAGAAGCAATTGCAGATCTTGAAAAAGACTATTTGGAACTAAGTGATTTTTCTGTTGAGATAGCGGCAGACGGAATAGAGGGAGAAAAGAAAGCACTTGAAGAAGACTTTGATCTTATTGTGCTTGATTTGATGCTTCCCGGAAAAGACGGATTTGAAGTATGCAAGTCTATTCGCGAAAAGAAAAATGTTCCGATTATTATGGTGTCTGCAAAGAAGGATGACATTGATAAAATAAGAGGCTTAGGCCTTGGCGCGGATGACTATATGACAAAGCCCTTTAGCCCCAGTGAACTTGTGGCAAGAGTAAAGGCTCATATGGCTCGTTATGACAGGCTTGTCAATTCCAATGCAAAGCCTGACAACAAGATAATTGAAATCAGAGGCCTTAAAATCGATAAAACAGCAAGAAGAGTTTGGGTGGACGGAGAAGAAAAGCAGTTTACCACAAAGGAATTTGATTTGCTTACATTCCTTGCAGAAAACCCCAACCACGTTTTCACAAAAGACGAGCTCTTTAGAGAAATCTGGGATATGGATTCAATCGGCGATATTGCAACAGTAACCGTACACATTAAAAAGATAAGAGAAAAGGTTGAATTTGATTCCGCTAACCCTCAATATATCGAAACAATCTGGGGAGTTGGCTATCGCTTTAAGATGTAAACATTTGAGAGGGGGCATAAATGGATATTTTATTTGAGGATGAATACATATTGGTGGTAAAAAAGCCTGCGGGAATAGCTACTCAGGCTAAGGGAGTCGCTTCAATAGATTTAGAGACTCAGTGTAAAAAGTACAGAAAAGAAAAAGGCGAAGAACCAATAATATATGTGGTTCACAGACTTGATCAGCCCGTATCGGGAATCATTGTTTTTGCAAAGACTAAAGAAGCGGCAGCAGGCCTTAATAAAGACATTGCTCACGATAACCTTACAAAGGATTATAGAGCAATCGTTTATAAAGAAAAAGAAATAAAAGAAAAGAAGGGTGAGCTAAAGGATTTTCTGATTAAGGACGGAAAAACCAATATTTCCTGCGTGGTGCCTGAAAATGTGCCTACGGGAAAAGAGGCAATCCTTTCTTATGAAGTGGAAAGTGAAGATGAAAAGACAGCATCAGTGCTTGTGCACTTAAAGACCGGACGGCACCATCAAATAAGAGTGCAGCTTTCAAATGCAGGAATGCCCATTTTAGGGGACTTAAAATATGGAAGCAAAGAAAGCATTGCATTTTCAAAAGAGAGGAAAGAAAAGAATGTAAACCTTTGTGCCTGCCACTTGGAATTTAGCCATCCCCACACAAAGAAAAAGATGGAATTTAATATCTAGAATATAATCACGAAAACTACCGCAAAGTCGGTAGTTTTTTTGTTTAAAAAATGAGTTCTTTATTCTATAATAATTCTTAGTGAAAGCGGAATTTACCATATAGAAAACGGAGTATAAAAGTGAAAAAGAAAACTTGGGGCAATTGGCTTGGAATAATTGGAACAGTACTTATAGCAATATCGCTTATCGCGTATTTTACAGTCTTTCCGTTGTATATGCATGATGGGCTTACTTTGCTTGTGACATATAAGTTTAAATGTTTAATGGCAATATCCAAATACAGCGCAATAGCAATCGGAGTATTTGTGCTAGTCTACTTTGCCACATGGGGAATGAATTCAGAGGAAGTAAGACAGTATAAGCCTCTTGCAAAAGTAGATATATTTATGCTTTTGTTTCTCTTGATTTCAACTATTTCTTATTTTGCATCTCCTTATAAAAACATAGGAATCAATGATGAGAGAGATTCTTTCTTTTATGATGGCCCCCTTTGGGGCACAAAGGGCTGGTGCATGGGCTTAGTGCTAATCTTAGTAATGGTTGGCATGTACTTTGCAACTTCAAGATTTTTTAAGTACACACATCTTATCTGGATCCCCATTCTTATAGCCACAATGGGAATATTTGTATTCGGAATATTTAATAGATACGGATATTACCCTGTGGAAATTAAAGGGGCAAATCCTTCATTCTTATCAACAATCGGAAACATAAACTGGTTTGCGGGATATCAATCCGTGCTTGCACCGATATTTATTGGATTGTTTTTAGCTTCCAAGAAAAAAACGGTAAAAGTGCTTCTTGGAGTGTGTGTATACATTTCAAATTTCCTCGTGCTTGTAAATGCATCCGACAGTATCGTGTTTGCATTTGTGGCGATAATGTTTGTGCTTTTCCTTTTGTCACTTAAGAGCGAAGAGGACATGATAAAGTTTTGTAACGTAATGCTTTTATTTGTGGCGGCAGAGTTTACTGTAATACTTCTTGAATCCGTCTTTAAAGTTAAGAGAACAATGGTTGGAAGTATCGGAGAAATCTTTATTAAAGGGCCTGTTCCTTACATTCTGTTAGTTTTGTTTATAGCTCTTAGATTTTTCTTCTCACTTTGCAAGTTAAATAAGGCAAAGTACCCGAATGTGATAAAAGAAAAGGGTGTGAAAATATCGCTTACTGCTGTAGGAGCTGTATTGCTCTTATATGTGTTATTAATTGTGATTAACACAGCTACAAAGGGAGCCCTTCCTTTAATAGGAGACAATAAAGCATTTTTGTTTACGGAAAAATGGGGCTCAAACAGAGGTGCAACCTGGATGTGCGGATGGCTTGCCTTTAAGGATTTAAAGTTTATAAACAAGCTTATCGGTGTAGGGCCCGACATGTTTTATAACGCAATATATGGAAGCATTGATGCTCACACTCTTTCAATTAAGATATTCTCAGACCAAAGACTTACAAATGCTCATAATGAGCTGCTCACTCTTTTAGTAAACGTAGGCATTTTGGGAGTGGTTTCTTTTATCGGAATGTGCGTATCAGCAATCAAACTTTTTATAAATGCGGCCAAAGAAAACAAATACATGCTTATGTTTTTACTCTCAATGATTATGTACCTTGCAAACAACGTATTCAGCTTTGAGCAGATTACAAATACACCTTTCTTTTTCTTTGTGATTGCAATAGGAGCCTCGGCGGTTGTAAAAGAAGCAAAAAATGTGGGCACGCAAGCCCCTCAAAAGTTGACAAAGAAGCGCTAAAAGACTACAATTCAGTAAGTTATTCATTAGATTTAGTTTTATTTGGAGGAACAAATGGCAGACAAAAAAATGGTAGAGGCTATCACCTCTATGGATGAGGACTTTGCACAATGGTATACAGACATTGTTAAAAAAGCCGATTTGTGCGATTACACAAGCGTTAAGGGATGCATGGTGTTTAAGCCTGCAGGATACGCAATTTGGGAACTTATTCAAAGACAGCTTGATGACAGATTTAAGGCAACAGGTGTTGAGAATGTTTATCTTCCCATGTTTATTCCCGAAAGCCTTCTTGAAAAGGAAAAAGATCACGTAGAAGGATTTGCTCCCGAAGTTGCATGGGTGACACAGGGCGGACTTCAGCCCCTTCAGGAGAAGATGTGTGTACGACCTACCTCAGAAACATTGTTCTGCGATTTTTATAAAAACGAAGTTCAGTCTTACAGAGATTTACCTAAGGTTTACAATCAGTGGTGCTCAGTTGTTCGTTGGGAAAAAGAAACCAGACCTTTCTTACGTTCAAGAGAATTCCTTTGGCAGGAAGGTCACACAATTCACGCTACCGCCGAAGAAGCAGAAGAAAGAACAATTCAGATGCTTAACGTATACGCCGATTTCTGTGAGCAGGTTCTTGCAATGCCCGTAGTTAAAGGACGTAAGACAGACAAAGAAAAATTTGCCGGAGCAGAAGCTACATATACTATAGAAGCATTGATGCATGACGGTAAGGCTTTACAGTCAGGTACCAGCCATAACTTCGGTGATGGTTTTGCTCACGCTTTTGATATTCAGTTTACTGATAAAGACAATACACTTAAGTATCCTCATCAGACATCATGGGGATGCACCACAAGACTTATTGGTGCCATCATCATGGTACACGGTGATAATTCAGGACTTAAGCTTCCCCCTCTTGTGGCACCTACTCAGGTTGTTATCGTGCCCATCAAGCAGAAGGCAGAAGGCGTGCTTGATAAGGCTTATGAATTAAGAGACGAACTTAAGAAGAAAGGCTTCAGAGTAAAGGTAGACGATACCGACAAGAGCCCCGGATTTAAGTTTGCAGAAACCGAAATGCGCGGAGTTCCTTTCCGTGTAGAAGTCGGCCCTAAGGATATTGAAGAAGGAAAGTGCATCATCGCTCGCCGTGATAACGGAGAAAAGATTGAGTGTGCTTTGTCAGAACTTTCAAATAAAATCGAAGAGCTCATTCCTGTAGTGCAGCACGATATGTTTGAAGCTGCTAAGGCAAGAAGAGATTCTCAGACCTATGAAGCTAAGACATGGGAAGAGTTTAAGAAGACATTTGAAGAAAAGACCGGTTTTGTTAAAGCAATGTGGTGTGGAGACGAAGCTTGCGAAAACAAGATCAAAGAAGAACTTGCAGTAACAAGCCGTTGTATGCCTTTTAAACAGGAAACCATTTCAGATAAATGTGTCTGCTGTGGAAAACCTGCCACTAAGATGGTTTATTGGGGAAAAGCTTACTAAGGATTAAAGGAGAAAGAAATGAACGTATTAGTTATTAACTGCGGAAGTTCATCATTAAAGTATCAGTTTATCAATTCCGATACCGAAGAAGTTATGGCAAAGGGTCTTTGCGAAAGAATCGGTATTGACGGAAGCCAGATCACTTATCAGCCTAAGGATGGGGACAAGGAAGTAACAGTAACTCCCATGCCCGATCATACAGTAGCTGTACAGCTTGTTATCGACAAGCTTACAAACGACAAGACAGGAGTTGTTAAAGCACTTTCAGATATCGATGCCGTTGGACACAGAATCGTACACGGCGGAGAAAAGTTTGCTTCATCCGTTGTTATCAATGATGAAGTTATGAAAGCAATTGAAGAGTGTAACGACCTTGCACCTTTACACAATCCCGCAAACTTAATCGGTATCAACGCTTGCAAAAAGCTTATGCCAAACGTACCCATGGTTGCGGTATTTGATACAGCTTTCCATCAGACAATGCCTCCTAAGGCATACCTTTACGGAATTCCTTACGAATATTATGAAAAGTACAAAGTACGTCGTTACGGATTCCACGGCACAAGCCATGATTTTGTTTCAACAGAAGCAGCTAAGTTTTTAGGAAAAGACAGAAAAGATTTAAAGATTATCGTTTGTCACTTAGGTAACGGTGCATCCATTACAGCAGTAAAGAACGGTAAGTCAGTAGATACATCAATGGGACTTACTCCTCTTGACGGACTTATTATGGGAACACGTTCAGGAAGCATCGACCCTGCAATCGTAACATTCCTTGCAGGAAAGCTTAACACAGATGCTGACGGAGTGCTTGAAATCCTTAACAAGAAGTCAGGTGTATACGGACTTTCAAAAGTATCAAGTGACTTCAGAGACCTTGAAAAGGCTTATAACGAAGGAAACGAACTTGCAAAGATTACTCTTGAAACCTTCTCTTATAAAGTAGCTAAGTACATCGGTTCTTATGCAGCAGCAATGAACGGTGTTGACGTTATCGCTTATACAGCAGGTGTTGGTGAAAACACTTCAATCGTAAGAGCAATGGTTGGCGAATACTTGGAATTCTTAGGAACAGAAATCGATCCTGAAAAGAACAAGTTAAGAGGCGAAACAATGGTTATCTCAAAGCCCGGATGCAAGGTTACAACAATGGTGGTTCCTACCAACGAAGAACTTGCTATCTGCAGAGAAACTGTAAGATTGGTAAAATAAATTTAAAGAAGTATTTTATGGTATAATGAATGGGAATTCCGAAGTGGAATTCCCATTTTGATTTAAAGGATATTAGATGACAATAAACATTCCAAAAGACGTTGAATTTATTATAAATACGCTTGAAGAAAACGGTTTTGAAGCGTATGCGGTAGGAGGGTGTGTAAGAGACAGCCTTCTTGGAAGAGTGCCAAATGACTGGGACATTACCACAAGTGCAAAACCACTTGAAACAAAGAAGCTTTTTAAAAGAACTTTTGATACGGGAATTAAGCACGGCACAATTTCAGTTTTACTTGATAAAGAAATATACGAAGTAACTACTTACAGAATAGACGGAGAATATGAGGATGCAAGGCATCCAAAGGAAGTTACATTCACAAGTAAGTTATCGGAAGATCTGCTTAGACGTGACTTTACTATAAATGCCATGGCCTATAATCCCAAGCGTGGCCTGGTGGACCTTTACGGAGGAAAAGAAGACTTAGAAAATAAAATAATTAGATGTGTCGGAAATCCTTATGACAGATTTACGGAAGACGCCCTTAGAATAATGAGAGCGGTAAGATTTGCGGCACAGCTTAACTATCAGATAGAGGATGATACAAAGAAAGCAATTAAAGAGCTTTCTCCCAATTTAAAAAAGATAAGTGCTGAAAGAATACAGGTTGAACTTGTAAAACTTCTTACAAGTGATAATCCCGGATTTTTAAAGCTTGCCTGGGAACTTGGAATCACTAAGGTAATCTTACCTGAATTTGATGCGGCTATGGCTTGCGAACAGCACAATCCAAATCATGCCTACAGCGTGGGAGAGCACACTATAAAAGTTATAGAGAATGCGCCTTCCGATAAGGTATCAAGGCTTACCGCACTTTTCCACGACCTTGGAAAACCCATAGCAAAGACAACTGATGAAACGGGTAAAGACAGCTTTAAGGGCCATGCAATTGAAAGTGAAAAGATAGCAAAAGATGTTTTAAGACGTCTAAAATTTGATAACGACACTATCACTAAGGTTTCTAAGCTTGTAAGAGAGCATGACTGGATGATCGGTGCCAAGCCTGAAAGAATTAGACGCTACATAAACAGAATCGGAGAAGAGTACTTCCCGATGATATTTGATATTAATGTTGCAGACTTAATGGCTCAAAGTACTTACAGGCGAGAAGAAAAGCTAGAGCTTATCTCAGAGCTTAGGAAAAAGTACGAAGAGACAATTAAGAATAATGAGTGCGTGTCATTAAAGACTTTAAAGGTTACGGGAAAAGATGTAATTGATAAAGGCGTTTCCGCAGGCCCTAAAGTCGGAGAAATCCTTAATAGTTTACTTGAAGAAGTATTGGATGATCCAAAGAAAAACGATAGAGAATATTTACTTAAAAGACTTGATGAGTTAAGGGGTTAAGAGTGAAAAACAAGGTAAAGATCCTAAACTTAATAATGCTAGTATCAATGCTTTTTCTTTTATGCGCATGCACAACCGGTAAAAGTGAAAGCAAAGAAGCAAAGCCAACCGATAATAAAGAAACAGAAGTAACAGAGACGGCGGCTCCTTTTACCGCAGCTCTTCCCGGAGAATATGACTCTAAAGACACGTCGGTTGTTACAAAGGTGAGTAAGGTAACAGATTCAATTACCTTTTATAATTACGGTCTTTCAAAGAGCTACACACTTAGCTTTGACAACGTTACTTCCTTTTATGATAAGTATGAAATTCCAATGTCCGTAGACCAGGTTAGCCAGGGCGACATAGTGGACATTTCATTCTTAAAAGGAAAAAAGCTTTTGGTTTCTTTAAAAGAAAGAAAGGATGCTTTATCTATCCCTGACGTAACCGGATTTGAAATAAATGAAAATGCAAAGAAGTTTAACTACGGAAGCGATTCTTATAAGATAACCGATTCAACCATAGTTTTAGCCGAAAATGAAAAGAGGGCGTTAAGTGATTTAAGCAGTATAGATCACGTAAGCATAAGCGGAATCGATAAGGACATTTATTGCATTACATTAAGAACAGGTCATGGAACTCTTTCCTTAAAAGGACAGGATGAGCTTATTGACGGAGTAATCGAGGTTGGGGGAAACATACTTACAATCAAAAAGAACCTGACCATAGATTTACCTGAAGGGGAGTTTGATGCCATAATTTCGAAGGGAAAGACCGTCGTTAACAGGAAAGTAAATATTCAAAGAGATCAAAAGGCTACACTTGATTTAAGCGATGTGGTGCTTGAAGAAGACAAGATGGGCCGAGTGTATTTTGACGTATATCCTAAGGAAGCAAAGCTTTATATTGACTCAAAGCTTGTAGACAGCAGCGAACTCATTGAACTTACAATAGGTTCTCATAAAGTAGAAGCTGTAATGGAAGGATATGAAACCTTTACAAGAGTTTTAAATGTAGGGGAAGAAACAGCTACAATGTCGGTTATATTGGAAGAAAAAACTGTAAAGGATTCTTCAAAAGAAAAAGAAGACTCAAAGACTACAGGATATTATTTAAGAATAAACACTCCGGTAGGAGCTGAAGTTGAGATTGACGGAAACTATGTGGGAGTAGCTCCCGTAGCTGTGGCAAAAGAAGCCGGAAGCCACACAATAAAGCTTACCAAAAACGGTTATGTGACAAGAACTTATACAGTGGTTGTTGAAAATACAGCTGCCGATTCAAATTACTCATTTTCCGATTTATTACCCGTCGGAACGGTGACTTCCAACGAATAAATAGGGCTATGGTACCACATTTTTGCTTGATAATTATTCGTTAATAAATGTCAGTTAAATTTAGAGATTTGTGTGAACAATTTGTTAACAAAAAAAGGCAAAAAAAGTGCCAAAAAACCTTGTAAATTCGGCATTTTTTGTTGACAAGACGGATAAAAAATTATATAACAATTATAGACGTTTTCCTTTAGGGGAACGCAAAAACACAGACTCATATAAGAGGAGGAGTTCTCAATGAACAAGACAGAATTAGTTGCAGCTATCGCTGATCAGGCTGGATTATCCAAGAAGGATGCAGAGAAGGCAGTTAAGGCTTTCACAGAAGTTGTAGGTAAGGAATTAAAGAAGGGTGGAAAGGTTCAGTTAGTTGGATTCGGTACATTCGAAGTTTCTAAGAGAGCAGCAAGAGAGGGTAGAAATCCTCAGACAGGTGCACCTATGAAGATTAAGGCTTCTAAGGCTCCTAAGTTCAGCGCCGGCAAGGCATTAAAGGATTTAGTAAACGCTTAATCCTATTACATATTCGATTAGAATTTGTAAACTTTGGGACTGCACATTGTGTAGTCCCTTTTTGTATAGAGACGAGTTTAATTGGAGAAAAAAATGAGATTAGATAAATATTTAAAAGTATCAAGACTTATAAAAAGAAGAACCGTAGCCAATGAAGCCTGCGATAACGGCAGAGTATTCATAAATGACAAGCAGGCAAAGGCTTCTACCGAAGTTAAAGTAGGGGACATCATTACGATTTCTTTTGGCAATAAAGACGTAAAGGTGGAAGTTACGGATATTAGCGAAACCGTAAAAAAGGATGAAGCCAAGGATTTATTTAAGTATTTGTAAGAAGAGTAACCTTAAGGATATATTTGTTGACGAATGGTTAATTCATAAATATAATAATTATGTAAACACCATTATGTAAACGGGGTGATGTGATGGCCCACAGATATACAAGAAGAAAAAAGAGAAAGAATCAGAATTTCAGAAACATGACGATGATAACCTTTGTTGTCGCCATGATTCTTGTTGTGGTCTTTATTAAGAATGGCGAGCTAAAAGAAAAGAAAGCCGGCTATGAAAAAAGAGAGCAATACCTCCTTGAACAGATTGAAGAGCAGAATAAAAGAAGCGAAGAAATAGAGGAATACAGAAAGTACACCAAGACAAAGCAGTATGTAGAAGATATGGCTAAAGAGAAACTTGGACTTGTGTATAAAGATGAAGTAATATTCGAAGCAGAGAACTAAAACCTTCCGTTGATTAAAGACGGAAGGTGTTTTATCTTTTATATATATGGAAAATCAATTTTTAAAGAGAATTGAAAATTTCATATCCGATTATTCCCTCATATCAACAGGTGACAAGATTGTTTTGGGAGTGTCGGGAGGCGCTGATTCCGTGGCGCTTTTGGAAGTGTTAAACGAGCTTAAGGGAAAATACGACCTTAGGCTTTTTGTGGTTCATATAAATCACGGATTAAGAGAGGAAGCATTAGAAGAAGAAAAGTACGTTGAATCTCTTTGTAAAGAAAGAAACATTCCTTTTTACTTATTTAAAGAAGATGTAAAAGAGCTTTCAAAAAAGATGATGATTGGTATCGAGGAAGCCGGAAGGTTTTTGCGATACGAGTCTTTTGAAAAAGTGTTAAAAGAAGTTAAGGCCGATAAAATAGCGGTTGCTCATAATTCAAACGATTTATCGGAAACAATGCTTTTTAACTTATTTAGAGGAACGGGAGTAAAAGGCCTTGCTTCCATATCGCCTAAAAGAGGAAATATTATAAGACCTCTTTTATGTGTACAAAGAAACGAGATTGAGGAATTTCTTAAAGAGAGAAAGGTTTCTTTTTGCATAGATAAATCGAATTTATCAAATGAGTATTCAAGAAACAGGATTAGAAACAACATTTTGCCTGTTGTAACGGATGAAATCAGCAAAGAAGCCGTATCTCACATGAATGAAACGGCGGCTCAGTTAAGAGAGCTAAACGAGTTTACAAGTTCCTATTGTGAAGAAGCCTTTAGGAAAATTGCAAGTAAAGAAGGCAAAGCGGTTTCTTTTAACAAAGAATTGTTTTTGCGTGAGTCGGTTTATATTAGAAAGATGCTTATTAAGCGGGCGATTGATGAACTTGTGCCTCACAATAAAGACATTACGCATCTTCACATTGAGGCGGTTATGAACATTTCAGACAAGGAGGGAAGCAAGAAGGTTAACCTTCCTTATGAAATAGAAGTAACGGCAAGCTATAAGGAAATAAGCTTTAAAAGGGGCGGAGAAACAAAAGAAAAGCCTAAAGAAATTGAGATTCCTTTGACGGATGGAACATATAGATATGGGGAATACAGGGTCGAAGTAAGGGTACTTAATAAAGACTTAAACTATGCTTACTCTCAAAAGACATATACTAAATGTTTCGATTGTGATAAAATACAGGGGTCTTTGATGATGCGCTCAAGGAGCACCGGCGATGAAATAGCAGTAAATCAAAAGGGCTCAAAGAAGCGACTTAAAGACTATATGATTGATGAGAAAATTCCTGTAGAAAAGCGTGACTATGTTCCGATACTGGCAGTCGGAAGCGCTGTTTTATGGGTGGTAGGTTTTCGAATTAGTGAAGCTTTTAAAATAAGTAAGGATACGAAGCGCGTTATTGAAATAAGCGTTTCTAAGGAGGAAGAATGTTAGAACACGAAGTAAGGGAATTATTGTCGGAAGAAGAAGTTGATAAAAGAATTAAGGAAATCGGCGAACAGATTACAAAGGATTATGCCGGAAAGAGCGTTCATTTGGTATGCGTGCTTAAGGGCGGCAGTTTCTTTATGTGTGAGCTTGCAAAGAGAATCAACTTAAATGTATCCATGGACTTTATGTCTGTTTCAAGTTACGGCGGAGACACCAAGTCAAGCGGTGTTGTTAAGATCGTAAAAGACTTAGATGAGCCTTTACTTGGTAAAGATGTTATTGTTGTTGAAGATATCGTTGACTCAGGACGTACACTTAGCTACCTTCTTGAAATGTTAAAAGACAGAAAGCCTGCTAGCCTTTCACTTTGCACATTGCTTGATAAGCCTGAAAGACGTGTGGTAGACGTGGACGTTAAGTACACAGGATTTAAGATTCCGGATGTTTTCGTGGTAGGATATGGTCTTGACTACGATCAGATATACAGAAACCTTCCTTATATCGGAGAGGTTGTTTTCAAAAATGACGAGAAATAAAGGAGAATAAATTGGAAAAAAGAAATCAGGGATATGGGTTTATCTTTTCCCTCATAATTGTGCTTTTACTATGTACGGTTTTGGTTTCTTATTTAAAACAGGATAAGAATTACTACAGTAAGGACGCACTTTTAGAGGATATCGGCAAGACTTTGGTTAATGAAGTCGTAATACATCCCAATGCCGACAACCAGACAGGTACATTGGAAGTAAAGTTTAAAGACGGTTCAGGAAAAGAGCTTTACGTTACCAATGTAGAAGAAATTGAAAAAGAATTAGGCGAAGTTAACGTTACGGTATACGTTGAGGACATTCCCAGAGAAAACTGGTTCTTATCATACGTATTACCGGTTTTAATCGTGCTTATAGTCGGGGTTTTCCTTTTTGTTATGTTTTCTGCGCAAGGAGCAGGAGGCGGTGGCGGACAAAACGCCAAGATGATGAATTTCGGAAAATCCAGAGCCAGAATGTATACAGGCGATGAAAACGAAATCAAGTTAAAAGACGTTGCCGGATTAAAAGAAGAAAAAGAAGAACTTGATGAAATCGTGGACTTTTTAAAGAGTCCCGGAAAATATGTTAAGGTGGGCGCAAGAATTCCTAAGGGTATCTTGCTTGAAGGCCCTCCCGGAACAGGTAAGACACTTCTTGCAAAGGCTATTGCGGGAGAAGCAAACGTTCCCTTCTTTAGCATTTCAGGTTCAGACTTTGTTGAAATGTTTGTAGGTGTGGGCGCATCCAGAGTAAGAGACTTGTTTGCGGATGCAAAGAAGAACGCTCCTTGTATTGTGTTTATCGATGAAATCGATGCGGTGGGAAGACGCCGTGGTACAGGTATGGGCGGCGGCCACGATGAACGTGAACAGACCCTTAACCAGCTTTTGGTTGAAATGGACGGATTTAAACAGAATTCAGGTATTATCGTGCTTGCAGCAACAAACAGAGTTGACATATTAGACCCTGCGATTTTACGTCCCGGCAGATTTGACAGAAAGATTGCCGTCGGAGTGCCTGATGTAGCGGGAAGAGAAGAAATTTTAGCTGTTCACGCAAAGAACAAGCCTCTTGGCGATGATGTTGACTTAAAGGACATTGCTCATACAACAGCAGGCTTTACAGGTGCGGACCTTGAAAACCTTTTAAACGAATCCGCTATCAAAGCCGCAAGAGAAGACAGAGCGTTTATCACTCAGTCTGATATTAAGAGCTCATTTGTTAAGGTAGGAATCGGCGTAGAAAAGAAGAGCCGAATCATTACCGATAACGATAAAAAGATTACAGCCTTCCACGAGGCAGGCCATGCAATCTTATTCCATGTGCTTCCTCACACAGATCCTGTTTATACAGTATCCATTATTCCTACAGGATTAGGTGCTGCAGGTTACACAATGCCCATACGTGAAAAAGACGATATACATCTTACTAAGGGCCGAATGGAAGAAGAAATTATGACGCTTCTTGGAGGAAGAATCGCTGAAAGCATTGTGTTTGACGATATTACAACCGGTGCTTCAAACGATATTAAGAGAGCCACAAAGATAGCAAGAAACATGGTTACCAAATACGGTATGTCCAAAAACATCGGTGTTATCTGCTATGACGATGATGAAGAAGATGAAGTATTTATCGGACGTGACCTTGCTCATGCAAAGAATCATTCAGAAGCTGTGGCCGGTGAAATCGATAAAGAAGTTAAGGCTATCATAGATAAGTGCTACAAGAAGGCAGAAGAAATCATTAAGGAACACATGGATGTTTTGAATGCCTGTGCCGAGCTTTTGCTTGAAAAAGAAAAGATCGGAAGAGACGAATTTGAAGCTTTATTTGAAGCTTAAAAAGGGCATTGGTGAAAATAAACAAAGATGTATTGGTGATTATGCACAAAAACGACAGTTCCAATTTGTAAATTTTGTGAATGCTGAGTATATGCAGAAAAGTAGACCTCTGATATTATACTACTTGTAACCCCCCAATACATTATATAGTTTTTTGCTATACCCCATAAGAAGAAATACCTTCTCTAAAACAGACAGTAGTACCTACTGTCTGTTTTACTATGCAAAAAAATATTGTATAATTTTAGTAATCGAGGGAATTTGTTAATCACGGTATAGTATCATAAATTGTCGGGATTATCACGTTTATAAGTTTAGAAATATATAGCGGACCGGTAAAACGGGGCAAGAAGACACAATGAATTTAGGTTTTCAAGATAAGTCGGATGGCGATCAGTGGTATGTTCAATCCATGCGCCCTGTCTTTTCAAGGAGGGCAGTTTTTTCCGATACTAGTGAAAATTTTATATCGCCTGCAGAGCCGAATCCTTACGATAAAGTAACGATTAAGCTAAGGACTGCAAAGCACAATGTAGACAAAGTATCTTTGGTTACCCACGACTCAGAAATCAGAATGCAAGTGGTGGAATCGGACAGATACTTTGATTATTATGCCTGTGAAATCACTATGCCTGACAGAGAGTTTTATTATTACTTCAGGCTTAAAGTCGGAAGGCTTGTGTGCGTCTACGATGCAATAGGAGTGCAAAAGTCCGTTACTTCTCAAAATCCCTTTAAGATTGTGCCGGGATTTCACACTCCAGAGTGGGCAAAGGGCGCCGTTATGTATCAGATATTCACGGAGAGATTTTGTAACGCTGACCCTTCAAACGATGTGGTGGACGGTGAATACTTCTACGTCGGAGGGCTTGTTAAAAAGATTGATGACTGGTATCAATTACCGGCTCCCGATGATACAAAAGAGTTTTACGGAGGAGATTTACAGGGCGTTATCGATAAGCTTGGATATTTAAAGGATTTAGGCATTGATGCTATATACTTTAATCCTTTGTTTGTATCGCCTTCAAATCATAAATATGACAGCCAGGACTATGAACACATAGATCCTCATTTTGGAAAGATAGTAAAAGACGGCGGAGAATGCCTTCACGATACGGACAGAGACAATAAGCATGCCACAAAGTATCAGACAAGAGTAAGCTCACTTGAAAACTTACAGGCTTCCGACGACCTTTTCTGCGAGCTAGTAAAAAAGGCTCATGAACTTGGAATAAAGATAGTATTGGACGGAGTGTTTAACCACTGCGGTTCCTTTAACAAGTGGCTTGACAGAGAAAGAATCTATGAAGAGAGTGCCGACTTTGAAAAGGGCGCTTTCATAAGCGAAGACAGCCCCTACAGAGATTTCTTTGATTTTAGAAACAAAGAAGGCTGGCCTTACAATGCAAGCTATGACGGATGGTGGGGCTATGATACACTTCCTAAGCTTAATTATGAGGCAAGTAAAGACCTTTACGATAAAGTAATCGAAATAGGAAGAAAATGGGTTTCAGAGCCTTTCTGCGTTGACGGATGGCGTCTTGACGTGGCAGCAGACTTAGGACATTCACCTGAGTTTAACCACGAGTTTTATAAGCGTTTCAGGGCAAATGTAAAAGAAGCAAATCCCGATGCCCTTATTTTGGCAGAGCATTACGGAGATCCCGGCGCTTGGTTAAACGGAAAAGAATGGGACTCTGTCATGAACTATGATGCCTTTATGGAGCCCGTAACATGGTTCTTAACAGGCATGCAAAAGCATAGCGATGAATTCAGAGGCGATTTACTTGGAAATGCGAAGAGCTTCTTTGATACAATGGTTTACTGCGGAAACAGAATGGCTACGGCTTCTAAGCTTGTGGCAATGAATCAGCTTTCAAACCACGACCATTCAAGATTTTTGACACGTACCAATCAAAAGGTGGGAAGAGTGTCAAACCTTGGACCTAAGGCTGCGGAAGAAGGCGTTGATAAGGCTGTAATGCGCCTTGGCGTTATGATGCAGATGACCTGGGTGGGCGCTCCCACAATATATTACGGAGACGAAGCGGGCCTTTGCGGCTTTACAGACCCCGATAACAGAAGGACATTTCCATGGGGAAGAGAGGACCATGAGCTTATCAGATTCCATAAGGAAATGATCAGAATCCACAAAGAAAACAGATGCCTCATAACAGGCTCCGTTAAAAACCTTGTGGAAGAAGAATACCTTATAGCCTACGGACGCTTCACAAAAGACGAAGCAATAATCGTGGTTATAAACAGAGACAATAACGAAAGATATGTTAAAATACCTGCGTGGGAAACGGCGGGATGCGAAGACTTGGCCTTTGAAAAGATAATGATATCTTCAAGGGACGGCTTCTCTTCCGATGTTTACGACGTAGAGGTTGAGAATGGAAAACTTAAAGTAAACGTTCCGGGAGTATCGGGAATTGTTTACAGAAGAAAGAAAAAGAACTGAGGGTTAGAATGATTTACCAGATTCATAACGGCGCCGTCATGTACGGCGCCGAAACAATACTAAAAAACGTTAACTTTGAAATTAAGAATAACAAAGAAAAAATAGCAATCGTAGGAAGAAACGGTTGCGGAAAAACTACTCTTTTAAAGCTTATTTGCGGAGAAATCGAATTAGTAAAAAGAGACTCCGACGAAGATATTTATATAGCTAAAACAGGAAATCCGAGAATCGGTTACTTAAAGCAGATGACCTTTGACGACGAAACGGTTTCTTTGGAAGATGAAGTAAAAAAAGTATTTGCACCGATTTTAAAGATGCAGGCGGACATGGAAGAACTGGTTAAAAAGATGGAAACGGACCATTCTCCCGAAACCGTTGAAAGATATACAAAGCTTCAGGACCGCTTTGAATATGTGGGCGGATATTACTACGAAAAAGAGTATGAGATAGTCTTAAAGAAATTTGGCTTTACACAGGAAGATAAAAAGAAACCTTTGGCCGAGTTTTCGGGAGGACAAAGAACAAAGATTGCATTTGTAAAGTTACTGCTTGATAAGCCTGATATCCTTTTACTAGACGAACCTACCAACCACCTTGATATGGAAACGGTTGAGTGGCTTGAAGGATATTTAAAGGATTATCCAAGAGCCGTAGTGCTTGTCTCTCACGACAGAATGTTTATAGATAACATAGTTGAAACCGTATATGAAATAGAGTACGGAAAAGTGACAAGGTACAGCGGTAACTATTCTAAGTTTGTGGAGCTTAAAAAAGAAGCTTACGAAAAGCAGAAAAAGGATTACGAAGCTCAGCAAAAAGAAATAAAGAGATTAAAAGACTGGGCAGAGCAGTGGAAAAACACTCCCACAAAGGTAGCAGCGGCCCGTTCAAAGCTAAAAGCAATCGAGCATATGGAGATAATCGAATCTCCCGACAGATACGACACAAAGAGCTTTCATGCTTCTTTTAACACCATAAGAGAAACGGGAAAAGACGTACTTATGGTTAAAGACCTTGGAATCGGATACGACAAGGTGCTTGAGAGAGTAACTCTTGACATGAAGCGCGGAGAGCGAATCGGCATCATTGGCGGAAACGGAATCGGAAAGTCTACGTTTTTAAAGACTATAGTCGATATCATCAAGCCTTTGGGCGGTGAGTATAAGTACGGCGTAAACGTGGATGTGGGATATTATGACCAGCAGATGGCGCAATACACTTCCGATAAAAGCGTGCTTGACGATTATTGGGACGAGTTTCCGAGACTAACAGAAACAGAAGCAAGAAATGATCTTGGAGCGTTTCTTTTTAGCGGAGATGACGTATTTAAAAAAGTAAATATGTTATCAGGTGGCGAAAGAGTAAGGCTTGCCTTATGTAAGATTTTTAAGTACGGACCTAACTTTTTAATCTTGGACGAACCTACAAACCACATGGACATTGTGGGAAAAGAAACCTTAGAGAGCATGCTTAAAGACTTTAAGGGATCCGTTATTTTTGTATCCCACGACAGATACTTTGTTAAAGCTGTTGCAACAAGGGTGCTTGAGTTTAGAGAGGAAGGCGTAAAAGAGTATAGATTCGGATACTCAGAATACGAAGAAAAGCGTCAGAAAGAAATGGAAGAAGAAAGCCTTTCATTTAAGCCAAAAGAAAAGGCGGTTTCTTTGGACACTCTTGATAAGAAGGCTGCAAGCAGCTCAAACAATCCCGGAAAAGAAAAGTCTAAGCTAAAGAAAAAGCTTGAAAAGATCGAAGAAAAGATTTCTGTTTTGGAAGAAGAAATTGAAAAGAAAAAAGATGAACTTTTAAATCCCGAATATGCTTCGATGTATTCAAAGCTTACCGAGATACAAACAGAGATTGATGCAAAAGAGGAAGAACTTTTAACTCTCATGGAAGAGTGGGGCGAAACGGATAAGGAATTGTCCGCGTACGAATAAAGAAATCAACCTAAATATTGCAAAAATGGTTTGACAAACAATAGTGAGTATTGTAAAATTGGCTTTGTTGTTAAAACAAAGCCACATGCGGGTGTAGTTCAATGGTAGAACACCAGCCTTCCAAGCTGGATACGTGGGTTCGATTCCCATCACCCGCTTACAAGACCGATACGTTGTTTGCGTATCGGTTTTTTTGTTTAGCGACGAACCAAGCGGAGGTGCTTCTATGTTTAAAAAGAAGAGTAAGCCAATCGACTTAAACAGTGATAACAAAAAGCTTTATTTGGCAAATATGAGTCATGAAATAAGGACGCCCATGAATGCTATTGTGGGCTTGGCTGAAATTTTACTTAAAAGAGCAAAAGATCCGGAAGAGAGAGAGTATCTTCTTTCCATGGAGACTGCCACAAAGAACCTCCTTACGACCATTAACAATATTCTTGACTACGAGAATATGCTTAATGACGATATATCTTTAAATATCGAAGTCTTTGATGTAACAAGGCTTATTAACGAAGTTGTTTCGATTGCAAAGATTAACTTAGGCGATAAGGATGTGCACCTTTTGGTGGATGTGGATCCAAGCCTTCCCAAAAAACTTGTGGGAGACGGAGCACGTATTAAGCAGGTGCTTGTGCAGCTTTTGTCTAACTCAGCAAAGTTTACGCAAAAAGGTCATATTATCTTAACCGTAAAAAATGAAGGTGTGAGGGATAATTGTAAGGTTTTCTTTAGCATTGAAGATACCGGTAACGGAATTTCTAAGGATGCTTTAGAGAGAATCTTTTTACCCTTCGAACAAGAAAATGCAACTACTGTTAGAAAGGCAGGAGGCTTAGGAATTGGCCTTACCATTGCAAAGAGCATAGTTGAAATGATGGGCGGCACCATTGTGCCAAAGTCAAAGGAAGGGGAAGGCACAACCTTTTCTTTTACCCTCTCTTTACCTGTGGACGATGAAACGGAAGTCGGAAGTATCGACAATAAAGAAGGATGCTATGTTGGCTTATTCTTGCCCGATAAAGCAGAAGAAGCCGTTGTAAGAAGCCTTTTAACGAGACTTTCAATTCCTCACATTTGCTTATCAAACATGGGGGAAGTGTTTGTTGAAAACGATAAAAAGAAGATTACACACATTTTCCTTGAGCACGAAAAGTATGTGCAGGTCAAAGATATAAAGGAAATAAGAGATTTATCCATTAAGTTTGTTGATTTTATCGAATCAGTAAAGCAGGCGACAAACGATGATGAAGCCGTATTTGTAAAGAAACCCATATGGTATAAGGACATAGCGCCCATCTTAAACGGAGACCCCATTGCGGGATATAACCCCAAGGCTCAGTTTAAAGAAACCATACAGGCAATCGGCGCAAGGGCTTTGATTGTGGATGATAACGACATTAACTTAAAGGTTACTCAGGGCCTTTTAAAGCCCTACGGCCTTACAATTGATACCGCAGGCTCTGCAGAAGAAGCAATAAGGCTTATAAACAGAACAAGATATGACATTGTATATATGGACCATATGATGCCCGGTATGGACGGCGTGGAAGCCACAAAAGTTATAAGGTCTTATGACGATCCTTACTATAAGAGCCTTCCCATAATCGCTTTATCTGCGAATGCCATTGACGGAGTGGAAGAACTCTTTAAAGAAGCGGGAATGAATGACTTTATTCCGAAGCCCGTTGATGTGGCTGTTTTGGAAGAATCCATAAGGAAGTGGGTTTCTTCTGATAAACTGTCTACCGGAATGGTGGAAGTAAGAGAGACTCAAAAAGACGGTGCAAGCTACGATAAGTTTAAAAAGATAGATGTGTCCGTTGGCCTTTCCTATACAAACGGAAATGCCGAAATGTACAGATCGATTGTAAAAGATTTTGCTTTGTCCATACAGGAAAAGAAAGACTTGATTAATAAACTTGCAACCAGCGAAGACGTGGGAAGATTCACAATCGAAGTGCATGCTTTAAAATCAAGCGCAAAGACTTTGGGAGCTTTGTGGCTTAGCGATACGGCGCTTGAGCTTGAAAGACTGGGGCACAAAAGAGAGATGGATTCAATTAAAGAAAAGTTACCTTCTTTAAATGCTGAAATCGATGCCGTCATGGAAGACTTAAAGCCCTTTGCCAAGGAAGAAGAAGTTCATGTGGACAGAATCGATGTGGACAAGCCTATGGTGAGAGAATGCTTAAGAAAGCTTTTCTATGCCGCAGACGATTATGATTATGATAAAGCCAAAAAGATAATCTTTGACCTTGGAATCTATCAATTTGATGGAAAGATGGAAGAAGCCTACAAGAAGCTTGGGGACTTAATCGAAGATATCGACTATGAGGGCACAAAGAAAAGTGCCGTCTGGATGATGGCAAATATTTAGGGGAAAGAATGGAAAAAGCATACAAGCTTGAGTTTGCTGCTTCCCAGGGAGGAAGCTTATACAATACATCCTGCGGTTGTTCAAAAACAGAACCTTTACACTATTTTGGACCGGCGGTAAAGCCTTTTTATCTTATTCATTATGTAATAAGCGGAAAAGGCGTGTTTTCTTGCGGGGAAAAAGAGTATCACTTAGAGGCGGGATACGGATTTTTGATTACCCCCGAAGAGCTTGCTTTTTATCAGTCAGACAAAGACGACCCATGGACTTATGTGTGGGTGGGATTTACAGGAACACAGGCAGAATCTGTTGTGGAACAGATGGGGCTTTCTGTTAGCCATCCCATTTTCTTTTGTGATAAATCAAAAGAAATCTATGAAACCGTTACCAACATGATGGAATATAACACCTATTCTTTTTCCGATAATTTAAGAAGAAACGGATATTTGTCCCTGTTTCTTTCTTTGATTGCAAAAAGAAGCGACGCTCAGATAGATGAAAAAGACGATAAGGCAAACACCCACGTTGAAAAGGCCATTGAATTTGTAAGGCTAAACTATTGTAACCCCATTAAGGTTACTGACATTGCGGATTATGTGTGCATAAACAGAAGCTATTTGTATTCTCTTTTTCAGGAGTACCTGCACATTTCTCCCCAGCAGTTTTTGACAATGTATCGAATCACCAAGTCTTTGGAGCTTTTGCACTCTACAGATTATCCAATTGAGAGTATTGCTATTTCCTCAGGATACTTAGATTCAATCGTGTTTACAAAGGCTTTTAAAAAGAAAATGGGCATGTCCCCTTCAACATACAGAAATGAAATGAGAAGCGGCGGAGCGCAAAGCAGTAAGGAACAACTTAGGCAATTAGAAGAGTTTATTGCCAAGGGAATGAAAAAAATCTAACAAAAAGACAAGTCTAATTAACAATTCTACATTTAAAAAGGTTGCTAAATTCCTTACATTTAAGTTGTAACCCTTTGTGCTAGGCACAACAATTGGAGGATTTTTAAATGAAAGATATCATTACAAAGGAATTTGGCAAAGTCTACGGCGATGCTAACGGTGTAAAGACATATTTCGCTCCCGGTCGTGTGAACCTTATCGGTGAACATACAGACTATAACGGGGGTCATGTTTTTCCCTGTGCATTGACTATCGGTACTTACGCAGCAGTAAAAGAAAGAAAAGATATGAAGGTTCGCTTTTATTCCATGAACTTTGAAAGTAACGGAATAATTGAAGCAGACCTTACAAATAAGTTAGAGCCTAAGAAAGAACAGGCGTGGACCAACTATCCACTTGGCGTTATCTGGGCATTTGCAGAGAGAGGTATGAAGCTTACTCACGGCTTTGATATGCTTATAAACGGTAACATTCCCAATAGCTCCGGCCTTTCCTCATCGGCTTCTTTGGAAGTACTTACAGGATTTGTGCTTAAAGAAATGTTTGGATTTAATGTAACAAATCAGGATCTTGCACTTATCGGCCAGTTTTCAGAAAACAACTTTAACGGCGTTAACTGCGGTATCATGGACCAGTTTGCAATTGCTATGGGTAAAAAAGACCATGCAATCTTCCTTGATACAAATACATTAAAGTATGAATACGCTCCCGTTAAGCTTGAAGGCGCCAAGGTAGTGGTTACCTGCTCAAATAAAAAGAGAGGCCTCGGAGATTCTAAGTACAATGAAAGAAGATCCGAATGCGAAGCCGCCCTTGCAAAGATTCAGACTGTAAAGAATATTAAGTCTCTTGGTGAACTTACTGAAGAAGAGTTTGAAGAAGTAAAGAGCGTTATCGGCGATCCCGTTAAGGAAAGAAGAGCAAAGCATGCCGTATATGAAAACAGAAGAACCATCAAGGCTGTTGAAGCATTAAAGGCAAACGATATTGAATTATTCGGTAAGCTTATGATAGATTCAGATACTTCTTTAAGAGAAGACTACGAAGTAACAGGCGTTGAACTTGATACACTTGTAGCAGAAGCTTTGAAGGTTCCCGGCGTTATCGGTTCAAGAATGACAGGCGCAGGCTTTGGCGGATGTACAGTTTCAATCGTAAAAGACGAAGCAATCGATAACTTTATTGAAAAGGTTGGAGCAAACTATCTTGCAAAGATCGGATATGCGGCAGATTTCTATGTAGTAAGCATAGGTGACGGCCCCAAGGAGATCTAAGATGGAAATAAGTAAGTTAATATCAAAGCTTGTAAAGTACGGTATCATTACAGGCCTTGTGGAGAAAGAAGATATTATCTACACCACAAACCGTTTGCTTATGCTTTTTAAAGTAGATGAAGCATACGAAGGCGAAGTGGGAGAAGTAAAGGTAGAAGACTTAGAGACAATCCTTAAAGGAATGCTTGATTATGCTTATGAAAATAAGCTTATGGAGGATAACTCAATCGTATCAAGAGATTTGTTTGACACTAAAGTAATGGGCTGTCTTGTAAATCTTCCAAGCACAATAATCAATAAGTTTAACACCCTTTACAAAGAAAACCCCGAGAAAGCTACAAACTTTTTCTATAAGCTTTCCTGCGACAGCGACTACATAAGAAGATACAGAATAAAGAAAGACCAAAAGTGGGTCACAAGCACTGAGTACGGTGACTTAGATATCACCATCAATCTTTCAAAGCCTGAAAAAGATCCAAAAGCTATTGCAGCAGCAAAGCTTATGAAGCAGTCAGGCTATCCTAAATGTCTTCTTTGCAAAGAAAACGAAGGATATGCGGGAAGAATCAATCACCCCGCAAGAGAGAACCACCGAATCATTCCTATTACAATCAATGATTCAAACTGGGGATTTCAGTATTCTCCATACGTTTATTACAATGAGCACTGCATCGTGTTTAACGGCGAGCATGTGCCCATGAAGATTGATAAAGGAACATTTAAAAAGCTCTTTGATTTTGTAAAGCAGTTCCCCCATTACTTTGTAGGATCAAACGCTGATTTACCTATCGTAGGCGGTTCAATTTTAACTCATGACCATTTCCAGGGCGGAAGATATGAATTTGCCATGGCAAAGGCTAAGGTTGAAAAAGAATATACGGTCAAAGGCTTTGAAGATGTTAAAGTGGGAAGAGTAAAGTGGCCAATGTCAGTATTAAGGCTTTCATCTCCTGATAGCGAAAAGATAATTGAGCTTGCGGATGTGATCCTTAATAAATGGAGAAATTATACGGATGAGGATGCATTTATCTATGCATTTACAGATAATGAGCCTCACAACACCATCACTCCCATTGCAAGAAAGCGCGGTGAAAACTTCGAGCTTGATCTGGTGCTTAGAAACAATATAACTACCGAAGAGCACCCCTTGGGCGTATATCATCCCCATAAAGAGCTTCACCATATAAAGAAAGAAAATATCGGCCTTATTGAAGTTATGGGCCTTGCGGTTTTACCTGCAAGACTTAACACCGAAATGGCTGACCTTGAAAAGGCTTATCTTGAAGGAAAGGACATAAGAAAAGACGAAGTCCTTTCTAAGCACGCAGACTGGCTTGATACCTTTAAAGATAAAATCGATAAAGACCCTTCCAAGATTCATGAAATCGTACAGGAAGAAATCGGAAAGGTATTTTCAAAGGTGCTTGAAGATGCAGGCGTTTATAAAAGAGATGAAAAAGGCCTCGCTGCTTTTGACAGATTTGTAAATTCCATATAATATTTAAGGGCGGTTAAAAAAACCGCCCTTTAGTTTTCTAAAGGGGATAGGAGAGATTAATGGATAGAAAGTTAGTGTTTTTTGATATAGACGGAACGGTTTGGGACTGGGAAGGAGTGATTCCTGACAGCGCCAAACGTGCCATAAAGAAGCTTAAAGAAAACGGACATATCCCGATTATTTGCAGCGGAAGAGCCAGAGGTAACATACAAAGAGAAGACCTTTTTGACATGGGATTTGAAGGCGTGGTGGCTGCATGCGGAGACTACGCAGAGTTTGACGGCAAAGTAATTTTCCAGGAGTTTATAGAAAAGGACGTTTTAAAGAAAGTTGTTGAGCTTTCAAATGAATGCAGAGTGCCAATCGTTTTGGAAGGCCCTGAAAAGCACTGGATCTCAAAATTCGGCTTTGAAAAAGATGACTTTGTGACAAGAATGTACAACGAAATGAAAGATAGGGCCGTTACCATGGATGGGTTTACAGATGACATGGAGGCCAATAAGTTTTCGGGAGATGTGCTTGTAAGCTCCGATTATGATACCTTTAAGACAGAACTTTTAAAACATTTTTATTTTATCGAGCACGGTCTTACTCCGGACATAAGAGAAAGAAGCGATAAAGATTTAGATATTATAAAAGCAGTATTTGAATGCGTTATCCCAGGCACCAGCAAAGCAAAGGGCATGAGGAAAATGTGCGAATATCTTGGAGCCGATATGGAAGATACCTACGCATTTGGAGACAGTAACAACGACTTAGAGATGATTGAAGCTGCAAAAGTGGGAATCGCCATGGGAAACGGCACTAAGGAAATTAAAGAAGCCGCTGACTATATCACAGACGGCATTTGGGAAGACGGAATCGAAAAGGCACTTAAACACTTTGGACTTATATAATCATGAAAGAAAAGACAAAAGAAATTCTTTTAAGAATGGAAAAAGAATACGGTCGCGATTTAACCTGCTATCTTAACCATGATGACGGATGGCAGTTACTCATTGCCACCATTATGAGCGCTCAGTGCACGGATGCAAGAGTTAATGAAGTTACAAAGGTGCTTTTTAAAAAGTATCCATCAATTGAGGCTCTTGCGGCAGCAGACTTAAAAGAGCTTGAAAAAGACATTCATTCGGTAGGCTTTTATCATAACAAGGCAAAAAACATAATAGGATGCTGTGCGGCTTTAATGACAAGATTTAACGGGGAGCTTCCACACACCATAGAAGATTTAACTAGCTTACCGGGAGTGGGAAGAAAGACCGCAAACGTGGTAAGAGGAAATATCTTTAAAGAGCCTTCCGTTGTGGTTGATACCCACGTTTTAAGGATTTCAAATAAGCTTGGCCTTGTAAAGACCGATGACCCCGTAAAGGCTGAGTTTGCTTTGATGAAAGAAGTAGACAAGAAATACTGGCTTTATATTAATCATTGGTTTATAGCACTTGGAAGGACCATCTGCAAGGCTCCTACACCTAAGTGTGAAGAATGTTATTTAAAGGACATTTGCCCTACATATAAAAGGAAAAAATGAATTCATACATTTCAATTGATTTAGAGACCACAGGTCTTAATCCAAAACTAGATAAGATAATTGAGATAGGCGCAGTGAAAGTAATCGACGGAGAAGCGGTCGATACTTTTTGCGCCTTTTTAAATCCGGGAAGAAAGTTAGATGATAGGATCATTGAACTTACAGGAATCACGCAAGGGCAAGTAGACTCAGCCAAAGAAGCCAAAGACATAATCCCTTCACTTGTTGAATTTGTGGGGGATTTACCTCTTCTTGGCCATAGAATCATGTTTGATTATTCTTTCTTAAAGCATGCAACAGTAAACTTAAACATTCCATTTGAGAAAACCGGAGTGGACACATTAAAGATTTCAAGAGCATGCTTTCCGGAGCTTCCAAGCAAGAAGCTTACAGCCATGTGCGAGCATTATGAAATAGTGTATGATGCACACAGAGCATATAACGACGCAGAAGCTACATCAAAGCTTTACCAGTATCTTAAACATGATTTTGAAGGTAAATATCCTGAGCTCTTTACACCTGAAGCTTTGATATATAAAGCAAAAAAGGAAAGCCCCATAAGGCCTTTGCAAATAAAGAAAATCGAAACTCTTCTTGAAGGCTACAAAATAGAGTGCCCTTATGACTTAACTAAAATGAGTAGGAATGAAGCTTCAAGATATATAGATATTCTGTTGGCTAAGTGTGGGAATGGGAAAAATAGAGATATAACTTAAAACATTTTGTAAAAGATATTGACAGTTTCCAAAACATGGGATATATTTCACACATACACTCAACTTTGAGCTTTCGGTTCATGTAAGTGTAAATATTATATTGCGTGGGGTGAGCTTATGGCTAATGAACGCAGTGGGTTTTGTGGCATTTTTGCATGTAATTGCAAACTTGTCATTTTTTCGTACTTTTCTTTTTTATTTCTTAGCACATTTCTGTGCTTTTTTCCAAGGTTTTATTTGTCAAATAAGGATGTGTACCGAACAATATATTAAGGGATAATTATGAAAGAAGAATATAAGTATATTATTAGCGATGCTGCAATGGAAATAAGTATAGATAGTTATTGGAGAAATAAGATTTTCAAATTGAAAGAGCATGAAAAGTTAAAAATTGAATATGATGATGATAAGATCCCGTCATATGTAAAAAAATATATCTTAAATAACAAGTTGTCATTTTATGTCGAAATCGTAAGCGAGTGCGAGGAGGATTATGACGAGGGTTTGGTTATTTTTAAATTTACCGCGGCTGAATATAGCGATATTTATGCTTTTTCAGGGAATAATCCAGACATTGTTTAAATCGTAAAATAGGGGTACGTAATGCAAGTTGAAGAAATTAGATGGTTAGACAAGGATGTCAAAGAAGCGTTTTTAAAAATATCAAGTGGAGCAGATAGCTTATGGTGCTTTTCTTGCCCTTGTTCTTGTAATGTCGGAGACATAATAACCGAGCCATTGGAGTGCCTGGATGCTGAGAACATTATTATGTGTGACAACCATGTATTTTTCGCCAGAAGAATTGATGACAAATTTAAGTACGTAATCAATGGAAGAGTGGTGAATAGACAGAATGGGCTGGTAGAAGTTAACGGATTTCTTTTACATCTTGACGAAGATAGAATTCCAAAAGATATTACAGATGGGATGTTTATCCAGTTTATTGTATCAAGAATTGACATTTGGTAGCGTGGAGTGAGGTTCGAATAGAAGAATTATTAAGTCTTTGGTGAGGATAATGGCATGTATATTAGTTGGAAAATTAATGATGATATTAACAGTATTTCATTACATGAGTTTGAAAACGATTTTGAAGTATTCTATGGATTTATAATGCTGAAATTGGGAGATTATGAATTAGGATATGTTGATAAAAGATATCCGGGTGACGAGGGCGACGATGATATATCGTACTATATTAACAGTCTTATTGAATGCGGAATAGTTATATTGCTAGGGCAGGATTATAGAATTCGACTTCTCACTAGTAATCTTTTGCAAATAGTAGTTCATAGATATATGGAATTTGATTCTAATAATATGGACCGCATAAATCACGTTAATATTAGAGTAGTTAATACAGAAACAGAAAAAATACTGTGTTCTTTTGACGTACCCATAAATGAGCTTATTGATGAGGTAATAAATAATTACAGTAAATTTATTAATTATATTAAATCAAAGAATGCGGTATTGCTTAATTCTTGGGCGGTGAGAGAAACGACCAAATACTATGATATTTTTACACAATCGCTAGATTTTGCTCGAGAAATCGCGAATCGATTTCAAACGAAAATAGAGTGTTTGGGTGGTGATGGCAAATGATTAAGAAATATAAGAGCATAGTAGATAATAGCATAAAGAATAGCATCAAGGATTCAGATTGGGTACAAGACATAGTCCATTATGGATTGTTTAAGAATCAATTAGATGGGACTCTTGCAGCGGCTGCCTTGTTTTGCCCGGAAATAATATGCATTAATGAATATGTTTTTATTAGTATGTTTTTGGAAGAATATGGCGATGAAAAGAAATTGCTTGAGAGGGTTGCGCAACTAGAGGAACAATTCAGTTACTGTAAGAAGGACATCGAAATGGCTGTTAACTCTTGGTCATTGGGAGATTTCTTTCTTGGAGATAATTGTTCATTGCCCTGTAACGATGAAACAATGAAACAATTCGGAGATGTTTTATGTTATTTTTGGCAAATGAGGGTTAATCAGTTGTTCCCACAAAAGTCTATAGTTGTTGAACTCGGACATGAACTTATGGGTGAACTTGGACTATGCATCACAATGTACGAAAAAGAATGATTGGACAGATTATCCCTATGAAGTGAAAAATAGTGTGGGTTTTAAAGAACATAGGGTAATTAGTATATGGAGTTTAATTATGAGACATTATTTTGGAAATAAAGACACTTTTGCGCTTGAATATGAGAATGCGGGGGGTGGAGAGCATTTTTTTGAAATATGGGTTGATAAGAAAGCAATTTGTTGTTTCTATAAAAATGGAAGTCTCCAGAGATTTAAGTGGAATTTGAATTCAATTGTGGAATGGTTCGAAGCCAATATGAGTATTATTATGACAGAAGAGGAATTCCCATTGCCGGTCGAAGCAAATTCGTCTATCGAGTTTTATAATAAGAGTTCGGAGTACGATTCTGATGAGATGGAGGAATTCAATAGATGGTTCGATATTAGACAAGAATGGTGCTTTCATCATTCTTGGTTTATTAATCGCGATGGAGCTTTTTTGGCAGATGTATATTTTAGAACGGTCAAAGATAAAATTGAAATTGAATGGGATAATGTGAACGAGTATGAAGGTATTATTTTTCAAAATCCAAAGGGAATATTTTATGTAGATAAGCAAGCTTTTTGCGATACCATAAATTGCTTTATAAGTTCTTATAGAGGAGAGTGTATTAACTAGATTCCTGACATGGACTGCGGTGGAAAGTTGATACTACATGAAAAGAGATAGTAAGGTAAACACTTGGAGAAAATCATAAAAAAGGAGATGGATTAATCCATCTCCTTTCGAACTTTTAAGATTAGTC
>JAEEXG010000020.1 GCA_016291405.1 Lachnospiraceae bacterium
CAGGCGCAAACGGTACACTTATCATGGCTACAAACGCTTTCTTTGAACCCTATGAATACTATGAAGACGGTAAGGTAGTGGGAATTGATGCAGAAATGGCTCAGGCAGTAGCAGATGTACTCGGAAAGAGCTTAATGATTGAAGATATGGAATTTGATTCAATTATTGCAGCTGTTCAGACAGGCAAGGCAGATATCGGTGTAGCCGGCATGACAGTTACCGAAGAACGTCTTCAGAATATCGATTTCACAGATTCTTACACAACATCGACACAGGTAATCGTGGTACGTAAATAATGGAAATCAAAGAAAAATTTATTGCAACATTTGTTAAGGAAAATCGTTACGATTTCTTTATAAAAGGTTTATCTAACACCCTTATAATTTCAATATGTGCAGCGCTTTTAGGAATCCTTATCGGATTCCTTATTGCGATTATAAGGACAACACATGATAACAATAAAAAGAAGAACGTTTTCCTTGATGTATTAAATATATTTGCAAAGGTATATTTGACAGTAATAAGAGGAACGCCCGCAACGGTTCAGCTTTTGATCATGTACTATATAATCATGTCAAACAGCACAAACAAAATTTTGATAGCTATAATGACTTTTGGAATTAATTCAGGAGCTTACGTGGCTGAAATTGTGCGTTCCGGCATTCAGTCAATCGATAAAGGACAGTTTGAAGCGGGAAGAAGCTTAGGCCTTTCATATGCTAAAACCATGTGGTTTATCATTGTGCCCCAGGCCTTTAAAAATGTGCTTCCTGCCCTTGCAAACGAATTTATAACATTACTTAAAGAAACCTCCATTTCAGGATATATTGCTTTAAACGATTTAACCCGTGCGGGAGATATAATCAGAAGTTTAACCTACGAAACTTTCTTCCCCCTCTTTACAGTTGCGGCAATTTATCTTTTAATGGTAATGGTGCTTACAAACCTTGTGGGCAAACTTGAAAGGAGGCTTAAGAAGAATGAGCGTTAATAACGATCAGGTCTTGTTTGAGATTACAAACTTAAGCAAATCCTTTGAAGGAACCGACGTTTTAAAGGGAATATCCACAACCGTTAAAAAAGGAGAGGTGCTTGCAATTATCGGCCCTTCGGGTTCGGGCAAATCCACATTTTTAAGATGCTTAAATCTGTTGGAAGAGCCAACGGGAGGAGAAATTCTCTTTGAAGGAAGTAAGCTAAACGATCCCAAAAGCGATATAAACGCCTTAAGAGAGCGAATCGGAATGGTGTTTCAGCAGTTTAATCTTTTCCCTCATATGAGTGTGAAAGAAAACATTGAACTTGCACCCATGAAGGTCCTTAAAAAGTCAAAGGAAGAAGCTTCAAAGAAGGCGGATGAATTGCTTAAAAGAATCGGACTTTTCGATAAAGCCGATTCATATCCAAACCAGTTATCGGGAGGCCAGAAACAGCGTATTGCAATTGCGAGAGCTTTGGCAATGGACCCTGATGTTATGCTCTTTGATGAGCCAACATCGGCTCTTGACCCTGAGATGGTTGGAGAAGTATTGGAATTAATGAAAGAACTTGCAAGATCCGGCATGACGATGGCCGTCGTTACTCATGAAATGGGCTTTGCAAGAGAAGTTGCAACCAGAGTCATTTTCATTGATGAAGGAGTTATCAAAGAAGAAGGGGCGCCTGAGGACTTTTTTTCGAATCCGAAGGATCAAAGACTTAAGGACTTTTTGTCTAAAGTCTTATAAGGGCAAATTTATTAAAGAAATGACAACATGGGCATGGTCCCAAGGCTAACGGATGTGATATCATTCAGTTAGTTATTATTCCATTTGGGAGGGAAATATGGCAGTAAAGATTTATGTTACAAAGAATTACGACGAATTAAGTAAGGTTGCAGCAAATATTTTGGCGGCTAAGGTGGTGCTTAAGCCTGATTGTGTACTTGGACTTGCAACAGGTTCCACACCCATCGGTACCTACAAAAACCTTATAAAGAAGTACGAAGACGGCGATTTGGACTTTTCAAAGGTTACAACAGTAAACCTTGATGAGTACAGAGGATTGGAAAGAACTCATGACCAAAGTTATTACTACTTTATGCACGACAATCTTTTTGATCATGTTAATTTAAGAAAGGATGCAAGCTTCTTGCCCGACGGTTCTAAGCCCGATGCAGCAAAGGAGTGTGAAGCATATGAAGCCAAGGTGGCTTCTTTAGGATATGCAGACATTCAGCTTCTTGGTATCGGAAGAAACGGACATATCGGATTCAACGAGCCTTGCGATGAGTTTATCCAGAAAACTCACTGTGTTGATTTGACAGAGTCTACAATCGAAGCAAACAAGCGCTTCTTTGCATCAGCAAACGATGTTCCAAAGCAAGCTTACACAATGGGTATCGGAACAATCATGAACGCAAAGAGCATCTTGATTTTGGCAAGCGGAAAAGACAAAGCTGAAGCTGTAAAGAATTCATTCTTCGGACCTGTAACACCTCAGGTTCCCGCTTCAATCTTACAGTTCCATCAGGATGTAACATTGGTGGTTGATGAAGACGCATATTCGCTTTGTAAATAATTACTATAAAAATCGGTTGCGTAAAACGAAACTTAAATCAATGGAAATCAAATAAGCGAAAAAGCCTGTAATTACGGCATTTAAACCCGAAGCTAGCCTTCGGGTTTTTTTATACGGCCTTAAGTAAACAATTAAGTTAAAAAAGTGTGATTTGAACAGTTTTTTGGCTTATACATGTGAAAAATAACAAAATTTTTCGAAACAAAAATAATCATAATTACCAAAAAAGGTAAAAATGACAAGAAAAGTATAAAAATAAGTTGCAAAAGTATAAAAATTGTTGTATCTTAAAGCTACGAAAACGATTAAGAAGCGGTTTTCGGTAATTGTGCGAGGTTTAAGGTATGAAAGATTTCTTTAGAAACACCTGGAAGCACAGAGCTCACGTAGTAATGGCTCTGCCGGTTTTCCTAATTTTATTCTTTATAATGTATGTTCCCATGGCCGGTTTGGTTATGGCATTTAAAGATTATGATTTTTCGTTGGGTATTTTCAGAAGCCCTTGGGCAGGCTTAAAGAACTTTAACTTTATGCTTGTGTCTAAAGACATGTTTGTAAGAATGACAAAGAATACAATTTTGTATTACTTGCTTTTTACATCCGTGGGTACATTTTTAAATGTAACTCTTGCAATCGCAATCGATCAGCTTTTATTTAAGAAAATGGCAAAGACCATGCAGACGATAATGATTATCCCCGTATTCATTTCATACGCTGCGGTTCAGTTTATCGTTTATGCATTCTTAGGCTCTAACACAGGACTTATAAACCACATGCTTGGAACCAACATTAAGTTTTATTCAAACGGAACTCTTTGGCCGTGGATACTTCTTATTGTAAAGATCTGGAAAGATACAGGTTATGGTTCGGTTCTTTACATGTCGGTACTTGCCGGTATCGATTCAGAGCTTTATGAAGCTGCTGAAATCGACGGTGCAAATAAGTGGAGAAAGATTTGGCACATCACACTTCCTTCCCTTATTCCTATGGTTACGGTAATGCTTCTTTTGTCGGTAGGTAATGTAATGAGATCCGATACAGGTCTTTTCTACCAGGTTACACGTAACAACGGTGGACTTTATAAGTACACTCAGGTTATCGATTCCTACGTACTTAACTCAATTTTGAGAAGTTCGGACTTCGGATACACTGCAGCTGCATCACTTTTCCAGTCTGTAGTCGGTTTATTGTTAATGTTATTTGCAAACTGGCTGGTTCGTAAGATTGAACCGGAAAATGCATTGTTTTAAGGAGGCTTTGAAGTATGAGCAAAAAGAAGAACAGTGCATTGGATATTGCACCTTCAAGAAGAGAAAGAAAAGGATTTGGCCAATACGTATTGGCATTAATACTCCTTATATATACCGTAGTTTGTTTCTTGCCCGTATGGCTTGTATTCGTTGCAGCATTTACGGATGAAAAAACAATTGCAAGAAACGGTTTCGCATTCTGGCCTGAAAAATGGTCACTCAACGGTGTTAACGCAGTTTTAAAATACGGCGACAAGCTTGTAAGTTCATACGGAGTAACGATTTTCGTTACAGTAGCGGGAACTTTCTTAGGCCTTTTGGTAATGAGCATGTTTGCTTATTCCATCAGCCGTAAAGATTTCAGACTTTCAAAATTTTTATCGGTTTATTTGCTGATTCCCATGCTTTTTAACGGCGGTCAGCTTTCGGGTTACATTTGCTTTACAACTTACTATCACTTAAAGGATAACCTTTGGGTATTGATTTTACCTTTGTGTGTAACAACGATGAACGTAATCATCCTTCGTACATACATTGCAAACTCGATTCCCGGAGAACTTATGGAAGCCGCAAAGATAGACGGTGCGGGAGAATACAGAACATTCTTCCAGATCACACTTCCTTTGCTTAAGCCTTCACTTGCGGCCGTTGGATTTATGATGGCTACCGCATACTGGAACGATTGGCAGAACGCTCTTATGTACATCGATACAGATAAAAAGAAACCCTTACAGCTTCTTCTTATCAACATTCAAAAGAGTATAGAGTTCCTGCTTAACAACAATAACGTTCCTTCGTCGGTAAGAGCTGCAATGGGTGGCACAATTCCTCAGTACTCATCAACGATGGCAACGGTTATCGTGGTAATCGGACCTATCATGATAGCTTATCCTTTCTTCCAGAAGTATTTCATTAAGGGCCTTACGGTTGGCTCAGTAAAAGGGTGATATTTATCTGCTTTTTATGGCGGTAAATATAGATACTAAAAACATTTTTTAATGGGAGGACAAAAAAATGAAAAAATTGTTAGCCGGCATTCTTGCTGCAACAATGATGCTTTCTCTCTGTGCTTGCGGTGCTAAGACAGAAACACCTGCTTCTAAGACCGAAACAGCTCAGACAGAAACAAAGACAGAAACAAACAACACAGAAACTACTACAGATTCAGGAGCAACAAACATCGTTGTTTACAGAGCTTGCTTCAACAACGGTAACCCCGATTCTGCAAAGACAAAAGAAATCGAAACAGCAATCAACGACTATATCAAAGACAAGATCAACGTTCAGATCACTCTCTTCGATGTAGGAAGCGGTGAATATCAGGAGAAGGCAAACCTCGCTCTTAACAACAACGAAATCAACCTTCTTTGGACAGCTGCTTGGGAAGATACAATCGGAACAAAGCAGTTATATGCTAAGAAAGCTGCATACGACATCACAGATCTTTTACCCGGAACAGACCTTTACAACTCAATGGATGCTAACCAGTGGGAAGGTACAAAGTACGGCGGAAGAAACTACTATGTTCCTGTTTACAAGGACAACGTAGAAGGTTACAACCTTATGTTCAGACAGGCACTTGTTGATCAGTTTGGTTGGGATCTTTCTTCTGTAAAGGGCCTTGCTGACATCGAGCCCATGCTCGCTGATGCTAAGGGTGAAGGACTTCCTTATCCTTTCTTGCTTCAGAAGACAGCTATGTTCTACAGATTCTACATCGACAGCTTTGATTTCTTCACAGGCGATGCTAACGGTGACTTCGTAGCAGTTGACCGTGATACAAACGAAGTAGTTGATACTATTCTTAGCCCTGAATATCTTGAATATTGTAAGTTAATGGCTAAGTGGTCAGCTCTTGGCTACATCTCAGAAGATGAAGCTGCTAAGCAGACAACAGATACCACAACTCAGACTCAGGATTGGGCAGTTTCATGGTGGACAGACGTTCCTAACAACGACGAAGCAGATGGTCGTTACGGTCAGGACGTAACAATGGTTAAGTGCACAAAGAACTACATGCACACAGACTCAGCTCTTGGTTCATGTTTTGCTATTACAGCTAACTCAACAGAAGAACAGGCTAAGGCTTGTATCGACTTCTTAGGTCTCCTTTACACAGATAAGGCTCTTGCAGACCTTTACACATACGGTGTTGAAGGAACAGACTTCACATATGATGCAGACGGATACGTTGTAAAGAACGATTCTCCTTACAACCACTCAATGTGGGAATCAGCATCAGCTACAGTTGTAACAGCAGAAGCATCTTCACCTTACACACCTCAGATGTACAAAGACTTCAACGGTTCAGCAGTTGTTTCTTGCGCAAGCGGATTCCAGTTTGATAAAGAGCCCGTTAAGGATAAGTACACAGCATGCCAGAACGTATTTGAAGAATACGGATTCATGCTTGAAACAGGTTACTTCGCAGAAGACGAAGTAGAAGCTAAGCTTGCTGAATATCAGGAAAAGCTTGATGAAGCAGGTTACCAGGATGTTCTTTCAACATTCCAGGAACAGTACAACGAATGGAAGAAAGCTAACTAATCTTTCATACATACTGATTAAGTAAAAAGCAAATTTGGACCACTTCGAAAGAAGTGGTCCTTTTTTGATTTATTTAATTATTATTTTTAGAGATAATGAGGTATAATAAAAAAGATTTATATAGTAAATCTAAAACCATATAAACACGTAAGGGGAAAATCGTGAATATAAGGAATATAAAGGGGTACATTGCTTTATTTACATGCATGGCGCTGGTTGTGCTGGTGTTTTTGTGCGCGTTGAATGAAAGACCCGAAGAAAACAAGATTCAATTGGCTATGGTAGGCGACGCCAATATAGAATGGCAGGTGTCCGGCTGCGAGGATAAGGATTTTCCGGTTATATTAAGGGATATGGAAGGAAAGGCCATAGAGCTTTGCGGCACATTACCAAGTAAAATTGAAGATAACTACGGCCTTATGATGAATACAATATTCAGTAAGTGCATCATTAAGGTGGACGGAAACAAAATAGCTTCTTTTGCCGAAGACATTACAGGCGTTAAGGGAAAGATGGTAGGGGATGTGCGCCTTATTGTGCCCATCACACCCGATATGGCGGGAAAAGAAATTGCCATAAGCATCATGCCTTATCATTCCATAAGACTTAATGTGGAAAAGCCTGTTTTTGGAAATCTTGACTCCTTAAGAGGCTCGGTGGTTCATAAAAATCAGATTCACTTTTTGATAATCGTCTTTATGCTTGCCATCATGATCTTAAGCATCTGTTTTATGATTTATCAGGCGAAGAAGGGAAACAAGAAGATTGTTCCCATAAACGGATACTTTATAGGCATTGTATTCTTGGCGAGTGTCTGGATTTTTTGTAACAGTGACATCCCACAGTTTCTTTCAAACCGCACCCAGACTTTTTGTATTGTGGGGACCCTTGCTTTATCGATGATCGGAATCCCTTACATGGGTTATTTTTCGTGCGTTATAAAAAGAGAAACAAGTTTCTTTAAGGTAATGGAGCTTATCGGCTGGCTGTGCCCGATAGTTGTAATAATCGGCTATGTTACGGATATTTATGCGCCCATAGATGTTTTGGGCCTTACCCATCTTTACATTTTGGTGGCAGGTTTAGGCTCCTTTGTCTATGCGGCGATTGAACAAAAGGGCGGAGATTTCAGGAAACGCCTTGTGCTTATAGAATCGGTTACGATGATTTTAACCGCAGTGTTTGCTCTTGCGTCTTTCATCGCATCACCTTCCGGACGAAGCTTTGCAGTTGTGGGAGGCGTGGGGCTCTTTGTGTTTGTGGCGGAGATTCTCTCGCTGCTTGTGTATGATGAGACAAACTACATTAAAGAAAGAAAATACCTTGATACCTACGAAGAGATTACTTATAAAGATGTATTAACCGGAATAGAGAACCGGGTTTCTTTTGACAAAAAGCTTGATGAATTAAAAGAATCGGCCAAGGGAAAATACGAAACCTTGATTTTGTTTGACCTTGATTGCTTAAGAGAAGTTAATGACAATTACGGATTTGACGAAGGCGATGCCTATATCGTTGACTTTGCCGAGTGCTTAAAGAAAATTTATGAACCTAAGGGCGATTATTTCAGACTCGGTGGAGATGAATTTGCAGCCTTAATACCCGGCAATGACTTTGATCCCGATGAATCGATAGATGAACTTTTAAAAGAAGTTAACTATATTAACAGAATAAAGAAACGTTCGCTTTCCTTTATAAGCGGATGGATTCAAAAAGAGATTACTGATGATTTAAATTTCAAAAGAGATTTCTACCGCCTGGCGGACCAGTCTCTTTGCGCTATGAAGATTAGGCAGAGTTTTGCTAAAAGTGAAGATTTTAAGGAGGAATAAAAATGCCAAATCCTGCAGATATCATGAAACTTATGGGGTTTAAGAATAAATTTGAAGCTAATCACCCCAGATTTGTTTCTTTTATTAAAGATGTTGCCAGAGTTGGAGTAGGTGAGGGAGACATATTGGAAGTATCCATCACAAAGCCCGACGGCACCAAAACCACTGCAAACATCAAGGTTACGGCCGATGATGTGGCTATGGTAAATGAACTTAAGAACATGAGGTAAAACAGGAATATCTATTAGAAAAACAGGACTCAAAGAAAAACATCGAAAAAAATCGGTGTTTTTTTCTTTTTAACTCTAAAGATATAAAATAAAGTGCCGATAAAGTTAGTAGAGAATTAGAAAAAGCGTGTAAACGCGAAGGAGGGAACATATGCGTATAGAAGCCTATACACAAGTTCAGCAACTCTATAATTCCTCTAAGGTACAGAAGGAACAAAATGTAGCAAAGAAGGGACAGACGGACCAGGTCCACATCTCTTCAAGAGGACTCGATATTCAGGTAGCTAGCGCAGCTGTAAAGGGCGCAAGCGACATTCGTCTCGATGTCTGCGAACCTTTGAAACAGGCTGTTAAGAATGGTACCTATGATGTGAGTTCAGAAAGTTTTGCTGACAAATTGTTACAGAAGTACGAGGAATTGCGCTAGGGAGGCTTAAGTGGCTAGTCTTATTGACACACTTGTTGATGTACTTAACAAGGAAAATGATGAATACGAAAAGCTACTTGACCTCTCTAAGGGCAAGACCGAGGTCATCGTTAAGGGTGATTTGAATGCCTTAGCTGTGATTACGGATAAGGAGCAGCTGATTGTCACAAAAATCACGGCGCTTGAAAATGAGCGCACCGAAACGATGAACGAGATTGCTAAGATCCTAAACACGGATGTTGCGGAACTGAAGCTTGATGTTTTGGTGGATTTACTTCAAAAGAAGCCAAAAGAACAAAAGAAACTATCGTTGATTCATGACAAACTTCACACTACTCTTTATGAAATGAAATTCATAAACGAGCAGAATGCAGAGCTTTTAAAAAGCGCAATCGATATGGTGAATTTTGACATGAATATGATTCAAGCCATGAGAAAGGCACCGGAAACGGCCAACTACAATAAGGGCGCTTACAACACAGGAAGCTCCCTTGGCACAATGTCCGGCACTTTCGACGCTAAACAGTGATGAGCACCCGGTTCTTATTATTATGGACCGGGTTGTATATACTAAGGAGATCGTAACATGCCGTTAATGGGAGCTATTTATGTAGGAACTTCAGGATTGCAAACGGGACAGAATGCTCTCAACACGACTGCGCATAACCTGTCAAATATGGACACTCAGGGCTACGTGCGTCAACAGGTATACCTTGGTAACCGTGTGTACAACACGATTAAGCAGGGTTCCGTATCTGTGGCTTCACAGCAGGTAGGCTTAGGTGTTTCATATGATAAAGTTCGCCAGGTGAGAGATTATTTTCTCGACTTGTCTTACCGTAAAGAAAACGGTAGGGCTGCTTTTTATGCTACAGCTTACGATGCAATGAATGAAGTTGAAGATTTGCTGGATGAGTTAAATGACGATGCCAGTTTTCATCAGGCAATGACCAACATGTGGTCAACAATCGAAGAACTTTCAAAAACTCCCGATGATACAGCGGTTCAAAGAATGTTAATTCAGAACTGCTCATCTTTCTTAACAAATGCGACTCAGGTTTACCAAGGTCTTCAGGACTATCAGATTGAGTTAAACGTTAAGATTAAGGAGAAAGTTGAAAGAATCAACGAGCTTGGCCATAACATATTAAAGTTAAATGATGAGATTCGAAAAATTGAGGTTGGTGGGATTGAAAGAGCGAACGATATGCGCGACACAAGAAACAAATACCTCGATGAACTTTCGGGTCTTTGTCGCATATCATATTCTGAAAATATTTACGGCTCCGTAACCGTGCAGGTTGAAGGACAGGACTTTGTTGCAGCGGATACCGTATACGATATAGAACTTTACACCGATGCAAGAACAGGATTCTATACTCCTTACTGGAAATTAAATGCAAGACCTTATGTAGATGATGAAGGCATGGATCAGATCGATATTTCCGGAGCATTGGTATTTAAGACAACACAGCTTATTTCTTCTGACAGAAATACAGACATCGGAGAACTTCGCTCCATGTTATATGTAAGAGGAGATAAGGTTGCTAACTTTACAGACATTCCCGTAAAGCCCGTTGTTCCCGATTCTTCAAAGTATCCACTTGGAGTAACGGACCCTCAGTATATCGCTGATGTTGAGCAGTACACAAAAGACTTAAAGAAATACGAAGAAGATGTTGAATATTACAACAAGACAATTGCTCAGTCGGTTTGTATGAATGTTCAGGCAGAGTTTGACCAGCTTATACACAACGTGGCAATAGCAGTAAACGATGTTTTGCATAAAGCGTGGGAAGCTTCAAAAGGAACATACATGGCAGCCGATGACGGCTCGCCTTTACAGATATTTATGAAAGCTCAGTCCGATGGCTACAGAAAAGAAGGAACAGCCGGCGACTACACAGACTGGGTATACAACGAGGAAGTTTTGGATGATGACTATCTTACAGATACTCTTTATTCAATTCCTAATCTTATAATCAATCCGGATCTTATAAGAGAAGCCGGAAAGATGAAGTTTAGAAAAGCAGACGGAACGGTTGACTATGAAACGGCAAAAGCCTTAGCTGATGCATTCGATGCGGATATTTACAGGCTTAACCCCAACGTAGCCACAAGATGTTCTTTAAACACCTACTACACAAACCTTGTTTCACAGGTTGCAAACTCAGGTGCCGTATATAAAAACATTTCGGAAAACCAGGATAAAACAGTTGCAAGCCTTGACCACAAGCGTGAGCAGGTAATCGGGGTTTCTTCAGACGAAGAACTCACAAACATGGTAAAGTTTCAAAATGCATTCAACGCTTCAAGCAGATATATAAATGTAATCGACGAAATGTTGGAACACATCATCAATCAGCTTGGAACCAGATAGAAAGGAGTCATAAGTGCCTTCACAATTTTTTGGATTAAACATTTCATATACAGGCTTGCTTGCAGCAAATGCAGCACTTAATACAACGGCCAACAATATCTCAAATGTTGAAACAGAAGGATATTCACGCCAGGAAGCAATTCAGGAAGCAAGCGCGGCATTAAGAGTGTTTACCACTTACGGCTGTGCGGGCTCAGGTGTAGATACAATTGCTATCGAAAGAATACATGATGACTTCTATGATGATAAATTCCGTGATTCAAACCAGAAGCTTGGAAGAATTTCCGCCAAAGCTTACTATATGAAGTCTGTAGAAAATTATTTTCAGGAAACAGATACAATAAACGGTTTTAACTCATCTTTTAACCTTATGTATAACGCCCTTGAAGAAGTGCAGAAAAATGCCGGAGACAAAGCAACAAAGGCTCAGTTTGTAATGTATGCCCAGTCCCTTTGCGATTATTTTAACGGCGTGGCAAACCAGTTATCAGAGCTTCAGAAGGACGTTAATACAGAAATTAAAGATACGGTTTCGGAAATCAATTCAATCGCATCACAGATAGCTACACTTAATAAGCAGATTAACGTTATAGAGCTTACGGGAGCAAAGGCAAATGAATTAAGAGATAAAAGAACTCTTCTTTTAGATAAGCTTTCAGAATATGTTTCTTGTGAAGTAACAGAAACTCCTATAAGAGATGAAGCAAACAACTATGATACCGGCGCCAACAGATTTGTGGTTACAATCGCCGGAAATCAGCTCTTGGTTGATACAAACGAGTTTAGAGAAATCGAATGTAACGCAAGAGAAAACAACGAGACTATGAACCAGTCAGACACAAAAGGTCTTTACGATCTTGGCTGGACTGACGGAAATACATTTAATATCTACAGCACTTTGATAGGCGGAAAACTTCAGGGACTTATCGAAATGCGTGACGGAAACAATACAGAAAACTTCAGAGGTGTCGTAAAGAACGTTGATACTCAGAACAGCACTGTAAAGATCCAGGTTACCGATGATTATTTAAAGGACCTTGATAAGTGTACTTTGGCAACGGGTGGCGGAAAGATTTCTTTAGGCTCTGAAACCTATCACTACACCGACTGGACCTATGAGTACAATAAAACAACAGGCGAATGCTTCTACACATTCAATATAGATCCAAACTATGATGAATGTATTCTTTCTACATCAAGACTTGAGTTGGAAGCAAACGTAGGAAAGAGCATAGATTTCCAAGGAATTCCTTATTATCAGGAACAGTTAAACGAATTTGTAAGACTTTACTCAAGAACCTTTAACGATATTCTTACACAGAATAATTCCGTTGACGGTTACAAAAATCCCGCCACAAGACTTTTCTTTGCGGATAATGTTCTTGGGGGACAGCTTACATTTGATGATTACTATGCAAACAGCGCAGCAAATGTAGTAACCATTTCAAACTCCGATGACAGCTACTACAGACTTACGGCTGCGAACTTTGAAGTAAGCGAATATATCGCACAGGATGCAAACCGCCTTGCTACAAGAACCGGCGCATCAGACGGCGAATCAAAGTCAGACGTTGTGGATCAGCTTATTGCATTAAAAACAGATAAGACAATGTTTTCTTTCAGAGGCGGCTCTGCAAGCGAATTTTTACAATCCGTTCTTTCAGACGTAGCCTTAAACGCATCAAGAGCAAATAGGTCGGAGACCTATTACTCCACAATGACAAAGACAGTTAACAACCAAAGAATTTCCATATCGGGCGTTGATTCCGATGAAGAGGCAATAAGCCTTGTTAAATTCCAAAACGCCTACGATCTGGCTTCAAGGATGATCCAGACATTTACTGAAATTTACGACAGATTAATTTTACAAACGGGTGTATAAAATCATGATTTTTGCCGATATATACTTTAGAGCGTATTATTGGCAGCACCCCATGGAGACTAATCATGAGAATAACCAACAAGATCATCCAGAACAATTCTATTTCAAACATTAACGTAAACAAAAATCTGCAGGATTCATTGTCCACAATGATTGCAAGCAGAAAGAAAATATCAAGACCTTCGGAAGATCCCATTATAGCATTGAGATCTTTAAGACTTAGAACCAGCGTAAATCAGACCACACAGTACGTTGAAAAGAACGTACAGGACGCAAAGAGCTGGCTTAAGGTTACGGAAGACGCCATCACACAGCTTTCGGATGCTATCGTTGATATTAGAAAGCTCTATGTAAAGGGCACACAGGATACATTAACAGCATCCGACAGAAAGGTTATTACAGACAACCTTAAATCTTTTGCAGCAGAGATTTACAACACAGGTAATGTGGACTTTGCCGGAAGAAGCGTATTTACAGGATTTAGAACAGACTCTCCTTTGGTGTTCCAAAAGGATGAAGATGTGAAATACGACATTGAGGAAACCTTTAAATCCGTAAAGGTTGACGAAACAACTTATATTAATTTAGACGACAGCGAATTAAACGTATACACAAAGAACATTACAAGAGTAAGGCTTTCTTATAATGACTTGTCACAGACAACCGCTCCTTCGGAATTTAAGATTAAGGCAGCGGGAAAAGAGTTAGACTTAACGGGACAGGTTCAGATTAAATCGGTGAGTGATGAGCCTTACAAGTTTATTGCGGAAAATCCCGGCGAAGTAGCATACATACCCGAAACCGGTGAAATTTTAATCGGTGAAAATGTGGCAGTTAATGACGGAACAGGAAACATGATTCCTGTCACAAAAGACAACATTGAAGATGTTAATGTTACTTATAGGAAAGATACGTGGAGCAAGGGTGATTTAAGACCCGAACACTACTTTAACTGTTATGACAGAACAAATAACATCGATTATACCTCTCATAACGGAGAGATAGAGTATAATGTAGGTGTAAACCAGTCATTAAGAATAAACACAAACGCAGAAGAGTGCTTTTCACACAACATCGTAAGAGACTTAGAAGATGTTATGTATGCCCTCGGAGAAGTGGAATCAATCGAAGCAAAGATTGCTGATATCGAAAAAGAAATCAAGAGCTACGATGAAACACAGGAAGCTTTAATAAAGGATGCTCAGGCTAGACTTGATTCAGCAAAGAAGTCTAAAACCTTTATTGATGAAAAGCTTCACTCCTTATTCTCCGGATGCATCACAAATGCCGATAAGTATCTTGAAGATAACAACGTAGCACTTACAAACTGCGGTACAAGATCCAAGAGATTAGACCTTGTAGAAAACAGACTTGATACACAGCTTTCGACCTTAAAAGAACTTAAGAGCGAAAACGAAGATGCGGACATTGCGGAGACCGCAATCCGTTTAAAGAGCGCAGAATATGCATACGATGCAGCGCTTATGTCTACAGCCAAGATAATTAAGGAAAACTTACTTAATTACGTATAGGAGGAACAATATGACTATTGAGACACGAGTTTTTGGCGAGGTTTCCATTGATCCTACCAAAATAATCCATTTTGAAAATGGGATCATCGGATTTCCGGATTTACAGGATTTTGCCCTGATATACGATATCGAAAAGGGCGATAACGCAGGAATACGCTGGATGCAGTCATTACAGGAACCTGCATTTGCAATGCCTGTTATGGACCCCCTTATTGTAAGCCCCACTTACAACCCGGAAGTTGACGAAGAAATTCTTAAACCCGTGGGCAATCTTGACCCCGAAGAAACATTAGTACTTGTTACGGTCACCGTTCCTAAGGACTTAACCAAGATGAGCGTAAACTTAAGAGCTCCCATGGTCATTAACGTTACTGAAAGAAAAGCTGTTCAGATCATCCTTGATTCTGAAGAGTACATGATTAAGTTCCCCATCTATGAAATTTTGAAAGAGGGAAAGAAGGAGGGCACATGTTAGCATTATCACGTAAAAAGAATGAAGCCCTCGTAATCAACAATAACATTGAGATCACGATATTGGAGATTAAGGGCGAGCAGGTAAAAATCGGTATCTCAGCTCCAAAGGAAGTGCCGATTTACAGAAAAGAAGTTTACTTACAGATTCAGGAATCCAATAAGGAAGCCATGAACGCTGAAGACGTTATGGATAACCTTAAAAATCTTTTTGGCTAAAATTTTTTTGGGCTAACTATAAAGTTTTTGTCAACCGTTCCGATATATAAAATACCTGGAACCTTTATAAACGGCATGGATGCCGTGAAAGGAGAATGAATATGTCACTTGAACCTATTAACAGTGTGATGACTTCACAGGCACAGCAGGTTACAAAACCTGCACCAAAGACTGCGGCAGAATACACGGATGTAACCCTGACAGCAGATACAGCGAAAATCGACGATACCACAAGAGTGGTAGAAAAAGCTGAGAACAAATCTGAGTCATATGACAGAGAACCTTCTCAGGACCAGTTGCGTAAGGCGGTTGAGGACTTAAACAAGAAGATGTCCAATTCCGAAGTGGCATTTGGTTTTCATGAAGGTACCAACCGTGTAATGATCAGGATCGTGGACAAGGAAACTAAGGAAATCATTAAAGAGCTTCCCCCTGAAAAGACACTCGATCTTATTGCCAAAGCTTGGGAGCTTGCAGGCATCATGGTAGACGAAAGAAGATAATTTCTTTTTTCGGGAACATATGGAGGATTTGTTATGCCTATGCGTATGACCGGAATGTACTCCGGACTTGATACAGAAACCATTATTTCAGAATTAGTGAAAGCTAAATCTGTTAAGGTTGATAAGTTAAATAAAGACAAAACAAAAAGCGAATGGAAAACAGAAGCATGGACTGACTTAAACAAAAAGATTAAGTCTTTCTATTCAAAAACTGTATCCGAGATGCGCTTTAATTCTTCATACTCTAAAAAGACTACGTCTGTAAGCAACTCATCTGCAGTTTCAGTAATTACAGGTGCGGAAGCTATGGACGGAGTGCAGACTCTATCAATTTCTTCCCTTGCTAAATCAGGATACTTAACCGGCGGTAAAATGGCGGCCATGACAGGTAATGAGGTAAAGAAGACTACTATCTTATCTAACTTGGCAAAACCCAAGAATTCAGAGAATCTTTCCGATATTACAGGAAAGGCTTCTTTCACCGTTAAGACAGGCGATAAGACTACAAGAATCGAACTCGAAGCCACAAATACCGTTGAAGAAGTTGTTTCTAAATTAAAGGAAGCCGGTGTAATGGCTAACTTTGATGAAAAGAACCAGCGTATATTCGTGGGCGCTAAAGAAAGCGGTTCAAAAGAAGACTTCATTATCACAGCAGATAATGCAGCCGGCTTTTCAGCTCTTTCAAGACTTGGTCTTAATGCAAGTTTTTCTCACGATGAAGATGTCAAAGATCCTTTGTACGAAGAGTACAAAACATTTGCAGGCTGGGAGAGTAAATTAAAGTTTAAAACAGACGAAGAAACAGGCGAGCAGGTTTTTGATAAAGAAGCTACATTAACAGAAATCTCAAAAGACGTTACTTCTGATGTATACAAATACCTTAAAGAACTTAAGGGTGATGCAAATGACTTTAATGATGCACTTGATGCTTTGAAAGATAAGATTGAAATATCTAAAACGGCACTTGCTGCAGATGCAAAGGAATTTTCAGAAGAAGCTGTTAAGATTAATGGTCAGGATTGTAAGATTACTCTTAACGGAGCTTCCTTTACATCAAACACAAACACAATTCAGGTTAACGGACTTACATTTACATGTTTGGCAGAAGCCTCAGACGTTACCATTACCACTCAGCAGGATACAAGCGGCATCTATGACATGATCCGTGATTTCTTTAAAGAATACAACGAGATCATGAACGAAATGGATAAGCTTTACAATGCTGACGCAGCTAAAGATTACGAACCACTTACCGATGAAGAAAAAGAAAAGATGACAGATACAGAAATCGAGAAGTGGGAAAAGAAGATTAAAGACGCTCTTTTAAGAAAAGACGATACATTAGGTAATTTAAGAACCAATATCCAGAACATTTTCCTTCAGGGCTTTGATGTAAGCGGAAAGAAAATGTACCTTACAAACTTTGGTATTGAAACATTAAGTTACTTTACAGCACCTGATAACGAGAAGCATGCTTATCACATCGACGGTGATGATAAAGATGATAACACCGCAACAAAAGATGATAAGTTGAAAGCTATGATCGCAGCAGACCCTGATGCGGTAACAAGTTTCTTCTCACAGTTATCACGTACGCTCTACACTAAACTTGGCGATCTTTCCAAGGCGACAGATTATTCAAGCGCCGGGGTATTTTGGGAAGATAAAAAGGCTAAGAGCGATATGACCAGTCTTGAAGAGAAGATTAAAGAAGCGGAAAAGAAGCTTGCAGCTTACGAAGACAAGTACTATGATAAGTTCTCGAAGATGGAAGTGGCTCTTTCCAAACTTGAGTCTTCCACCAGTTCATTAACGAGTATGTTGGGACAATAACTATAGGCTAGAATAATAAGGAGATTAATACTATGGCACTTCCAAGCAGCTACTCACAGTACAATACAAGTAAAATACTTACGGCATCACCCGCCGAGCTTACCCTTCTTCTTTATGAAGGTGCGATTAAGTTTTCAAACATCGCCATCATGAAGATTGAGCAAAAGGACGTACCCGGTGCTCATGAAAATATTATGAGAGTTGAAAGGATCATTGATTACCTTAGAGAGACTCTCGACATGAAGTATCCGGTTGCCGAGGATTTTGAAAGAATGTATGTATATCTTTCTCAGCGCTTACTCATGGCAAACACAAAGAAAGATAAAGAAATTATGGAAGAGATCGTTATGCATCTTCGCTCCATAAGAGATAACTGGAAAGAGGTTATCAAGTCGGCCAAGGCTTCTTAAAGGAGTATAAATGTCCAATACTTATATAACGGCGCTTACCGAAAGCCTTGAAAAGAAGGTTGAGGTACTTACGCAGATAAAAAGAAAGAACGAAGAGCAAAGTAAGATTATAGAAGAGCCTAATTTTTCTTTTGAAAAGTTTGACATTAATACAGAAGAAAAAGGTGTGCTTATATATAAGCTTGAAAAGCTTGACGACGGCTTTGAAATGGTATATGAAAAGGTGAGAGAAGAATTAAACCTTAATAAAGATGCCTACAAAGACGAAATCAAGAGAATGCAGGATCTCATTACTAAAATTACGGAGCTTTCCACATGCATCCAGGCCCAGGAGCTTAGAAACAAAACGGCCGTTGAGAGCGTGTTTAAAAGCGAAAGAGACCGCATTAAAGCCACTCGTTCCGGCGCAAAAGCGCTTAAATCTTACTCAGATTCAATGACAATCGGAAAAAATTTAAAAAATTTTTTCTGATGGGACTAAAGTACCACCAATTTTGTCCGATATATATGCAAAGGGGATAATATCCCCGAAAACAACCCTACTTTGAAAATTGAATATCGTGTAATAATTCATTAATTTTCAAAATGTATTATCTAAATACCTATGTATAGCTTATGACCGGACGCCATCCAGGGCCCGGAGGGCTGAAGGTCATTAACTATAAAGCAACTACTATTTAACACACGATGCACAAGGATGTGCACGTCAAAAACAAGGAGGTTTATATTATGGTAGTACAACACAACATTACAGCAATGAACTCTAACCGTATGCTTGGTTTAACAACTAAGACACAGGCTAAGAGCACAGAGAAACTTTCATCAGGTTACAAGATTAACCGTGCAGCAGATGACGCAGCTGGATTATCAATCAGTGAAAAGATGCGTAAGCAGATCCGTGGTTTAACACAGGCTTCTTCTAACGCACAGGATGGTATTTCTGCAGTACAGACAGCTGAAGGTGCTTTGAACGAAGTTCAGGATATGCTTCAGAGAATGAACGAATTAGCAGTTAAGGCAGCTAACGGAACAAACTCTATTGATGACCGTTCATACATCCAGAACGAAATTGATCAGTTATCAACAGAAATCGACCGTGTTGCTGAAACAACAAAGTTCAATGAAACATACTTACTTAAGGGCGACAAGAACAAAGCTTCAGGTTACAGCATGTCTTATGCTAAGTTAGCTACAGGTGCAGCTCAGGCTACAGCTACATTTGCTAAGGATTCAGCTACAGGTCTTAGACTTGGTAATGCTGATAACTTTAAGCTCACTGTTACAGCAGCTAACTCATGTTCTGATATGATTCAGGACGAAACAAATGCTTTGATTAAGTCTTTCAGAGACCAGGGTGTTAACGTTACATTTACATCTTTATATGATGAAAACACAAAGGAAACCTATAACAGCTTTAACGTTGAACTTGCAGGTTCAGTATCTGACCAGTTCGTAGTAGAAGTTACACAGCCTACAATTACTGCTACAAACACAGCTTGTACAGCAACAATCAACATTAAGGATACTTCCGGTAACGCAATCATTTCAGGTCTTACTGTAGAAGGCGGCACATCAGCTACAGCTACAGAAGCTTCTATCATCAAGGCAGCTAAGATTTCAGCTACATCAGTTACAGCTCACAAGTCAACAGGTGCTGTTGCAGCATACTATGACAAGGACGGTAACAAGGTATCTGCTAACTCTCTTAACAACTACTTCAACGTTGACTCTACAGGCGCTATCTCTGTAAAGGGTGACGCTCCTCAGACATACGATGCAGTAGGTAACCTTGACAGACTTGTAACCAATTCTATTGCAAAGAGCAAAGATAAGGTTGCAAACCTTCAGTTCAACCTTCACGTTGGTGCTGATGCTACAACAAACAACCAGATTTCTGTAAGCTTAAGCGCTATGTCTTCTAAGTCCTTAGGAGTTAACTTCCTTAAGGTTGACGGAGATACAGATGCTAACGCATTATCAGCAATCGAAACAATTAAGCAGGCTATTCAGAAGGTATCAGAGCAGAGATCTGCACTCGGTGCTATTCAGAACAGACTTGACCACACCATTAACAACCTCGATAACGTTGTTGAAAATACTACATCAGCTGAAAGCTCTATCCGTGATACAGATATGGCTACTCAGATGGTTAGCTACTCTAACAACAATATCCTTGCTCAGGCTGGTCAGGCAATGCTTGCTCAGGCAAATCAGACCAATCAGGGTGTTCTCTCACTCTTAGGTTAATTGCTGGGATACTCTAGTTAGTAATTAATAACCATAATAGGTTTAGCCCCGGTTCGAAAGAACCGGGGCTTTTACTGTTTTTAAATCTATCTTATAATGTGACAGAGGTAGATTGTGTATGAGAATTAAGAACAGGACGATTAACTTTAGAATTCTTATATATTTGCTGATTACTCTTCTGTGTCTTGTTTGTATTTTTTTGTATTATTACGTCTATATGAAAAAGACAACTCAGGATGAAGTATATAATTCCTTAAGAAGGGATGCTTCTTATTTATGCACAAGAGTTGATGAAGCGATTAATCAGGCCATAGATGCTGCCAAGGCGCCGGGTTATACGACAGCGCTTCAAAAGAGCATTTTTTCTGATGATCCGGTTGAAAAACTGTCAAATATGACAACGGCAAGAGAACTCATCGCAACAGCAAGAGATCAAAACGAGTTTGTAGTTGACTTGTTTTACTATGCATCCACAGGGCATCTTTATACGATTTCCATGTACTATGATAATTTAAGAAACAACATGAAAGAGTATGGTTTTGATAAGCAGATTAAAATCAACTCCTTCTTCATTTCTGATAAACCGATTCATGATAAAACTGCGTCCTTTTATTTTATCTATATTCCTATTCACAGAACGGCCATGGGAATTTCACAAAGGACAAGGCAAATAGGGCTTTGCGCTATACTTTTTGATTTTGCGCCAATAGCCAAAAACTGTGAAGATATTATCGGGGAAAATGAATCAGCGTACTTTTTATATAACGATGAAATCGTAAGTTCGCTTCATCCGATTTCCGATGTTACGTTTTCGGATTTAGCAGGATTGTCACATGATGGAGATGTAAAGCTATCTTCGAGAGACTATTGCTATCATGTTGCAAACTGTATGGATGGAAAGATTGTTACGCTTACTCCTAAAACTATGCTTGGGATAAAGAATGTAACATTTAACGGAACCTTTTATGTATTGATTGTTGCAACGGTTCTTTTGTTTGCTTTTCTATTATTCTTATTGAATAAGGAATACTCAAAGAAAACGGAAAACATTGTGGATGAACTTAAGAGCATAAGAAGCGGAGAAGGTAACATGAGGGTATCCGTTCCTAAGTTTTCTGAACTCAGCAAAGTTGCGACTGAGATAAACAGTATGTTGGAACGATTGGAAGAATCGGCGGAGAGGGAAAACAAGGCTAGAGAGAAGCTTTTGTATGCAACCGTAGCGCAACAGGAAGCAGAAATGTCTGCCTACAGAAGCCAGATTAATCCACACTTTTTCTTTAATACACTTGAGTGTGTGCGCTCAATGGCTCAGTACTATAACGCCGATATGATAGAAGAAATTGTTACGGCAATGTCTAAGACTTTCAGATACTCTCTCTATTCAGACATGATAGTAGAACTTTCTTCAGAACTGGACATGTTAAAGCAGTATTTTGTAATAACAAACTTCAGATTTCCGGATAAGTATATCTTAAAAGAAGAAATCGATGATGAAACACTTACTTACAGAGTGCCGTCAATGATTTTGCAACCGCTTGTTGAAAACTGCATCAAGCACGCATTTGTCAATATGCCGATTGGTAAAAAGAACGAAATCAAGGTAAAGTCGATGTTTACGCAGGAAGGGCTTTTAAGAATAGTGGTAAGTGATAACGGTCGCGGTATGAGCGAAGAAGCTTTAGATGAATTAAAGAATGAAACGTTTAAAGAGGAAGATATCATAGCCCAAAAAGACAGTATCGGAATCAGAAATATTTATGAAAGAATAAAACTATTCGATAAAAGAAATGAGATGCTGTTTTCTTCAAAGGTTGGAGAGTATACGAAGGTCGAACTTATTTTATACCCGGCATTCATACATAAATAAAAGCAAGGCGTTATGCCTTGCTTTTATTGTTTCAAAGAATATTGTTCGGGAGTTATTCCGTACTTTAATTTAAATGTTTTTGTAAAGTACCCCGCATCATCAAAACCAACCATAGATGCTATCTTGCCGACGTTATTATTTGTATGCTTGAGAAGATCTTTGGCACGGGATAATCTTACATCTTTCAAAAATCCCATCACTGAAGTATCTGTATAAATTCTGAATAATTCAAACACATAGGATTTTGATAAATAAAACTCGTTACATATATCATCCATAGACAACTTTTTATCAAGATTATCGTACAAAAATCCCTGTATTTTTGCTGCCTGTTCGTTTTTTGAATAAAAGAAATAGCCAATATATGACTTGATGGCTTCGTTGGCCTTTGAACTTATTTCATCAAATGAATATGCGGGAGTGCTTAGGCCAATCTTGATTCCCGATAAAGTATGCTTAAATCTGTCTGCATCATCTATGATTTCGGTTATGTACGCGTACAGGCATCCCTTAACGTTAATCACTGTAAGCCCCGGAACGATATCGGATAAGTCTTTCTCGCTTACGAGAATTTCATATCCGTTTTCATGACTTAATTCGTTTAAAAATCTTCGTACTTCAGTGGTAGATGCATCCTTGTGCGATAACATGTCATAGTTCATTATGTTAAAAGCATTTTCTTCGCTAATACAAAGTTTATTGTATAAAGCCATGGCGGTTGTTTTAACCTCTGCCTTATCAAGGGGCTTTATCAAATAATCGGCCACATTGTTTTTGAATGCTTTCTTTGCGATTTCAAAGTCTTTGTACGCACTAACGATTACAAATGAAACATTGGGAAAAAGCTCTTTCACCTTTTCAATAAGTGCCATTCCGTCTATTTCGGGCATTCTGATGTCTGTGAATATTACATCGGGTTTTAAAGTTGTTATGCTTTCATAAGCTTCTTTTACGCCGGTAAAGGCTCCTACGTTTTCAAAACCAAGCTCCTCCCAATCGACCACTCCTTGAATACCTCTTAGTGCCCATATTTCATCGTCTATAAAAATTGCTCTGAATAATTTCTTTGCCATACTCACCTCTTAATAATCCCCGTAGCATGATTATAACACCGTACTTATTTTGATAATAGGTAAATTTGACTTATATGTATTTAACATATTTTTTTCCAAGTTGAGCATACTTTTGTTCATTTGTTACTAGGGGTATATGGGATAAGATTTAATCAACAAAAACGAGGTGAGGGTTATGGCAAAAAACACGACGGGCGTTAAAAAGCCTACGTTTAAAAAGACAATGAAAGAAGTAGCGCGCTTTAAAGGCGTTTATCTGATTATGCTTCCTGCAATTATCTGGTACATATTATTTTCGTATGTGCCGATGGCGGGATTATCATTGGCGTTTAAATCCTATAAGGCCAAGCTTGGCATTTGGGGAAGTCCGTTTACCGGTTTTTCACATTTCGAAAAACTCTTTCAAGATCCGCGATTTATAGATTCTGTTATCAGAACGCTCAAAATTAACGGCGGACGTTTAATACTTACATTTCCCTGCGCAATAATACTTGCTTTACTTTTAAACGAATTAAGAGTAGGAAGGTTAAAAAAGGTCCTCCAGGTTACATTTACCTTCCCACACTTTTTATCATGGGTAATAATTGCAAGCATTATTACAAACGTATTAAGCTTTGACGGAATTGTAAACTCGGCTATTGATTTGCTTGGCGGTGAGTACGTAAACTTCATCGGAAATGCAAAACTGTTTGTTCCACTGGTTTATATTACCGAAGTCTGGAAAGGAGCAGGCTGGAGCTCGATTATATATATGGCTGCGATAGCGGGTATAGACCAGGAGCAGTTCGAGGCGGCAGACATTGACGGAGCTTCAAGATGGGATAAAGTGTGGAGGATTACTCTTCCTTCTATTTTGCCCACGATTATCATAATGTTCATTCTTGCCGCAGGAAATGTAATGACAAAGGGCTTTGATCAGATATTCAACATGAATAACGCGGCAGTACAGAAGGTATCGCAGACCCTTGATATGTACATTTACAATGTAACCTTTAATGCAAAGAAAACAGACTTTGGATATTCAACTGCAATAAGTATGTTTAGATCTGTTGTTAATCTCATATTCTTGATTGCTGCAAATACTATCACCAAGAAACTTGGCGGTAACGGACTTATGGGAGGTAACGATTGATGGGTAAACATAAGAAAAATTACAAGATGCGATTTCAATGGCCCGATGCGATAATGTTAGCCGTTTTGGTGGTGCTGGCGCTTTTAATCGTACTTCCGTTTCTAAATGTTATAGCAATTTCTTTTACTACACCAAAGGCTTATGCCGATACGCCGCTTCTTCTGTTCCCGAAAGTATTTACCTGGGAAAACTACGAGACGCTTTTCCAGGACGGACGAATACTGATAGGATACAGAACATCGGGTAAATTTTTGTTAATGGCAATGCCCATGAACATGTTCTTAACTACCACGATAGCATATGGCTTATCAAGATCAGGGTATCCGGGAAGAAGATTCTTGCTTAAGTTTGTGGTTTTTACCATGTTATTTTCGGGCGGTATAGTTCCTTTGTATTTAACCATTAAGTCATATGGACTTATAGGTTCTATGTGGGGGGTTGCATTAAGCGAAGGAATCAATACATTCTACATGATTATAATGTTAAATTTCTTTCAGTCATTGCCTGAATCACTTGTAGAATCGGCAAAACTTGACGGGGCAGGGGAATATAAAATTCTATGGAAGATTGTGCTGCCACTATCAAAGCCTGTTATATCGACTGTTTTTCTCTACTATTTAGTAGACAGATGGAACGAATGGTACAACGCAATGATAATGGTGAGAGACACTCAGAACACTCCGCTTCAGCTTGTTCTCAGAAATATAGTGTTGGATTCGCAGAACTTAGATAACATCATGACCGAATCCGTTGAGATATTTACTTTTAGCGCCGGTATCAAGATGGGGGCGGTTGTGGTTACGGTAATTCCTGTAATGTGCATTTATCCTTTTTTGCAGAAATACTTTACTAAAGGAATTATGCTTGGAGCGGTTAAATAAAGTGATATTTTCATCACGGTGATGATAATATATATGATAAAGAGGAGGTTATTATGGAAAAACTATTTAAGAAGTCGATTGCACTGGTTTTGGCATCGATAATGGCTCTTTCAATGGCGGCATGCGGAGATAAGGCAGAAACCAAACCTGCAGTTTCGCAAAAGGAAGAGACTGTTGGAACTGCCGAGACAAACGAAGGGGAAGCAACGGCCGAAGCAACAGTTGAGGAGAAGGACTATAGCGAGCATTATACTTACAGCTACGCAAGTACTCAGATTACTGAGTCTACAGACTATAACTCACCGGATGATGCTATGACGCAATATTGGGAGCAAAAGTACAATTTTGATTGGGACATTATTTCCATTTCAAGTGATAAGTGGGACCAGACGGTTAATACTTGGGCTTATGCGGAAGATCTTCCTGATGTAACAATCTTTGACTATAAGCATCCTCAGATGATGGACTGGGTAGATCAGGGACTTGTTTTTAAATTTCCCAAAGGTTGGCAGGAACGCTGGCCCAATGTAGCAAAGGTTCAGGAGTATGGTGGATTACAGCTTGCTTTTGAAGAACTTACGGGAGATACATACTTTCTTGCTCGTACCAGCTATGCAACTAACCTTCCTTGTACACCCGGTATTAATCCTACAAACATGATGGTTTATATTCGTAAGGATTGGGCAGAAGCAGTAGGTATAGAAATAAAGGACTACTATACAATCGATGAAGTAATGGAATATGCAAGAAGAGTTAAAGAACAGGATCCGGGTAAGGTTGGTAAGGATTTGATTCCCATGGGGCTTTCTTCATCAAACTGTTACAGCGTTTTTGTTAGCTCTTGCAGTACATATACATCAAACAACTATTATCTTTATAGGGATGGCGATGATTTCAAGTGGGGTCTTGCGGATCCTGAAACCCTTGAAGGTTTAAAGATATGGAGACAGGCTTTTGATGAGGGACTTTTAAATAAGGAGTTTTATTCATATTCAGGCTCGGAAGATGTGGAAGATTTCTATGTACGTGGTGTATCCGGTCTCATGTGGTACCAGGGCGGTGCTCGCTATCAACAAGATGTAGCAAACCGCATGAGAGACAATTTGGGACTTGAATATGATGATGTTGTTAAACAGATTTTCATAACAGCAAACGACGGAACCTATCATTCGGCCCCCCGCGGAAACTTCTGGGGTGTAATAATGTTTAATCCCGACATTCCGATTGAGAAATGGGAACGATACATGGATATGCTTGATGAATCATGCTCACAGGAGGGTCAGGTATTAATCCGTATGGGATTTGAAGGAACAGACTGGGAAATGAAGGATGGAGAAATGGTTTCTTTACTTGAAGAAGGTAAGGATGCAAGAAGCAAATATCCTTCAATCTATCCTGTATATCATCAACTTTGCATGTTAAGTGATGACTTTGTTCTTATTAATCCAAATTATCCTAAAAAATACAGAGATTTAACAATCAAGATGTATAAGTTAAAAGAAGAGCTCGGAAAAGACGGGGGATGTCCGCCTATCGATTACGATATCTATCTTTACAGCTCAGACGCAACGGCTGCCTTGAGTTTTGAATATGAGAAGGAATTTGCGAACATTGTTGTAAACAACGGCGATGTGGAGACTGAATGGAAAAACTGGCTTGACAGCTGGGCATACTTAATGGATCCTGTTTTAAAGGAACTTAAAGACAATATAGATTAAACAAACATAAGGGGCGGTGGAATCAAACCACCGCTTCTTTTGTGGACGAAATTTAAAGAGTGTGCTAGACTTGGTGAGTGCTAGATGATATGTTTTTGCTGATGCACTCCGCAGGTGCTTAGGGCAAGACATATTTTGGAGGTTTGATATGACAGAAGATGAAATAAAGAAAGAATATCCTTACTTATATGAGACTCATATGCATACATCGGAGGGCAGCAAGTGTGGAAAGTGCACAGCTGAAGAGATGGTACGGGCTTATAAAGAAGCAGGATATTCGGGTGTTTTTGTAACAGATCATAACTGGGGAGGAAACACTGCAGCGGATAAAAGCCTTCCCTGGGAAGAATGGATAGACAGATTCTTTACAGGATACTTTAATGCTAAGGCCGAAGGGGATAAACTTAACTTCCCCGTTTTCTTAGGTTATGAAGCAACTCATGGTAAGGGCCATGATTTTTTGATTACGGGATTTTCAATTGAATGGATGAAGAAACACCCTGAATTAAAAACTGCCACGATTCCTGAACAGCTTGAATTAATTCATTCCGTAGGGGGACTTGTGATTCAGGCTCATCCTTACAGAAAGGCAAATTATATAGATGAAGTACTTTCCTTTGAAAAGTATGTTGACGGAATAGAAATGTTTAATGCTTCTCACAAAGGGACCTACGAGGATGGAAGCAGTGAAGAAGAATGGAATTTAAAGGCTGTTAAACTTGCAAGAGACAATAATCTTCCCGGAACCGCCGGTTCAGATCAGCATAACACCGATCTTTTTGGCGGAGGCATGGCTTTTAAGACTCCTATTAAAGATGAAAAAGATTACATTCAAAGAATTAAAAATGATGAAGACAGAGTGCTCACAGACGGAGTACATTGGTATGATAAATTAGGAAATTTAATAGTTTAGCTTATTTGCGCCATGTTTGAAATGCTCAAACATGGCGTTTTTACGCGATTTGTACGAATTGTAAATAATTTTAATATTTTTTTGAAAAAGGGGTTAAGTTATTTGAAATAGCGCCGATATTATTTATGAAAGTTAAAAATGATCATGTAAAAACTTTAACGGAATAATAAATTGCAACTTTTTCAAGGAGGATACTTATTATGGTAGTTCAGCACAACCTTACAGCAATGAATTCAAATCGTATGCTTGGTATCACCACAAAGACCCAGGCTAAGAGCACAGAAAAACTTTCATCAGGTTATAAAATCAACCGTGCAGCAGATGATGCAGCAGGATTATCAATCAGTGAAAAAATGCGTAAGCAGATTAGAGGCTTATCACAGGCTTCCTTAAATGCACAGGACGGTATTTCAGCAGTACAGACAGCTGAAGGTGCATTAAATGAAGTTCAGGATATGCTTCAGAGAATGAACGAACTTGCAGTTAAAGCAGCAAACGGAACAAACTCTACAGACGACCGTTCATACATCCAGAACGAAATTGACCAGTTATCAACAGAAATCGACCGTGTAGCAGAAACCACAAAGTTCAATGAATCATACTTACTTAAGGGTGATAAGAACAAGGCTCGCGGATACAGCATGTCATATAACAAGTTAGCTTCAGCGACAGCTCCTGCAACAGCTACATTTGTAAAGGATTCAGCTACAAGCCTCTATGTTGGCGGAGATGCAGCTACAGGCGCTAAGATAACAGTTGATGCAGCTACAAACTGCTCTGACATGATTCAGAATGAAACAAACGACTTAATCAGATCATTCAGAGATCAGGGTATTAACATTACATTTACATCTTTATACGATGAAAACACTAAAGAAACATACAATAGCTACAACGTTGAACTTGCCGGTTCAGTAGCAGATAACTTTGTAGTAGAAGTTACTCAGCCTACAACAACAGCAACAAACGATGATTGTACAGCTACTATCAATATTAAGGATACTTCAGGAAATATCATCATCCAGAACCTTACAATCGGTGGTGGTAAGTCCGCTACAGCTACCGAATCTTCAATTGTTAAGGCAGCTAAGTTATCGGCTACAGCAGTTACAGCTCATGAATCATCAGGAGCAGTTGCAGCATACTATGATAAGGCCGGCAACAAGGTATCAGCTAACTCTCTTAACAACTACTTCAACGTAGACTCAACAGGAACAATCTCTGTAAAGGGCGATGCTCCTCAGGCATACGATGCAGTAGGTAACCTTGACAAGCTTGATGCTTCTAATATTGCTACAAATAAAGATAAGGTTGCAGCATTACAGTTTAGCCTCCACGTAGGTGCAGATGCTACATCAAACAACCAGATTACTCTTTCAATCGAAGCAATGTCAGCTAAGGGCCTTGGAGTTAACTTCATTAAAGTAGACGGCGATGATGATGCAAACGCATTATCAGCAATTGAAACCATTAAGCAGGCTATTCAGAAGGTATCAGAACAGAGATCCGCACTCGGTGCTATTCAGAATAGATTAGAGCACACCATCGCTAACTTAGACAACGTTGTTGAAAATACAACATCAGCTGAAAGCTCTATCCGTGATACAGATATGGCTACTCAGATGGTTCAGTACTCTAACAACAACATCCTTGCTCAGGCAGGTCAGGCAATGCTTGCTCAGGCTAATCAGTCTAACCAGGGTGTTCTCTCATTACTTCAGTAATAGAAACAGTTAGTAAACAGCCATAGGACATTTTAGACGGGGAGGGAGTTTTATCCCTCCCCGTTATTAAATGTAAAGGGTGAAAATTATGGGAATAAAAATAGCAGATTATTCAGAAACAAGATATATAACCGCAGACCTATCGGAAAAGGAAAAAGATTTCCCCTTAATCTGTGTGGGTAAAGGTACATATGCTTGCGATATAAAAGTAAATAATGCCTTGAATATTCTGGGGGCAAATCAGTGCTATAACTTTCAAATCGGAAATTATACATCCATCGGTTCAGAGGTGGAATTTATAATAGATCAAAACCATGATTACAAGTCGGTTTATCAGGGAGTTATAAGACCTTTCGGAACGGGAGAACGTTCAAAACAGGGTCTTGGACAGATGATGAGCCGAATCCATAGAAAGGGCCAGATAATAGTAGGCTCCGATGTATGGATTGGCGACAGAGTTACAATTCTAGGCGGCGTAACAATCGGAAACGGAGCAGTAATTGCAGCAGGATCCGTAGTTACAAAAGACGTTCCTCCCTTTGCAATAGTAGGAGGAAATCCGGCGCAGGTCATTTCCTATAGATTTGACAGAGATACCTGCAATAAGCTTAATAAAATTCAGTGGTGGAACTACAGTGAAGATGATCTTATGTTTGCAAAAGAAGACCTTCAGGGAGATCCTAAAGAGTTTGCAAACAAGTATATAGACAGTGTTAAGTACTTTGAGAGAAAGAGTGGAGCATTTGTTCCATACATTACTGACAGAACTGTTCCAAGATACTTAACATTTATAGAATCAGACACCACGTATCCACTGTTTCCTTTTGCAATCGAAAGCTTTATGGAAAAATTTGTGGATGGCGGAGCTGAACTTATAGTTGCTTATTCAAGCGATGATAAGATTCAAAGTGAAGCGGCAATAAAATTAATAGACATTCTTAATGAAACCGTACCGGAAGACTTGATTGTAAATGTGTGCGGCATAGAGACGGCTGATGAAGAAGCGGTATTTAGTGAAGCCGATTATTTCATTACCGGCCGTGATATGAGAAATCTAATAAGAATGGATTATGCTTCTAAATATGGTGTAGGCGTTATATCCGGTGCGGATGTGCCTATCCAATTATCCAGATTGGAGAACTTATGGGACAAAAACAAATTCTTATATTTCAATGGGACTCCATTGGAAAAGACGATGTAGTCGAAGGCTTTAAGAAATTAGGATTTGCTTGTGACATCCATTATATAGGTTCCGGAAAAGAAGCCAGAAAAGAAATAGATGAAGACGTAGTTCGGGCAAGGCTTTTGGGCAAGAACTACGCCTTTTCTTTTTCCACTAATTATTTTTACAGTCTGGCTAAAGTATGTAACGAACTTGGCGTACCTTACCTTTCCTGGTCTTATGATTCACCAATGAGAGTGGAACATGAAGACAAGCTTTCAATGGATACTAATCATGTTTTCTTTTTTGATAGTAAGGAAGCAGAGTATTACAAGATAAACTATGGATGCAAAAACGTTTATCACTTACCGTTAGCTGTTAATACAGACAGATTTGATAAGGTTTTAAAGGAAGAAGCGGATCCAAAGTATAAATCCGATGTTTCTTTTGTGGGAAGGCTTTATGACAGCACTTTCTCAAACGCCTTGTCACTACTCGATGACTACAGAAGAGAATTTCTTTTAGGAATTACGGATGCCGCTCTTCGCACAAGAGACGCAGAGCATGTATACAGTATATGTAACCAAGGCTTTGTTGATTGGATAGACAACAAGGCGTTTTGTGATGCTGTAAATGCGGATTTTGATGATGTTTCAACTACAGACAGAACTGCATACAGATTAGGAATTCAGCTTTGTAAGTATTCAACCAACAAAGAAAGATTAATGCTTCTTTCTATGCTTGGTCCGCATTTTGATGTAAAGCTATACTCCGATACTTCAAGTGAGCTTTTAAAGGACGTAAAAGAATGTGGTACGGTTGAGTATGAAGGTGAATCACCCTTTGTCTTTAAATACTCAAAGATTAATTTAAACAGCACATATTTAAGTATCCGCTCGGGAATTCCACTTAGATGCCTTGATATTATGGGGTGTGGCGGAGCACTCTTAAGTAACAGGCAAAAAGACTTTGAACTTGACTTTGAAGATAAAAAAAGCGTGCTTTTGTATAGCTCAATGGAAGAAGCTTTTGATAAATGTGAGTATTACGTAAGCCATGATTCAGAGAGGGAAAAACTTTCTGAAGCAGGTAAAAAAATCGTGCGGGATAAATACTCTTATGAGTATAAGCTAAAAGAGATGATTAAGATTGCAAACATGGAATATCTTTTAAAATAGGGAAAAAGAATGAATATAGTTTTAATAAATAAAGAAATAAAACTATTTGAATATGTGGCAAATGCGTTAATTGACCAAGGGGCAAATGTCTATGCTATAGACCCTCCGGAAGAAACCGGTAATCGCTACCTTGAAGAGATACTTATGATAAAAAAAGAAGCGGGAGTAGACTTGCTTCTTTCCTTTGATTACTATCCAAACATTTCCCTTGCGGCAGGGGCTTTGGGCGTTAAATATGCTTGCATAGTTACAGAAGATTTCGATGAAAAGCTTTTTGATAAGTCTGTATTAAACGCATGGAACTACATTTTTGTTTCTGATTCAATGAAAGCTTCGAAACTTTTAAAACTTGGGCAAGCCAACGCATTTTTCTTACCTTTTCCATGTGCAGATTACGGCGAAAGAAAGATGTGCGCATTCACAAAGACTGATGAAAATACTAACGATGCGTTGTATAATATATTTAACGATTTATCGCAGAAAACCAAGGGCTATTTAGACGGATTCATGGCGGTAATGAGGCAGGATGGTAAGGTAAATACGATATTTAATAGTTTAAATGTCTTTGCAAGAAAAGAATTGGAAACTCTGGTTTCTTTTAACGAGGAAGCTTCTCTTGAATCTAAAGGAGACTACTTGGACAATGCTTTCCTTTTGCCTATACTCTCAGACCGTACCTATTCATTAATGAAAAACGTAATAATATACGATGAAATAGATTTAGAAACTCTTGAAAAGGGCGGAATAGTTGTTTCCATACCTGAGAGAACAGCAGGAACCGGAGCCTCTTTTAAAGAATGGCAGGCGATTTTTGAAGGTAAATTTTTGATTGCATCCTTAGTAACGGATTTTAGTGTTTTGGGAGACTCAAAGCCTGTAACCTATGCTGACAGGTTTGAACTTATAAGACAGATAAAATACTATCTTGAGCATAAAAAAGAAAGAGAAGAATACGCATTAAAGGTGAAAGAAACTGCTCTTTCTTTAAACAACATAAAGACTTATTTAAGTTTCATAATCGAAAGGTTAAATAATGAATAAACCTTTAGTTTCGATTTGCATAATAACAAAGAACGAAGAAAAGCATATAGGTGAGTGCCTAAAAGCCATTAAAAAAGCTGCGCCTGATGCGGAAATCGTGGTGGTTGATACAGGCTCCACGGATAAGACCGTTGAAATCGCAAAAGAGTATACGGATAAGGTTTTCTTCTTTGAATGGTGTGATGATTTTTCTAAGGCGAAGAATTTTGCGGCAGATAAAGCATCCTGTGATTACATTGTTTCAATAGATGCGGATGAATATATCGAAAAGATAGATTTAAATCAGATCGTAGATTTTTTGACTAAGCATCCCAATGCTACGGGAAGTATAAGGCTTGCCAATTTAATGAACACCGATGAAGGCGTATCAAAGTACTTTATCGAAGTGACAAGGATTTATGACAGACGCCATGTTCATTTTGAAGATAGGATTCATGAACAGTTAAAGCGCCTTGATAAAAAGAAATCTGAAGTAGCTCTTTTAGACGTAGAGGCTACCCATGTAGGGTACTTAATTTCCGGAGAAGAGCTTCTTTTAAAGAATAAAAGAAACATTAAACTTTTGGAAAAGGAACTAACCGATAATCCAAATGATCCCTATCTTTTGTTTCAATTAGGGCAATCATTACTATCAATTGGGGAGGCAGAGAAAGCTTTTAACGCTTATTCCAAAGCCCTGGATCAAAACCCACCTCTTGATGCGCCCTACGTAGAGCCTCTGATTCTGGGATTTGGTGATGCAAGTCTTGCGGCAGAAAAGTTTAAGGAGGCTCTGAGACTTGAAGAATATTATGATGAAATGAGTCATATAGGCGACTATATGTACACACTTGGAAGAGCATACTTAATTAATGAACGGGGTGAAGATGCTTTGATGGCTTTTAAGTTGGCAACTGCTGCTAAGAAAGTTTATCTTCAAGGCATGAATGATTATTACCCGCTTTATGCTTTATCTGTAGTGTATGAAAATTTCGGGGAAACGGAACTTAGTAAACAATATGAGCAAGAAGCGCTTAAATACAAAAGAGGATGAGCCTACATGTCACAGCAGATTTCTGTTTGCATAATTGCTAAAAATGAAGAAAAGTACATAGAGACCTGCCTTCAGGCATTAAAGCCCTTTGATGTGGAAATTGTGGTAGTGGATACAGGTTCTACAGATAAAACTAAGGAAATTGCCGCAAAGTATACTGATTCTTTGTATGATTTTGAATGGGTAGGCGATTTTTCGGCTGCAAGAAACTATGCGGCTAAGATGGCAAAACATGATTACATTTTTGCTCTTGACTGTGATGAATTTATAGAAAAATTCAGTATATCCGACATTTGTAAAATACTTAAGAAAGAGCCTAACTCATCGCTGGCTATCAGCATTAACAATGTTGTTGGGTCGGGAAATTCAATTTCTAAGTTCTTTTCGGAAGCAGACAGAATATATGACAGAAGATTTGTGCATTTTGTAAACAGGATTCATGAGCAACTTGCTACTAAAGATTCAAACGCTAAAGTGCTTAGAAAAGTTATAAATACGTCTGTTTTGCATATGGGGTATTATTTAACTCCGGAAGAAAAGCTAAAAAAGAATGAGCGTAACATAGAGCTTCTTTTAAAACAGATTGAAGAGATGCCCGATGACTGTTATTCATACTTCCAACTGGGCCAATCTTATGCCGAGATAAAAGAAAATGAAAAAGCGTACGAAGCCAGGAAAAAAGCTCTTTCTCTAAAGCCTCCGGTTTCTTTTGAATTTATGGATCAACTTCTTGTTGGGTATGCAAAAAGTGCACTTGATATGGGAAAATATGAGGATGCACTTTCGGTGCTTGACTATTATGATGACATGAAAAATGTCGCGGACTATATGTTTTACTTAGGCCAGGCATATTACGCAAACGGAAGGCTTGAAGAAGCATTAAAGACATTTGAACTTGCAACAAAATGTAAAATAGTGCACGCACAAGGAACGAACAGTTTCTTTCCTTATAATGCCATGGCTCTTCTTTATGAAAAACTTGGCGAAAATGAGAAGGCGGTTATGTACAGTCAAATGGCTCAGGATGCACTTTCAAAAGCATATAATCTTGATAAGAAATAAAATAGGGGTTTAGATGCAAAAACCACAAAAAGAGTTTTTACTTAATCAACTGAATACTTTGAGCGAAAATCATGAGGTTATATGTGACACCTTGGCCGAAGAAGATTTAGAAAAGGGACTTAATACCCTTGTATCCTGTCAGGAAAAGGCAATTGCTCTTGGCGAAGTGATAGAAAAGTTTGAAGGTGAAGGCTGTCCTTCTATTAAAAAACTTGAAAACTATTGTGAGCTTCTTTATGACATTCACGTAGCTGTTTCTAACGGGAATTCACCTGATTTAGATGAAATAAAAGGGAAACTTTCAAGCGCATATGAAGATATAAAAGTAAGCTTTGAAAATGATATTAAAGTAAAAAAAGAAGCTGTTTTTCTTCCTTACAAGGCTTCAATGTGGGATGCTCTTGAAACTATTTGGAAAAAGTACGATGCAGACCCTGAATGGGATGCTTATGTTATTCCTATCCCTTATTTTGAATTAAATCCTGAAGGACAGGTTTCAAAGCGCGTTTACGAAGGAGCAAGTTTCCCAAAGGATGTGCCGGTAGTTTCTTTTAAGGAATACGACTTTGCTGCACGACGCCCCGATGAAATCTATATAATCAATCCCTATGATGACCGCGGATTTGTGACAACGGTAGATCCGTTTTTTTATACCACAAATCTTAAAAACTTTACGGATTGCCTTGTGTACGTGCCTTATTTTGTGCTTGACGAGCCTGTCTTAAACAACCTTTCTTATATGGAAAACTTAAAGGGCTTTGTCCTTCTTCCGGGTGTTACCAACTCAAACAAAGTAATAGTGCAATCTGAGAAAATGCGTGAAGCATACATTAAGATTCTTGTCGATAAATTCGGTGAAAAATCCAAGGAAATCTGGGAAAAAAGAATCTTTGGAACGGGCTCTCCCAAAATTGAAAAAATACTAAACGCAAAGATTACTGATTATGAGATTCCTGAGGATTGGGAAAAGAAGATAATAAAGCCTGACGGCACAAGAAAGAAGATTGTTCTTTATAATACAAGTCTTGGGGCATTTTTAGATAACAGTGAGCTTATGATTAAAAAGATAGAAAGAGCCCTTGAAATATTTAAAGAAAATAAAGATGAGATTACTCTTTTGTGGAGACCCCATCCTTTGCTTATTTCTACAATTTCTTCTATGCGTCCGGAACTTTTGGATGATTATATGAAGATTGTAAACAAGTATAAAGCCGATGACTTTGGAATATACGATGAATCCCCTGATATGGACAGAGCGCTTGTCATAAGTGATGCGTATTACGGAGACCAAAGCAGCTTAGTGGTTTTATACGAAAAGATTAATAAGCCTATTATGATACAGAACGTTTTTGTATAAGGAAAATCTTTTGGAGGGTATTTTTATGGAATACTTTGAACTTAATGCTTCGATGATGTGTGCCGATTATGGACACTTGGAAGATGAAGTCAGAAGACTTGACGATGCGGGAATAGATTCTTTTCACATCGACATAATGGATGGTCGATATGTGCCAAACTTCGCAATGTCTTTAAATGATATGGCTTATATTGCAAAAGCAACAAAGACTCCACTTGATGTTCATCTTATGATTGAGCATCCAAATACCCACATTGAATTGTTTTTAGAAAAGCTTCGCCCGGGTGATACAGTTTATATTCATCCCGAAGCTGAGTATCATCCTTCAACCACGCTTCAAAAGATAATAGACGCTAAAATGATTCCCGGCATAGCAATCAACCCCGGCACCAGCGTTGAAACTGTAATGGAGATGCTTCAGATTGTAAAGAAGGTGCTTGTCATGAGCGTAAATCCCGGTAATGCAGGCCAGATGTATCTTCCTTACGTTAGCAAAAAGTACGATAAGATTCTTCCTTTGCAAAAAAAGTGCGGCTTCGACGTTTACTGGGACGGAGCTTGTGGAGCGGATAAAATCAAAGAATTTGTTCCAAAGGGCGTTAAAGGATTTGTTATTGGTACCACCCTTTTGTTTGGAAAGACTGATAATTATAAAGAAACCATTGCAAATATTCGTAACATGAAATTCTAGGAGGATGCATGAACATCGCTGTTTTGCTATCCGGCGGAAAGGGATTGCGGCTTGGAGGAGATGTCCCCAAGCAATACATAACCGTAGCCGGAAAACCAATAATTTCATATGCGATAGATACACTTGTAAAAAGTGGGAAATTTGGATTTATTCAGATTGTCTGTGAAAGAGAGTATGAACGCCTTATAAAGAATTGTATGCCAAAGGGCATAGACTATGGCTTTTCGGATCCCGGTGAAAACAGGCAGTTGTCAATTCTTAATGCGTTAAGAGATGCCTCGGATCTTTGCGATTCAAAATCCCTTGTATTTATTCACGATGCCGCAAGGCCGTGCCTCTCTTCAAAAATGATAGACGGTTGTTTTGACGCAATTGCAGGCCATGACGGTGTTCTTCCTGTTCTTCCTATGAAGGATACGGTTTATGAATGCGATGAAAAGGGCAAAATTGTTTCTTTGTTAAAAAGGGAAAGAATTTTTGCAGGCCAGGCCCCGGAGCTGTTTCTTTTTAAAAAGTATCTTGAAGCAAACGAATCTTTTGGCAAAAAGAAACTGCTTGAAATCCATGGTTCAACAGAACCTGCAGTAATGTGCGGACTTGATGTGGTTACAATAGACGGAGATGAAGATAACTTTAAAATAACCACTCCCATAGATCTTGAGAAGTACAAAAACTTGTTTAGAAAATAATGGAGCAAAATGAAAGCATACGTCCTTAAGGGAATCAATGAGCTTATAAAAACTGAAGTTGAGAAACCTGTCATCGGAGCTGACGACGTTTTGGTAAAGGTGATGGCAGCAGGCATTTGCGGGTCTGACATTCCAAGAATATTTAAAACAGGTGCCCATGTGCATCCTCTCATTCCCGGCCACGAGTTTTCAGGAAAAGTGGTTGAATGCGGAGTAAATGCTAAGGAATGGGCTGACGCAAATGTCGGTATATTTCCGCTTCTTCCGTGCATGAAGTGTGATTGCTGTAAGGAAAAGCAGTATCAAATGTGCAAAAACTACTCATATTTGGGATCGCGTTGTGACGGAGGATTCGCCGAGTATGTAAGGGTGCCCTCGTGGAACTTAATTAAATTGCCTGATAGTCTTTCTTTCGAAGAAGCTGCCATGCTTGAACCGCTTTCCGTAAGTGCCCATGCAGTAAGAAAAGCTGTTAAAGGTGTTAATAAAGAAGCCTTTGTTTGCGTGTGGGGACTTGGAACAATCGGCCTTATGTGCGTAAGCATTTTAAAGGCCATGGGATATAACAATATTATTGCTGTAGCAAAGAAAAAACGTCAGATTGAGCTTGCAAACAAGTGCGGAGTATCTGCAAGTTTTTGCGTAGATATAAATAGTGCGGATGCTTTTTCCGCAATTAGTGAACTAACTAATGGCAATGGCGCAGATGTTTCTTTTGAATGTGTCGGAAGACCTGAATCTGCCGAAGCATGTGTTAAGATTTCCGCACCGGGAGCAAAGGTTATGTTTGTCGGAAATCCCGCGTCTGATATGAACTTTTCAAAAGATGTTTATTGGAATATCCTTCGCCATGAGTTAACAATTTATGGCACATGGAATTCTTCCTTTACCCACGAGGATGACGATGATTGGCATTTTGTGACGGACTTGCTTAATAAAGGGAAAATTGATAAGGATATTCTTATTTCCCATAAGCTTCCTTTTGATGAATTAGAGAAGGGACTTCACATTATGAGGGATAAGACAGAAGATTACACGAAAATAATTGTAACTCCGTAATATGAGTATCATAAATTTAATGAAAGCATAAGGTTTTCTTTTTACAGAAAACCTTTTCTTTATGTTATTATTTCACTATGAAAATCGACAGTAAAAAGAATATCGCCATAAGAACACTTCCTATGGCACTTACAATGATAATAATATTTATTTTTTCCTGCATGCAGGGCGATGACTCCTCCGATACCAGCGGGGCTATTTTGAATGCTTTGGTAAAGTTGATGGAGGGCGTATCCCATAAAGATTTTTCAGCAAACTTCCTTGGATCCATGCATCTTATCATAAGAAAGCTGGCTCACGTGACTGAATACGCAGCTCTTGGAGGATGCGCAGGTTTCTTTGCAAAGACTTTTGCTCCCGGGCTTAAGAGCCGAAGTATTTTTGCAATTATGATTAGCGTTTTATATGCTACCACCGATGAAATTCACCAATACTTCGTCCCCGGACGTGTCGGCACCTGGAGCGATGTTCTAATAGACTCTATTGGTATTGTGCTTGGTATTTTGATATATCGAGCGCTAAGCAAAAAACGTGCGAAACACTATCTGCATTGATTTAGGCAATTGAAGGGGGAAGAGCAGTGGCATAGATG
>JAEEXG010000077.1 GCA_016291405.1 Lachnospiraceae bacterium
ACTCCAACACAGATCTGTTTTCCAATGTTGGTAATAACATAAGATTCATCGTAGCCAGTTTCATTAATGCGGTTAAACAAAGGAAGCGTTCGTGCTATCTCGTCTCTGTTATAAGAACCGTTAAACTGCGGAAATGTGAGCTTCGTGGGTGGCAACATCGTACTGCAAATGTCAACGCCCAAGTCCCTGTCGCTTCCGACTTCCACAAACTCATTGCCCGTACCTGCGAAGTAATAAATCTTCGTGTCATCGTAATCGTACTGCGCTCCGCTTGGCGACACGTAGCGAAGTCTTGGAACAATCACAAGCTCATCGTTTTTGTTCCAAAGGTTAGCAATCGTTTTGACCGTGAAAGCTAATTCCGTGCCTTTTCCGAGTGTTCCTGCGATGTTTGACTGAAGGTTTGAACCGTTTGCAAAAGGGAGTGTGAACTTTGCATCCCAATTATCCGTCAACAAAGAATCAAGGGAGTACCTAATCTGATTACCGCCAAGGCGGTTACTTACTCCTGTTCTAAATTCCTTTTTCTGTTTAGCAAATTCTACTGGCTCTAAGGTGTCCCTAAAATCAAGTTTAATTCCATCATTAGAACCGACAACCTGTAAATCATACAAATATCCGCTTAACTGTATTGCAATCTTGGAATAAGCAACGTAGTTAGAAGGAATCAAGTTATGGGTTTCTTGTTCTAAGGCGTGGTACTCATCTTCAGACAGCGCTTCATCGATGTTATAGGCGATGGTTCGAAAATAAATCTCATCATAATCCGTCTCAACAGCCCAAGAAGGGATGTAATACGTGGTTGGAATCAAATAGTCGATATCAATCCAAGTTTTCGCTTTATAGTAGGTGTAAACATTCGCTCCGCTTGGGTTTGTGACGATTGCCACGTCAAAAGGGAACAAAACCTGCGCCTTTTTCACGTACTTTGCGTAATCCCACTCATAGCCATTTAACGAGTATCCCAGCAAATTTAAGTGCTTTTCGATATCAAACTGAAACTCATACGTATTATCAAGCCTTAACTGGTAATCAACCATCGTATCGTTGACTTTACCTGCCACGAGCTGAACCTCTCCGCTACCAGAAGTATCAACCGTATTAACTACTGGGGTATGCACGAAAACTGGCTCGTTCTGGCGGTAGCTTTGGTGTATTCTCTCATCGATTGTGGCACGATTCGCACTATGCGTTTCCCACGCATTTTTCTGGATTGTAACGCCCTTTGTGGGGTCTAGCGCCGACTTATAAGTATAGGTCGCACTGGTGTAATAAAAATCGTTTGGACACGTAAACGGAATCGTTACGGCGGTTTCATATGAACCCGTACCCGTATCGGGGAAGTTATAAGTTGCGAGCTTCACAAAATCAGCTCCGTGTTGCCCTCTTGCGTTTGGAATAAACACTTTTCCGCCCACTTCCAAGTAGTCATTTTGAACAACAAAATCATCGGCATCGGAGAGCTTTCGTGCCTCTGCCTTTCTCTTACCGTCCTCATAATTATCGGCGTAAACGCTCACGCCCGATACATTTGTAGGCGTATGGATGATTTTTCCCGTGTCGAGTTTTGTATAGGACACATCAAAATTACCATTATAGATGACCTTTTCGCCTGTGAAAGCCGTAACTCCGTTTGTGTTTTCACATGTCACAACCGCTTTATTAAAAGTATAAACGTTATACGTATCAATCGTGTAGTAATAAGACTCCCTCGTTACATACGTCTTATACTGCTGTTGTCTTTGGGACTCTCCGTAATAAGTTACACTGTATTTATCTTCATCACCAACGATATTCGGGTCTTTTGAATGAGTCTTTGATTTAGAAGGCGAATGGACATCGCTTCTACTCATAAGGCTATCGGCGCTCTCTTCCGACAAATCATCTTCCGTTGTCGTATAAGAATTAATCACCGTCCATTTGATATTGTAGGTGACGGAAACCTTTTTCTTTAAACGGCTCTCGCCTGTCGTGCTGGGTGAATGTTTGGTCAAAGAATAGTCGCAGTACCACTTATCTACGTCGATTCCGTTCGTTATCATCTCGCCACTTGGAATTCGTCCCTGTGGGTCGTTATACTTGTTCAAATTGAACTCCGTGGCATAGTTATACGTCCATGTGTCGGGCTTTGCAGTTCCTACATAAGGATGAGTTACCAAATCGGGATTTGGTGTAATCTCTCCGTCCAGTTTTTCTGAGTTACTCATGACGACTATTCCCAAACCTACCGACTTATCGCCCAACACGTTAAAGCTCAACGGCTGGTTTGCAAAGTCATAATTAAAATAACTTTCACCTTGATTTATAATTCCTATCTTTTCAACATGCTTTGCCTGTGCTATACCAGTACATTCAAACGTTCCATACAAGCCATTTGTATACAGGCACGTGCCCCACCAACCATAATCAGTCAGTCCACACTTACTTCTATCTGCATCGAAAAGCGGAACGCCTCTCGGATACTCCGCGCTTCCCAAAAGGTTATTCTCTATATACCTTGCGTACTGATATGTCGTTCCCACTATCGTCTTTTTGGGTACGCCTTGCACCGATGAGTACAAAGAAAACATATACACTGGCTCTGCGATGAAGAAATATTTATCCTCGTCTTTACAAGTCTTTATGTCTTGCGGTGCATTGAGGTTATCTACCAAGAAATCTCTACTTGCTCCTATCCACTCCCTAACCGCTGGAGCGTTAGTGTTCGGGTCGTTGTACGGTAATGGCATTCCCCAAACAGAAATATCGTCTGAATAAGTAATTCCCCTATCTTGATATCGGGTTTTTACCACAAAGTAATCTGCTGTGTTAAACTGATTTTCCACAGGTATGCTGTCAACCAAACATACATCACTTATGACGTTTTGATTATCATCAATCCAATACGCAATCCACGCCTGTAAGTTAGCGTCAATAGCATACTCATTTATAAGGATTGATACGTTACCGCTTTCACCTTCGGCAGAAACCCAAGCATAGGACTGGGTGCTTTGCACAAGCACCGCCACAGCCAAAGTCACCGCAAGAAGAAATCTCTTAATTCTTTTCATGTTTCAAATGCCTTTCTAAACTACTTTTCTCTTTGGTGTATTCTTTATAGATTTTTATAAATATAGGATAACCTTATTGGGGTTATCCTATAAAAGTGTTCATAATGAACAACATTTGCCGTTGGGAATTACCACTCGCCACCCTCGTAATAAACAGTGCCACTTCTTCTAGGAATACCTGCTAAGTTACCAGATGTTAAAGCACCGTTTTCATCTCTTTCAGCAGGTGCAGGAGCAGGAGAGGGGGTGGGTGCAGGAGCAGGTGCAGGTGCTACCTCTACAACTTCTTCCTTTTCTTCCTCTGTGTTAATAGTAGGCAAACCAGAGTTTTCTACTACTTCTTCACCTTCGGGTGCTGTGTATGCGTCTACTGATGCAGGGGTGGAGAGAACATTATGGGTTTCTTCCTCCGCGGCAGCCTTGCTTTCTTCAAACTTCTTTAATTCCTCAATCTCTTTTTTGTACTTTTCAATCTCGTCTTTGTAAGTCACTATCTCATCGGCTGCTTTCTTACACTCATCAAGCTCAGACTGCAAACCTTCGATCTGCGCCTTATACGCTTTCTTATCATTGTTCCAAAGAACAGTTTCTACGGCCAAAGCAAGCGCTAGAACTCCGGCCATTACACCAAGAATAATTTTTAAAGCATTTTCTTTCATAATAAGTAGTTCCTTTCGGCATTTGAAAATACTATAGCACATCTAGTCAACATCAGCCATCTATCCATTGCACATATAATGAAAAAAAGCTTTGAGACTTGCTCAAAGCTTTTTGCAAATGGACCACTAACCCCGTCCCCCTAGCTCATAATTCTCCAATAGCCTGTTTTTCTTGAACCAACTCTTTCAATCATTCCCGCGCTTGAAAGAGCAGCGAGGTGCCTGTGAATGGTAATCTCAGACTTTCCTACCTTTAATGCTATTTTAGGAACTGTGACATATGCATCTTCTGAAATGCAATCAAGTATCTTATCATCCAAATCCTGATTAAATCCTTGCATGTAACCTGCCGATGCCTCTTTCACCTGCGAGTTAACAACGTTGATTGCTCCCTCGTAACTCCAATTATTGCCTGCGCGGTTAAAGACAAAGGAGAAGCCATATTCATCGTTATAATACTCATACTTAACGCCATTGTCAGAGCACAGTTTAAAAGCCCTGTCAAAGCCTGTTCCAAAAGCATCTATCATGCCATTCTTGAAAAGAACTGTAGCTATTAAAGGATTTCTTATTTTGCTTCCAACTCGGCCTGAGGCAAATTCTGTAGGATCGGTATCATTTAGAATGCCTCCCGGATTATAAATCTTCACTCTTGATTTCGTGATTGATATCTCATTATAGTCACCCTTTTGATACTTACAGTGCACAAATGAATTGATTAGTATTTCACGGAACGCCTCTATCGGAATCTCAGGAGTCTCAACCCGCTTTGGGCCAATGATTTCGGAGCGGTAATGAATGTTGTTTTGCAAATACTTCATACCCTCATTGACACACTCCAAAATGTTTCCCCTGAACTGCTTAAGATCCGTAAACGATGTTCGCTCATCCGTTGGATAAATTACTTCTTTAAGCAAGACCGGGCCATCGTTTCCGAAAAGGAAATGGCCGGCATTATTTAAAAAGCCATTATCATCTATTAATCCAAGCTTGCTGAGAGCTTCCTCCGAATTTCTGTAAATATAATTCATTCGACCACTGTCATTTGCTTCTCTTATATAATTTATCAGCAGCTCTTCATTGATATCTTCTATGGTGTACTTTGTTGTTTCTTCTTCCCACTTTGAATATGTCTTGTCCTTTGATTCAAAATACTTCCAAAGTTGTTTTGAATCCATATATATATCTGAATCATCCACACGAGTGTAATATCTTCCATAAGCACTATACGGAGTGTCATCACCGAATGTTTCCACTTTTATTATCGGCTGCCCATCAAGCACTTCTGTATCAACTGTAATACTCGGTATTGGTTTTAAATTCTCACGCATCTCATGAGAAATGTCTGCAGTTGTCTTTTTCCCTATCTGTTGGCCACAAACGGTTCCATCATCTTTAATTCCGAAGAAGACTGTGCCCTTCCCATGTTTATTAAGCATGGCGCAAGCAGAAATCACCGCTTCCTTTAATTGCGCTGTACTCTTCTTAAATTCGCAGGTTTCAGTCTCTCTTCTATTCATTCTGTGTTTCCTTTCGAAATATATTTATCCCGTCATTTATCCTATCATTTATCCTATCATTTGTAAAGTGATATGATAAGATAAATGATAAGATAAAATATGCTCGCGCAAATGTTCATTCACAGAATAAAAAAAGAAGGCTCCGGGGAACCGGAACCTTCTTGTCTTATTAGGTTAACCTATATAAGAATTAGTTGTTAGCTGCTTCTTCAGTAGCTTCTTCTTCTGTAGCTTCTTCTGTAGCTTCTTCTTCAGTAGCTTCTTCTTCAGCTGCTTCTTCTGTAGCTTCTTCGTTTTCAGAAACGTCTTCTGCTACTTCTTCTGTAGCTTCTTCAGCTGCTTCTTCAGCAACTTCTTCAACTGCTGCTTCTTCTGTTGCAGGAACTTCTGCTTCTTCAGATACAGAAACAACTTCTGCTGAAGCCTTAGAACCACATGCTGTCATTGAGAATGCCATAACTGTTGCAAATAATGCTACTACTAATTTCTTTTTCATAATCTTTTAAATCTCCTTTAGTCAATATATCTTGTGCACAAGTACAAGTTTTACCACATCCTATAGAGGGAGTCAAGTAATTTTAAACAAAATTAAGTATTTAAAATTAGCACAAATTCACAACCACTTTTCGTCAAAAATATCAACCCGAAACTTCTACAAAAGAGAACGTTTCGGACTGCATTCTTTGTGTAAAACTACCTAATCTTTTTAAGGAATTATTAAATACTGATTATTATCGGAATAATTTTTATTTTGTCAGATAACTCCATTTGACTATGATTATTTGTCGCGCTATAATGTCTTTGTGTCGTGGTTTTGCGACAGTCACTATTAACCTAATTGTACAGAAGGAGGAAAAGATAAATGAATACTTTATCGGTACAAAAAAGAGACTTAGCAACAAAGGCAAAAAAAATCAGACAGGCCGGCTTTGTAACCGGTAATGTTTTCGGAAAGAACCTATCCGAATCCATTCCGATTCAAATCGACAAGAAAGATGCAGAGAAGCTTTTTAAGACTTGCCATAAGGGAAGCAAACTTAAAATGTCCATCGACGGAAAAGCTCACGACGTATTGCTTAAAGAAGTAAACTACAACATCATGAAGCGCGAAATCCTTGAACTTGACTTCCAGGTTTTGGTTAAGGGCGAACTCATTAACTCAGTGGCAGAAATCGTTCTCCACAATAAAGACAAAGCTAACGGTGGTACCGTAGAGCTTATGCTTAATGAGGTTGCTTACAAGGCTAAGCCCGATGCATTGGTAGAGACAATCGAAATTGACTGTGCAACCTTACATCCCGGTGATTCCATAAAGGTTTCAGATCTTGATATTTTCAAGAATAAGAAAGTAGAAGTTACATCAAAAGCCGAAGCTATCGTGCTCGCAGTTGTGGATCCTAAGAAAGCAGCTGCTGCTCCCGCAGAAACTGAAGAAGTTGCAGAAGCAAGCGTTTCCTTGGAAACAAAGGCAGCTGAATAATACAGGCATTTTAAAGGGAGTGCATTACGCACTCCCTTTTCTTATTCATAAAATTTATCGATTAATTCAATCGCTTCATTGTAAGGATCTTTGGTCATATCAAGCCAATGGATGTCTTTTCTTTTTCTAAACCAGGTCATTTGCTCTTTTGCAAGATGTCTTATTTCCATGAAAAGCTTTTCATAAAAATCATCGTATGAAGCAAATTCGCCGCGAAGATACATTAAAATGTACCTATATTCAAGGCCAAGCTTATACAAAAATTCATCCGTAGCACCGTCATGCCTAAGCAGTTCAACTTCTTTTATCATGCCTTCCTCAAGACGTCTGTCAAGGCGCTCACGTATGCGATCGTACAAAGTCTCTCGCTCCCATGTTACTCCAAGCACCAAAGTGTCGTATAAGGGCTTAGATTCATTAACTTCCAAGTCTCCCGCAAGGGTCTTTTCAACCGCACGCTCCACTCTTCTTTTATTCTGAAGGTCGACTCTTTCAAGGGCATCGGGATTTTTATCTTTTAAGATTTGAATCAGTTCTTCCAAAGACTTACTTTCCACAAGGCTTCTTATTTCGCTTGTGGGCTCAACTTTACTTAAGTTATAGCCATCCACAACAGAATTTACGTAAAGGCCTGTGCCGCCTACCAAGAATGGTTTCTTTTTTCTTGAAATAATATCGTTGATGGCATCGTATGCAAGCTCCTGATATTTGGCAAGGGAAAAGAAATCGTTTGGCTTTGCCACATCGAGTAAGTAATGGGGCACGCCCTGCATTTCTTCGATGGAAACTTTTCCCGAGCCTAAATCAAGGCCTTTAAATACCTGTCTTGAATCCGCCGATACGATTTCTGCACCGTAATGCTTTGCAAGTTTAATTCCGAGTCCGCTTTTTCCGGATGCATTTGTTCCGGCAATTACAACCAACTTATCCATTTACTTCCCTCAAAACCTATTATACCGACATTTCGTCGCCCAAAGCTTCGTTTTCTTTTATGTATTTACTCCATCTGATGATGCCGTAGGTGGTGTTTGTGAAATATCCAAGCTTATAAACAAGCAAAATCCACTGTCCCGAAATAATATTTACGATTGTCTCCACTACCACGTAAATATACCAGGTCCACCATGACTCATTGGAGCGAACCATAACAAGTATACCGTCGATGATACTCATTATGCTAAGTGAAGCGTCAAGATATGCAACCACTCTCATAACGGTATCGCTTGAGTAAAAGTCTGTTTCGGGTGAATACTTTGCAAGCAAGTATCCAAATCCGAAGGTCCAAACCACTGTCAAAACCATAATCAAAACTGTCTGCCAAGGCTTAAGTCTTCTGATAACGGTTTTCTTTTCATCTCTTTTATCTTTGTGCTTTCTCCATCTGAAATATCCCATTGTGTGAGCAGGAATCCAGTAAAAGATTGCTGTAGCCATTGATGCAAATCTGGCTCTTAAAAGAATCAAAGTGGTGATTTCTATAAGTTCAACCACGTTATAAAGCAGAAAAGCGTTCTTTCTTTGCTTAGAAAATAAAAGTTCGCAGAAGTTACCAAGAAGCACGTCAAAAAGGTACAAAATTGTGATAACTATTCCGCTTGTGCCGTTAACATCATCTTCGGGGAAGATGAAGGCCATAACAATTGCAAGTAAAGAAATTGACAAAAGCCAAATCTTTTCATACAAGGTGTATTCGGCAAAATATGCCTTAAGTGAAAATTTCTTTTTAGTCTCTATTCTGTTTTCTGTATTCATAAGTTTCTTCCTATTCGTGTAATTTAGATAATGCTGTCATTACGCTGATTCTGGAAGTTTCATAGGTTAAGCCGCCCTGCATAAACACAGTAAAGGGCTCTACAACGGGACCGTCGCAGGTAAGCTCTATGGTTGAGCCCTGTGAAAAGGTTCCCGCGGACATGATTTCATCATGAGGGTAACCGGGCATTTCCATAGGTTCTGAAACATACATTGAATCAACGGGGGATACGGACTGAAGGGTCTGGCAATATTTAACCAAAGCATCCGCCGTATCATAGTTAAAGGTCTGAATGATGTCGCTTCTTTTTTCATTGTATGCGGGAACCACTCTCTCATAGCCTAATTTTTCAGCCATGTAGCTTGTAAAAATAGCGGTTTTTAAAGCATTACAAACAGTTGTGGGCGCCATAAACAATCCTTTTAAAAACTTCAAATTCTGATTGTAATTTGCGCCAAGGTACTTTCCCATGCCGGGAGAAGTAAGCCTGTCTGCCACTTGCTCTATAAGGTGTGCTTTTCCTGCAACATATCCTCCTGAAGTAGCGATTCCTCCGCCCATGTTGTGCATTAAGGACCCCGCAATGATGTCCACTCCGACATCGGGAGGTTCCAATCTTTCTGCCAGTTCCCCGTAGCAGTTATCACACATGATAATCACATTTTCATCGATGCTTTTAATGAGCTTACAAACTTTTTCGATCTTTTCAATGGAGAGACCTCTTCTTAGGGTATATCCGCAAGATCTTTGTATCTCAACGAGTTTGACTCCTCCTCGTTTAATTCTTTCTTCTATTTTTTTATAATCAAAATCGTCGTCTACCAAATCGATTTCTTCGTAGCCGACTCCGTTTTTCATAAGTGACAAGGGGCTATCGCCTCTTATACCCATTATTTCCTGCAAGGGGTCATAAGGCGTTCCCGCAATGCAAATCATATTGTCTCCGGGGTGAAGAAGTCCCGAAAGTGTCAAATAAATCGCATTGGTT
>JAEEXG010000021.1 GCA_016291405.1 Lachnospiraceae bacterium
CTTTAATTCAAAGCTTAGAGGCTACTCTTCAAACTTGGAAGCAGCCGTTGATAAAAATAACGTATCTCCCACAGTTTATAAAAACCTGGTTGATAGCGTAAACAGAAACATTTCAAAGCTTCACAGATACGTTTCTTTAAGAAAGAAATGCTTAGGTGTTTCAGAACTTCACATGTACGATATCTACACACCTATGATTAAGGATGCTGCTAAGGAAGTGCCTTATGAAGAAGCGCAGGAAATCATAAAGAAAGCTCTTGCAGTTTTAGGCGATGATTACGTGGCATTACTTGATGAAGCATTTAAGAACCGCTGGTGCGACGTTTATGAAAACAAGGGAAAGCGTGGAGGAGCATATTCAAGCTGTTCATACGGCACTCACCCTTACATGCTTTTAAACTACAACAATTCACTTGATGCGATGTTTACAACCGCTCACGAAATGGGCCACTCAATGCACTCCTGGTTTTCAAACCAGGCACAGCCCTTTATCTACAGCGATTACAAGATTTTTGTAGCGGAAGTTGCTTCCACATGTAACGAAATCTTACTTTTGGAATACTTACTTAAAAACTGTACCGACAAAAAGGAAAAGGCTTACCTTTTAAATCACTACCTTGATTCCTTTAAGGGAACGGTTTTCCGTCAGACTCAGTTTGCAGAGTTTGAAATGCTTACAAACGAAATGCAGGAAAAGGGCGAATCTTTAAACGCCGAGAACCTTTGTGCTTTGTACAAAGAAATCAATGAAAAGTATTACGGAAAAGATATGATTTCCGATGAAGAGATTTCTTATGAATGGGCACGCATTCCTCATTTTTATTACAATTTCTACGTATATCAATATGCAACAAGCTTCTGCGCAGCAGTGGCAATTGCAGAAAGAATTTTAAAAGAAGGCGAACCCGCCGTTAAAGAATACAAGAAATTCTTATCAAGCGGATGTACCGACGCTCCCGTAGAACTTTTAAAGATTGCGGGCGTAGACCTTACAACAGGTGCTCCTATTGATGCTGCACTTTCAAAAATGGGCGAAATCATTGATGAGCTCGAAGCTTTGGTTTAGGAGGATAAAATGAAGAAAGAACTTGAAAAAACCTACAATCCTCAGGGTATGGAGGATAGAATTTATCAGAACTGGTTGGATAAGAAGTATTTTCACGCTGAAGTAAACAGATCAAAGAAACCCTTCACCATCGTGATGCCTCCTCCGAATATCACAGGACAGCTTCACATGGGCCATGCCCTTGATAACACCATGCAGGATATCTTAACAAGATTTAAGAGAATGCAGGGCTTTGAGGCACTTTGGCAGCCCGGCACCGACCATGCGTCAATCGCGACTGAAGCAAAGGTTGTTGAGCAACTTAGAAAAGAAGGCATCGAAAAAGAAGATTTGGGCCGTGAAAAGTTCTTAGAGAGAGTATGGGACTGGAAGAAAGAATACGGCGGAAGAATCGTATCTCAGTTAAAGAAACTTGGTTCTTCATGCGACTGGGACAGAGAACGCTTCACAATGGACGAAGGCTGCAACAAGGCAGTTACCGAAGTTTTCTGTAAGATGCATAAAAAAGGCTGGATTTACAAGGGCTCAAGAATCGTTAACTGGTGTCCCGTTTGCGGAACTTCCATTTCCGATGCGGAAGTTGAATACGAAGAACAGGCAGGCCATTTTTGGCACATTAAGTATCCTCTTGTAGATGAAAACGGACAGCCTTCAAAGACAGAGTTTTTGGAGTTTGCAACCACACGTCCCGAAACAATGCTTGGCGATACCGCAGTTGCAGTTAACCCTAATGATGAAAGATATACATATTTAAAGGGAAGAAAAGTATGGCTTCCTTTGGTAAATAAGGCTATTCCCGTAGTTGAAGATAATTACGTTGATATGGAATTCGGAACAGGTGTAGTTAAGATTACTCCCGCTCACGACCCTAACGACTTTGAAGTTGGTAAGCGTCACAACTTGCCTGAAATCAACATCTTAAACGACGATGCAACCATCAATTCAAACGGTGGAGAATATGAAGGTTTAGATAGATACGAAGCAAGAAAACGTATTGTTGAAGATCTTGATAAGTTAGGTTTGCTTGTTGAAATCGAAGACTATTCACATAACGTAGGTACATGTTACCGTTGCGGCACAACAGTTGAACCTATGATTAAAAAGCAGTGGTTTGTAAAGATGGATGAGCTTATTAAGCCCGCCGTTAACGCTGTAAAGACAGGGGACATCAAGCTTGTTCCCGAATCAATGGACAAGACCTACTATAACTGGACAGACAACATTCGTGACTGGTGTATTTCAAGACAGCTTTGGTGGGGACACAGAATTCCTGCTTACTACTGTGAAGAATGCGGAGAAATAGTTGTTGCAAAATCAATGCCCGAAAAGTGCCCTAAGTGCGGATGCACTCACTTTAAGCAGGATGAAGATACACTTGATACATGGTTTTCTTCAGCTTTATGGCCTTTCTCAACCTTAGGATGGCCCGAACAGACAGAAGACTTAAAATACTTCTATCCCACAGACGTACTTGTAACAGGTTACGACATCATTTTCTTCTGGGTTATCAGAATGATTTTCTCAGGATTTGAAAATATGGGAGAGAGACCTTTCAAGGCAGTATTGTTCCACGGACTTGTTCGTGACTCACTTGGAAGAAAGATGAGTAAATCTTTAGGTAACGGTATCGATCCTTTGGAAATCATTGATAAGTACGGAGCAGATGCTTTGAGACTTACCCTTATTACAGGTAATGCACCCGGTAACGACATGCGTTTCTACAACGAACGTGTTGAAGCAAGCCGTAACTTTGCAAACAAGCTTTGGAACGCTTCAAGATTTATCATGATGAACATGCCTGACGGTGAAATCGCAGAGCCTTCAAAGGATGCTTTGGAAAGTGTTGATAAGTGGATTTTATCAAAGTGTAACTCTCTTATTAAAGAAGTTACCGACAACATGGAAAAGTACGAACTTGGTATTGCGGTTCAAAAGGTTTACGACTTTATCTGGGATGAATTCTGCGACTGGTACATTGAAATGGTTAAGCCCCGTCTTTACGCTGAGGGTAACAACGATTCAAAGAATGCCGCATTGTGGACATTAAAGACGGTTTGTATCAATGCATTAAAGCTTCTTCATCCTTACATGCCTTTTGTTACAGAAGAAATCTTTACAACCATTCAGGATAAGGAAGAATCCATTATGATTTCTTCTTGGCCCGAATACTCTAAAGACTTTGCTTTTGAAAAAGAAGAAAAGGCTATTGAAACAATCAAAGAAGCCGTTCGTGCAATCAGAAACGTACGTACAAACATGAACGTTGCTCCTTCAAGAAAAGCTGAAGTTTTTGTTGTAAGTAACAAGGCAGATGTAAGAGAAATCTTTGAAAGTGCAAACGTTTACTTTAAGCCTTTGGCTTATGCATCAAACGTATCAGTCCAGGCTGACAACGCAGGTATTGCTGAAGACGCAGTTTCTTGTGTGATTTCAGGCGCAACAATTTACATGCCTTTTGCAGAGCTTGTTGATATCTCAGCCGAAATCGAGAGACTTACCAAGGAAGAAGCGAGACTTCAAGGCGAAATCAAGCGTTCAAACGGTATGCTTTCAAATGAAAAGTTCATTGCCAAGGCTCCCGAAGCTAAGGTAAATGAAGAAAAAGAAAAGTTAAAGAAGTACGAAGAAATGTTAAAAGAAGTAACCGAAAGACTTGCTTCATTAAAGAAATAAGCTGTATTTACAGGCCCTCCGAAGAGATTCGGAGGGCTTTTTCTTTTTGCTGTTGACAGAAAGGAAAATCTACTGTACTATAACTGTATGAACTGTACTAAGTGTGTTAGTACAGTTAGAGAGGGAGATAGTGTTATTCATACAGAAAGGAGAGAGTCTTGATTGAATTAAATTACAGAGACTCGCGTCCTATCTACGAGCAGATTAAAGATTGCATTAGAAAGCTGATAATATCAGGTGTGATGCCGCCGAACGAAAAGTTAGAGTCGGTAAGGAGCCTTGCAATCAAGCTTTCCATCAATCCGAATACGATTCAAAGGGCTTACAATGAGCTTGAAAATGAGGGATACGTTTACTCAATCCCGGGAAAAGGAAGCTTTGTGTGCCCGGCCGTAAGACAGGATGAAGAGAAGATTGTTAATCTTAAGGCTAAACTAAAAGAAATTGCCGGTGAATTAAAATTCATGGGCGTAAGCTATGAGGAGCTTGTTACTTTGATAAAGGGAGATTGATTATGATAGTAGTTAAAGATTTAGTTAAAACCTTTGATGGTTTTAGAGCGTTAGACGGCATTTCTTTAACTGTTCCGACAGGTTCGGTGTATGGGCTTGTGGGGCCAAACGGTGCCGGTAAATCAACGCTTATAAGAAACATCTTGGGCATTTACAAAGAAGACGGGGGGAGCATTACAATAGATAACATTCCGGCATGGGAAAATGAAGATGTTAAGGCGCGTCTTGCATCCATTCCCGATGACTGGTTCTTTTTCCTTAATTCTACAATTAAGGAAATGAAGGATTTTTACAAGGGAGTATATCCTAATTTCAGTGAGGAAAGGTATGAAAAGTTAAAAGAAGCCTTCCCTATCGATGAAAAGAAACAAATAAGACATTTATCAAAAGGTATGCAAAAGCAGGTGGCTTTCTGGCTTGCATTATCGACAATGCCTGACTACCTCATTTTGGATGAGCCGGTTGACGGTCTCGACCCTGTCATGAGACGCCAGGTATGGAGCCTTATGATGAATGATGTGGCAGAAAGAGGCACCACTGTTCTTGTTTCAAGCCACAATTTAAGAGAGCTTGAAGACGTGTGCGATCATGTTGGAATCATGAATAAAGGAAAGCTTTTGCTTGAACGTGATTTAAGCTCATTACAGGATAACATTATAAAGCTTCAGGTTGCATTTGAAGAAGGCGTAACCGAATTACCGGAAGCTTTAAATAAGGAATTATCTATTCTTCATCTTTCAAAGCATGGACGCGTGTTTACAATCATCGTGCACCACTCTGCAAAAGAAGCTGAAGAAATCTTAAAGCCTTATAATCCCATTTTGGTGGATGCAATTCCGCTTACAATGGAAGAAATATTTGTATACGAATTGGGAGGTGAAAACTATGAAGTCAAAGAAATCATTCTTTGAAAAAAGCCTCTTTAAAGCAAACATAAAAAGATATTGGCTGATTTGGACAGTGCTTTCTGTGTTAATGTGCCTGGTGCCTGCGTTTGTTTTCAGCCAGTCAAGGTTGGAACTTGCCCACGGTAACATGATATCGCCTAAAGAAATAGCTTATATGTATAAGGCATTGGCGGTAGTTGCCGTTCCCATTACCGCATTTTTTGCAAGTGCCTTGGTGGGAGGCCTTCTTTGGAACTATTTATACACCCAAAGAAGTGTAGGCTTTTTCCACACCATTCCCGTAAGCAGAAATAAGCTCTTTGTGACCAATTACCTTTCGGGACTTGCTATTTTGCTTATTCCTTACCTTTTTGCGGCCCCCATCACCATGCTTGTGGTGCTTGGAATTGGTGCGGGAGTCCCTTCCGCAACTTTTGAGCTTATGTTTTGTGTGCTTTGTGAAACGATTTTATTTTTCTCAATAGCTACAGTTTCTGCCCATATAACAGGTAACATTTTTGGTATGGGAGCGCTTTATTTAACCATTAACTTTTTATCAACCTTTTTAACATATGTGGCGTCAAGAACCTACTGCAGGTTTGTGCTTGGAGTCTATAATGCAGACTTAGTCTGGACGGATTTCCTGTCCCCTTTAACGTATATATTGTCAAGGGTTGACTTAACAAACGGTGACAGTGCAGCCGATTATATCGGCTATTATCACTTTAACTCTGCCGTAAAGAGCTGGATGGGCGGAATAGGAGCGATTGCTGTATATGGAATTATCGGGTTGGCCTTATGCTTTCTTTCTTTATACCTCTATAAGAAAAGAAAAAGTGAAGTCGCCGGTGATTTTTCGGCATTCAGAATTTTAAGACCTGCTTTTATCGGACTCTTTTCATCGGTAGGCGGTTTGACACTTGCTTCACTTATAGTATCGATTGTATTTAATTCAAGAGAAGAAGACCCTTGGCTTTTCTTAGTGGTTTCTTTAATCAGTGCAACACTTGCATATTATGTAACAAAGATGATTATCGAAAAAAGCTTCTTTGTGTTTACAAAGAAGTCTATAAAGGGGCTTGTGGCTTTGTGGATAATTTTTTCTTTGTTCACAATCGCTGCAGGAAATGACATTTTTAAAGTTGCATACTCTCATCCCGCATTGGAAGAGATTGATAATTTAAGCTTTAATTTTAACGCGGGTTATTACGATATCGATGTAAAGGAAAATGAAGAAATCATTAAAGAGTTCTTTGATTTTCAGAATTTTCTTGCGGACCGTGCGGATGAAATTAAAGAAAGAAACCGCGAGTACGAAAATGATTACTATCATGATTTTTATTTTGATATTGAGTATCACGTTGCAAAGCAAAGCAATTCAAGATTTGAAAACAGGGATTACCGATTAAAGCTCTTTGAAGAAGATTTAAAGGATCCTGATTCCATAGCTTCTAAGCTTCTTGAGTTCTTAAGCAATAAGGAATTGTATAAAGCAATGATGGAATGCGGACAAGGTTATGAAATTGATTCGTGCAATGTGTACGGATCATTCTATAACAACAATAACGATTACTTTGATGAGACTCTTTGGCTTACGGACGCACAGGAAATGTATGATGCAATAATGAATGACATTGAAGCGGGACGAGTGAAAGTAAGCTCTTTAAACCAGCTTAGAATTTCACCTCCCATTGAAGTGTATTTTGATTTGAAAGGTCCTGTTTCAGAAAGAATGGGCAGAAGATACACTGAGCCCGGATCTTTAAGAATACAGATTACAAAGGATATGACAGAGTCCCTTAAGGTTATCGAAAAGTATTCTAAAAAGTCATACGATGAGTTGATGAAAATGTACGAAGATCATTACAACGAATATTCCAACGAATATTCCAACGATTATAGTGTTGATTATTCAGAAGATTTTTAATCGCTTTCTTGAGGGGGGAGCGATATATGGGCCCATGGAAACATGGGCCTTGTTTTATGTAATCTTTACATAACAAGGACATATTATTTAGCTATGCTAGAATGATTGCCTTAAATAGGCACTTTTAAGAAGAATTAACAAAAGATTATGTTTACATAATCGATAAGATATGATACATTTACATTATAGTTATGTAAAGTTATAGGGGGAATTGTGAAAAAGTCTAAGCACGTGATTCCGATTATATTGTTTGCGCTTAGTGCCTTTTGCTTACTTGTGGGCGCGGCAATTCTTTTTTTGGAACATTCAGGTGAACTCACTGTTGAACATACACATACTCATTTAAATAATGAGGCTAAAAATACAGAAACTTCCGTTTCTTCCACACCCATTGTAAGTGTTGAGGAGCTTCCCTTAGAAAAGGAAGAGCCGGCCGAGACGGTTTCTTTAGACGAAGTATCTTCTAATGAAGAAGCGGTAGAAGAAGTCATACCGGTTGAGAATCCCTACAAGGATTACTTCCTTCAAAACACAGACATGGCGGGATGGCTTAAGATTGAAGATACGATAGTTGACTATCCCGTAATGTGGACTCCCGGGGATGAAAACTATTATCTATACAGAAATTTTGACAAGAAAAAGGGAAAAGGCTGTCTTATCCTTGATACAGACTCAAAGCTTTGCCCAAGCTCCACGAATTTAATAATTCACGGTCATACTTATGATGACAACAGACATATCTATTTCGGAGAGCTAAACTACTACGAAGATAAGAGTTACAGAGACGAGCACCCGATAATTTCTTTGTATGCTCAGGACTGCGAGCATCGATACGAGGTAATGGCAGTATTCAGGTCCCAGGTCTTTTACGAGACTGACACCTGTTTTAAATACTACAAATTCTTCAATGCTTATTCAGAGGAAGAGTTTAAAGATTTCTATGACAATGTGATGGCGCTTTCTTTCTACGACACAGGCGTAACGGCTTCTTTTGGAGATAAGTTCATTACGCTATCCACCTGCTCAAATCATGTTGAGAACGGTAGACTTGTGGTGGTGGGAAAAGAAATAGAACCGGGCGACTCATACATAGCCATAGACTATGAGTCAAACAATGACAATTAATATCCAAAGAGGAGGGTATGGCATGAAAGTTTTTAAGAAAGCAGCTACTATTTTAGCAGCATTATCACTTGCATTGGGAATGTTCTCAATGAAGATTGACGCACAGGCAGAAGCAAAGACATGGTACATTCGTTATGATGACGGCACATCTGCATGGTATGCTTCAACAGACCAAAAGAACTGGAGCTACGCAGATCTTTCACTTATGGAAGAAGGCGACAACGTAGTAATCGATGCAAGCGGACGCGATCTTCCCCAGTTTACACTTCACGCACCCAAGAAAATCGGTGAACTTACAGCAGGCGGTAAGGCATCAGCAGTTGTTTATGCTCCTTATGTTACACACGCTTATGCTACCACAGGCGGAGCACTTTCAGTTAACGCACCTGTAGGATTGGCTGAAGGTTACCAGGGCGCAGCAATTCAGGTAAATGATAACGTTGATCGTTTGGTTGGTCATTATGATCCTAACGGAGTTGAACTTACACTCATTGGTGTAAAGGGAACAGTTAACCAGGCTAACGTTAAGTGGGATAAGAACTTATTAAGCAATGAGCTTACAATCTACAACGTAGCAGCAGGAAAGCTTAAGACAAATGAATGGGGATACGTTCATTTTGAAAATGATACAGATTATTCATTAACACCCGGCGCAGCTGCAGCAGCTCCCGCAGCAAACGCACCTGCGAAGAAGCTCGATGCAGTTCCTAGGACAGGAGCTTCCGAATTATCAGAATCAATCGTATTCTTCATGCTTGCAGCAGTATTTGCGGTAGGCGCAGTAGTTTATAAGAAAAAGACAGTTTAATAATTATTGGACTGTTTAAAGGCGGGCAGTGAGCCCGCCTTTTTTTGTGGGCTTTGGCGCTTTTGGTGGGCCAATATGAGATTATTTGTAAATTGGGAGCAAATTATAGACTAATTAGGGGCCCTTGGGGGCTCTCATGGGCCAATATGAAATCCATTGCAAATTAGGCGTAATTTTGGCTGTTTTGGACCTGATTTTGAACTAATTTGGGCCAATACATAAAGCATACATAATTGGGAGTAGAAAATGCGATTTTCTACTCCCAAATCATCATGGATTCAATATTAGCCCAAATGATTCTAAAAAGTGCTCTGAAAGGGGCTAAATTACTCCCAAATCTTCATGGATTTCACATTGGCCCACCTGAGCCGGAACAGACCATAAATAACACCTAATTTGCTCCCAATTTTTAAATTATTACTTATTGGGACACTAATCCATCAACCATTCTTCAATCTCATCTATGATTCTATCAATAGTCATCATATTAATGGGCTTATCGGCTGTTTCAAAAGTGAAGATCAATTCTCTGCCCGGAAGCAAACCGTTTGAATAGTATAAGTCTTCCTTTTCCAAAGCCTTCTTTCTATATTTAGGATCATCCATCATTCCATAATGCTCCCAATACTTGTATTCACCTGTCCTCTCTTTGTAAAAGGTAAAGTCGGGGTAAGAAGTTTGACCTCCAATAATAGCTTTGCATTCATATCGGAAAGGGATTTTTCGATGAAATAATTCCATATCGATAAGGCACTCCGATTTTGAACGGAGGATGTGCCCTGAGGGGCTTGGGAATTTAAGATTATCTAAAAATGTGGGATTTTGATCAAATGGTTGGTCTTGCCATTTTTGCACGTCTTCGTTGTTTGCTTTGATAAGTAATTCCTCGAATCTTTTTTGCGTGGTGGCGCTTTTAATCCAGGCGTCCTCACTCGGACAGTGCTTTAAATAAAGGTCAATGGCAGCTTTTTCTTTTTCCATAAGTATTATGCGTTCGGTTTCAATTCGTTTTTTCGCAAGGGCCGACGCAAGTTTGATTTCACTTTTGGGAAGATAGTTTCTTTCACCGTCATCAGGTTTTACAAACCATTTTGTAGCGTTACGATTATAAGAAATCTCCAGTTTTCCGGGAGGAGCTGATTTGATGGTTTTACGGCACTTTTCAATCTCAGCACAAAGAAAAGCTCGCCGTTTAAGAATTGAGTCGTACATATTTCTCCTTATTAAATTGATTTTAATGAAAACGGAAATCAGATTTTGACTTCCGAGGATAAAGAAAATATATGATAATCCAATCCGAGTGTCAAGCGATAAATTCTTCGAAAACTGATGGATATCGAGTATAATGGGATTGTCGATTTAAAATGATTTCAAAGCCATGTGAGAAATGGTGATTGAATTTGGAGGTATTCTATGAAGGCAGGTATAAGTGCATGCTCCAACGGACATATGAAAGAATGGAAAAATCAGGTTGATGAGCTTGTTGAAACTTTAAATAAAATGGGGATTGAGCCGATTCTTTCGCCCCACATATATGCAACCATCGACGAATTCAGTGCTTCCGACAAAGAACGCGCCGAGGACTTGATGCGCTTTTATTTAGATAAAGATATCACCAATATATTTGACATTTCAGGCGGCGATCTGGCTAACGGTGTTTTAAAGTATCTTGATTTTGATGTGATAAAAGAAACCGGTAAGACTTTCTGGGGATATTCAGATCTAACCACCATTATAAATGCCATCTATTCAATGACAGGAAAGTCCTCCGTTCTTTATCAAATAAAGAACATGGTTTGGAATTGTAAAGATATTCAACAGAAAAGATTCTTTGATTACATAGGCGGAAAAAACAATGACTTATTTGATTTAAAATACGATTTCTTGCAGGGAAAATCCATGGAAGGAATTGTTGTAGGCGGAAACATTCGCTGTTTTTCTAAACTTGCAGGCACAAAATACTGGCCTGATATGACGGGTAAAATCCTTCTTTTAGAATCACTTGGAGGAGAGAGCGGTCAGATTGCTACACTTCTAAATCAGCTTGATGACATAGGTGTGTTTAAGCAGATTTCCGGCGTTTTACTTGGAACATTCACAAATTATGAAAAAGCAGGCCTTGAACTTACTGTTTATGACTTACTTAAAATGCACATTTCTGATGATATGCCCGTAGCTTGTACAAAAGAAATCGGTCACGGAAATGATTCTAAAGCAATAAAGATTGGGGCTTATCAAGCTTTTTAGTGTAATAAGAATTGATGGGGTGACTTTTAAGGTATTTCAAAGAGCCGGTTGGGCCAATACGAAATCCATAGTAAATTGGGCGTAATTTTTGGCTGTTTTGGACCTGATTTTGGGCTAATGTGGGCCAATACATAAAGCATAAAAAATTGGGAGTAGAAAACGCGGTTTTCTACTCCCAATTCTTCGCGGATTTGATATTAGCCCAAACGATTCTAAAATGAGCCCTGAAAGGGGCTAAATTACTCCCAAATCTTCATGGATTTTATATTGGCCCACCAAAAAGCGCCAGAGCCCACGAAAAGCGCCAGAGCCCACGAAAAGCCCCAGAGCCCGCAAAAGGCCTCAATCCCCCGCACCGGTGCCCCAAAGCTCCCAACCCCGCAAAGTAAGGGAGCAGGCGCGTTGCCTGCTCCCTTAGTAAAACTATATGGTAAATCCGGGCTTATTTAAGCTTAAATACTGATACCTGATTTCCAAGGTCTTCCGCAATGTCTGTTAAGCGCCTTGCATCGGAAGCAAGTTCCTGCATATCCTGGTTAACAACAGTTGTGGAAGCTGAAGTTTCCTGGGTGGAAGCTGCATTTTCTTCTGCGATGGCAGAGAGGTTTGAAACGATGTCTGTAACAGTCTGACGTGACTTGTTTAACTGTCTCATGTTCTCTGAAATCTCAGATGCATTATCTCTTGACTGCTTAACGCCTTCAATGATTTCCTTAAATGCTGTAGCTGTTTCCGCAACCATTTCACTCTGGTTATTCATGATTACATTAACTTCGTTCATGGTGTTAACAGCCTTTTCTGAATCTTCCACAAGGGATGTAATGATTTCTTCAATTTTCTTTGCAGATTCGCTTGACTGTTCAGCAAGCTTTGAAATCTGTGAAGCAACAACTGCGAAGCCCTTTCCTTGTTCGCCTGCTCTTGCGGCTTCGATTGAAGCGTTAAGAGAAAGAAGGTTGGTTTCTTCTGCAATTGAAGTGATAAGGCTAACTGCCTCACCGATATTCTTAGCAGATTCGTTGGTGGTATTGGTCTGTTCGTAAATGATTTCGATGGCATCTTTTGCCTTTGCATTTACGCCTTCAAGTTTGGTAAGTGTTTCTGAAGCAGCCTTACCGCTTGTTTCCATACCGTCTGCAACTTCGTTTAACTTTTCGATGCTTTCATTGGTGCGTTCAACCAATTCGCCCATCTGAATAACCTTTTCGGTAGCATCTGTTGTATCTGTAGCCTGGCTGGTAGCGCCTTCTGCAATTTCCTGAACTGAGTGTTCAATCTGATCAAGAGATGTTGAACACTTTTCGCATGTTCCGCCAAGTGTACCTGCAAATGAGTCTACGTCGCCGCTCTTTGATTTAATGTTTTCAACGATTTCCTGAAGTTTATCCTGAAGGTCGTTGATGCTTCGGCAAATGTCGCCGCTTTCGTCCTTATTATTAAGAAGCTTTTCAGGAATTTCGTTTGTAAGGTCACCGCTTGCAACGGATGCAAGTGTATTAACACTGTAGATAAAGCGTTTGCTGATTGCTTCTGAAACAAACCATGCAACGATAAAGCAACCAACGACTACCAATACTGCAACAAAGATAATACCTGTTACAAGGGATCTTACTGTTGCGTTAACGGTTGCCTGAGGCTTTCCTGCAAACACCATACCGACTGCATTTCCGTTATCGTCTAAAAGAGGAATATAGTATGCAAAATAGGGTTTTCCGACTACGTTTACGTTTTCAGCAAAATATTCCTGCTTATTGTTAATAACCTTAGTAACAACTGCGTCACCTGCGGTTGTAAGTAATGCTCTTTTACCGTCGTCTTGGACAACTGAAGTTGAATAACGTGTATTTCCGAAGAAAAGTGTGGTAACGATACCGGTTTCTGCCTTAATACTATCCATTATTTCTGTTTCGATAGTAAGGTTTCTTGTTCCGTTAAACAATTGATCGTTTTCAACGTAATAATCGTTTCCTTCTACTTCTGTAGCATTTTCTCTTAAAAGAAGACAGGTAGAATGCAGAGCATCCTGAATTTCATCCTTCATTGAGGCTGTAGCCTTCTCTGATACGTAGAATCCGATTACCAATGATGCGACAAGAATTGGAACGATGGAGACAAGTAAGAGTTTTCCTTTTAGTTTCATAGTTAAATTCTCCTTTACAATTTATTTCTTATAGCCCGGAAAAGAATCCCTCTTTTCAAAGTCATTGTAGTTAGTTAATGTTAACGCATTGTAAACAAGGAGAAGAAATATCACATAAATGGGGATAAATGCCGTAAATATGCATATTTATAGCCTTAATACATTTGTTTGAGATGAGTGTTGCTCCTATGGTAATATATAAATGATAGTATATCTAAGAGTATGTATATAAATGTAAGGGGAGGTGAGGATTTTGGCAGAGGATTTAATGAAAGCGCTGAGCAATTTGGAAGAAATGCTTAAAGAAATTCCTCAGGATCAGCTGATAAAACCCCATCTTGATGAAGGCGAAGTAAACCCTGAAGTTGAAGCGCCTAAAGAAGAAGAAAACACCCATTGTATAAAGAACGGAGCCTATGTAAGAGTCGAAGACGATTGCATGAAGGCATGGTTATATTTAAATCCTCCAAAGCAAGGGGAGGATTATTACTCGCGGGATTTAATAATGCAGTTTCTTGCAGAATACGGTGTTATAGCGGGATTTCACACATCAAACATCGCAGCTATTGCAAAGAAGCATGTTTACGAGCGTGAGATTTTGGTTGCAAACGGCAAAGAAGCCGTAAGAGGCGAGCCGGGATTTTATGAATTTTTCTTTGATACCGGCGATAAACGTCATCCTTTAATAAGAGAAGACGGAACAGTTGACTATTCTTCCATGTCAAGCCTTTCAAACGTAGAGGAAGGTCAGCTGATTGCAAGGTATCATCACTCGGTTAAATCTGAGGACGGCTATGATGTACTTGGTAAAACGATAGCTTCAAAGCCTGCAAAAGACCTTCTTCCTTTAAGAGGAAAGGGCTTTTCAAATGCAAAGAACCCTGATGAGTACTATGCTACGATTTCAGGTAAGATAGAGTATAAAAACGGTCATATTGACATTAAAGACGTCCATGAAATAAGGGGCGATGTTGACATGATCACAGGTAAGGTTGAATTCTTTGGAGATATCCACATTCAGGGTAATGTGGGCACAGGTGTTGTGATAAGGTCAAGTAGAAACGTAACCGTTGACGGAGTGGTGGAAGCTGCCACTATTTATGCGGGCGGTGACGTGGTGTTAAAGAGAGGTATCCAAGGCGCGCAGAAAGCACACATTGTGGCAAGAGGTACGGTTTGCGCCGAATTTATAGAGCACACAAAGGTGGAAGCAGGGGAAGATATAAGAGCCAATTCCTTCCTTAATTCTGACGTTTACTCCGCAGGAAAGATTAAAGCCGAAGGAAAACAGGGAATAATTTTAGGCGGACACGTAAGAGGACTTCTTGGTGTTAGTGCTCAAAATATAGGAAACGATGCGGAAACAAAGACAGCGGTTTCTTGCGGCTATTCTGCTGAAGATTATGCTCACTATGTAGATGCATTCCAAAGAGAAACGGAAGCTCAAAAGCAGTTATCGGATACCGTTGAAAAAATGACCGAGCTTTTAAAATTAAGAAGGCTTGGAAAAGATGTTATGCCTGAAAAAACAAACCGCGATATTGCCTTTTTAAACGAGAAAAAAGACGAATATTTCGAGGCCCTTGATAAGGCAAGAACAGAAAAAGAAGAATTAACAAAAATTATTGAAAAAGGTAAAGGAAGTGTTATACTTGCAAATGACAAAATTTTTCGCGGCGTAACCATCTGCGTTGAAGGAAACGTTTACAAGGTAGAAAGAAACACGTCCTTTATGAAATATCATAATGAAGCGGGAAAGATTGTCCAAAGCGTAATTGTTGCAAGGTAGGTTTTTATTTGTATGGATTTTAAAGAAGCAGAGGACTGGCTTTACTCTATCCCCAGATTCGCCAAAAAGAATGAGGTAGAAAAGACAAAGCAGTTTTTGGATGAAGAAATAGGGGACTTCAGTAAAAGTATACCCACGATACATGTGGCCGGCACAAACGGTAAAGGTTCCGTTTGTGCTTATTTACGTGCCGCATTAAATGAGTGCGGTTTAAAGGTGGGACTTTTTACATCTCCTCACTTAGTGTCTGTCCTTGAAAGATTTATGATAGATGATGTAACCATGTCTGAAAGGGAGTTTACAAACACCCTTGAATACGTGCGTTCATTGATTGAAGACTTTAACAAAAAGTCGGGTAATGAAAAATATTTCCCCACTTTCTTTGAGTTTGTTTTCTTTATGGCAGCAGTGTGGTTTAAAAACAAGAAACCAGATGTGATTGTGCTTGAAACAGGCCTTGGGGGAAGACTTGATGCCACAAATTCAATAGAAAAGAAAGCAATTTCCGTCATTACCGAAATCGGTCTTGATCATACAGAATATTTGGGAAACACAAAAGAAGAAATTGCTTTTGAAAAAGCGGGTATTATAAAAGAGAATACTCCGGTTGTTTTCTTTAATAAAGAAGAAAACGTAAGCGATGTGATTAGAAACCGCGCCAAGGAATTAAATGCGCCCGTTTATGAAGTAAGTGTTAAAAATATTAAGAATTATGAAACAAACAATGCAGGGATTGATTTTTCAATGCAATCTTTGTATGATGGATTTGTCGAAATTGTGCTTAATACAAAGGCACTTTATCAAACAGAAAATGCGCTTATAGCATTTCGTGCATTAGAAGTTCTTTCTAAAGACTTTCCGTTTAAACTTGATTCGAAAGACTACGTTAAAGGTTTGTCTAAGATGAATTGGCCCGGCCGAATGGAAGTTGTGGCAGACCGCTTCATGGTGGACGGAGGTCACAACGAGGACGGAATAAAAGCATTCCTTGAATCGGTAAAAACATTTGATTATAAGAAGAAAGAGCTTTTATACAGCGCCGTTTCGGATAAAGATATTGATAAAGCGGCTTCTTTGATAAAAGAAAGCAGGCTTTTTGATAAAATCTACGTTTGCAAGCTTTCAAGCTACAGAGCTTCTAACTTAGACAGACTTAAAGAAGCCTTTAAGGATGTTCAAAACGTGGAATATTTTGACAACGTAGCAGAGGGAATTGGGAAGATGATTTCTGAAAGGTCAAGCGACACTTATTCGTTTGCGGCTGGGTCACTTTACCTTGTGGGCGAAATCAAATCCCTTATCTATGAGGAAGAAATTATATGATTAATTTTGAAGAAGAAATAAAAAAATTTAATCCAAGTCTTGAAGTCGAAGACGTTGAAAGCGCCATCTACAACCAGGACATTACCGACGTTGCGGATATTTTTATAAGAATGATAAAAGAAGACAAGGATAATTAACGCATGAGATGTTACAACTGTGGATGCGAACTTTCGGAACACAGCTTTTGCACCAATTGCGGCGTTGATGTAGCTCTTTACAAAAAGATAATTCGTACATCGAATTTCTTTTACAATCAGGGGCTGGAACGTGCCAAGGTGAGAGACCTTTCCGGCGCAATCGTATCCTTACGACAGAGTCTTAAATTTAATAAGAACAACATTAAGGCAAGAAACCTTTTGGGACTTGTCTATTTTGAGTTGGGAGAAGTGCCCGCTGCTTTATCCGAATGGGTAATAAGCAAAAACTTAAAGTCAAAGAAGAATATAGCTTCGGATTATCTTGAGCTTGTACAGTCAAGTGCGGCTAAGCTTGATACCATAAATCAATCCATAAAGAAGTACAACCAGGCGCTTGAATATGCCAAGGCCACAGACGGAATCGATATGGCTATCATTCAGTTAAAAAGAGTGCTTGGCTCAAATCCCAAATTCGTGCGTGCACATCAGCTTTTGGCTCTTTGCTACATTCAGACAAGAAAGCTTGAATATGCAAAAAGAGAGCTTGAAAAGTGCAAGGCAATTGATGTAAACAACACAATGACCCTTCGCTATTTAAGCGAAGTTGAAAATATGTTAAATCCCGTAGACGATAAAAAGAAGGGAAAGAGCAAGGACGGTTCGAAAGAACCTCTTACTTCCACCTACGTTGACGGAAACGAAGTTATCATTCAGCCTAACTACGTCAAAGAAAAGAAGGGCTCGAATACGGTACTTAACATTATTTTTGGTATAGCAATCGGATTTGCAGTCACTTTCTTTTTGGTGGTGCCTGCAAAGGTTGCGCAGATTAAAGCAAACTCCAACGAAGAAATCAAAAGCTACGGCACTCAGATTGAGTCTAAGAACACTATGATTTCAACCTTGGAAAAGACAATTAGCGAGCAGGAAGATAAGATTGCAACTTTAACTGAAAATCTTTCAGCCTATGCGGGAACGGAAGGAACCCTTCTTTCAATGGAAAACCTTTTGAAGGCTTCCTCCATTTACCTTGAAAATCCTGAAAATTATCTGGAAGTTGCGGATTATATAAGAGAAGTGGATGAATCCACTTGGACAGAAGAAACCAGTGAAAACTATAAGAGATTGTATTCAGCATTAAAGAACGCAATCGGACCTACAGTTTCTACGGAGTATTACAACGAAGGCTTTAACGCTCTTAAAAACGGACAGTTTGAAGATGCGATTGCTTACCTTGAAGGTTCAGTTTTCTTTAACCCTTCAAATGTAGATGCGGTTTATCAGTTGGCGGTTTCTTATGAAAGAGCAGGCAAGCTTGAAGATGCCAAGACTACCTATAAGAAGGTAACGGAATCTTACATGGGAACCTGGCAGGCTAAGCAGGCAGAAACTGCATTGGCAAAGCTTGAGACACCTGCGGAATAGCACAGTTTTTTGCAGGTGCTTGACAACGTAAATATCGAAAGATATAATCACATAAAGCAATGAAGATGCGTAAGTAGTATATATGAACATGTTGACAGAGAATTGTGTCACCGGTTGAGAGCACATAACATAAGCATATATATGAATTTCAACATCGGAGCATTTTTGCGAAAACGGTTTACCGGCTAAGCAAAATGGAGACGCCACATTAAGGCGTAACGAGTGCGGATAAGTTTCTTTATCCGAACATGGGTGGTACCGCGATGATTTCGTCCCATGGCAAGTAAAATTGCCATGGGGCTTTTTTTATCTAAAAAGGTCCTTTGGCACAGCAAAAGAGGAGGAAGAAATGGCTGATTTAAATGAATTAACCCAGAAGCTTTCAGACATTAAAACTGAAGTTTCCGAAGGCCTTAAGGCACTTGCAAATTCAAAAGAAGCTTTTGAATATCGTAAAAGCCTTATGGATTCAAAGACCGGTAAAATCGGCACTCTCATGAGAGAGATGGGCAAAATCCCCAATGAATTAAAAGCCGAATACGGTAAAAAAGTAAATGAGATTAAAACCTGGGCGCAGGAAGAGTTTGACGCTTTAGAGACTAAGCTTAAAGAAAAAGAAATGCTTATGCGCTATGAAAGCGAAAAGATTGATGTAACCCTTCCCGCAAAGATGCGTAAAAAGGGTAACCTTCACCCCAATACTTTAGTTAAGAACCAGATAGTTGATATCTTTGGTTCCATGGGATTTGACGTATACGAAGGAACAGAAATCGAGACCGATTACTACAACTTCACCGCGCTCAACATTCCCGACAATCATCCCGCAAGAGATATGCAGGATACATTTTATTTAAGCCCTGAGTTCTTGCTTCGTACACAGACATCTGCAGGTCAGATTCACGTAATGGAAGAAAAGAAACCGCCCATTAAGATTGTATCTCCCGGTAAGGTGTTCCGTTCAGACGATGATGCCACACATTCACCTATGTTTGGCCAGATGGAAGGACTTGTGGTTGATAAAGGAATCACACTTTGCGACCTTCAGGGTATGTTGAATGTGTTTGTTGAAAAGATTTTCGGTGATGGCACCACCACTAGACTCCGTCCTTCATACTTCCCTTTCACAGAGCCTTCGGTTGAAGTAGACGTAAGCTGCTTCCAGTGTAAGGGTAAGGGATGTAAGCTCTGCAAGGGTACCGGCTGGATAGAGGTACTCGGCGCAGGCGTAGTTAACAAGAAAGTTCTTGAAGACTGCCACATCGATTCAGATGTATACAGCGGTATTGCTTTCGGTATCGGTATCGAGCGTATCGCAATGCTTAAGTACGGCATTAACAATATTAAATTATTATTCGAGTCTGATTTAAGAGTATTAGATCAGCTTGATGAGTAGAAAGGAGGAAATGTTTAATGTTAGTACCGATTAGTTGGTTAAAAGATTATGTGGATATAAATGTTTCCCCCGATGTTTTGGAGGAAAAGCTTTTCTCTTGCGGATTTGAAGTAGAAGAAAAGTATCAGGTTGGTAAAGATATAAGCAATGTTGTAGTTGGCCTTGTTAAGACCTGCGAGGATATTGAAGGCACACACCTTCATTTATGTAAGGTAGATGCCGGAAAGCACGGTGAACTCCAGATTTGCTGTGGCGCTGACAACGTGCATGCGGGAGGTAAGTTCCCCCTTGCATTAATAGGAGCAACAGTTTATGCAACAGCTAAAGACCACGTTACCGTTGAAGGCGTTATGACCATAGGCCAGGGCAAGTTAAGAGGATATGATTCATTTGGTATGCTTTGCTCAGGAACTGAACTTGGCGTATCTGAAGATATGTATCCCGGTGCCGGCTACAACGGACTTTTGGCACTTCCCGATGATGCGGAAGTTGGCGCTGATGTAAAGCCTATTTTGGGACTTGATGATTGGATTTTCGACGTTTCAATCACAGCAAACCGTCCCGATTGTCAGAGCATTTTTGGTCTTGCAAGAGAAGTTGCGGCAGTTTTGGAACTTCCTATTAAAACTCCCGCTCTTGATTACACTGAGACAGACGTAAAGAAACCTTTTAATGTAACTGTTGAAGCTAAGGACATTTGCCCTCGCTACACAGCTCACTATGTATACGATGTAAAAATCGGCGAATCACCTGCATGGATGAAGAGACGCCTTGCGCTTGTAGGCTGTAACTCCATCTCCAACATGGTAGACATCACTAACTACGTATTAAAAGAACTCGGTCAGCCCATGCATGCTTTTGACTATGCATACCTTGAAGGCGATGCAATCAATGTTCGCCGAGCTGCTGACGGAGAGAAGATTGTTACACTCGATGAGAAAGAATTCGAGCTTAATTCAAATAACCTCGTAATCTGCGACGGCAAGAAGCCTGTTGCTCTTGCAGGTATCATGGGCGGTCTCAACTCAGAGATTCTCGATACTACTACCGCAGTTATGTTTGAGTCTGCTAAGTTCGAGAGAGATAACATCCGTAAGAGCTCCAAGGCTCTCGGTCAGGTATCGGATTCAAGTGCAAGATTTTCTAAGGGCGTTGACGAATACACAACCGTTATGGCATTAAAGAGAGCTTTACACTTAGTTGAAGAGCTTGGATGCGGTAAGGTTTCTTCTACCGGATTTGACGTAAATACAGGTAACTCAATCGAGCCTTTTGAATTAAAGGCAAGTGTAGCTAAAGTAAACGGAGTGCTTGGAATCAAGGTTCCCGATAAAGACATCGTAAGAATCCTTACAAACCTTGACTTTAAGCCCGAACTTTCAGGCGACGAGCTCACACTTCACATTCCTGCTTACAGAGAAGATATGGCGACATATCAGGATGTGGCTGAAGAAGTTATCAGAATGTATGGTTACGATCACATCACACCTACATTCATCCCTACAGCTCAGGTTACAAGTGGCGGATACAATCTTCAGCAAAGAACAGAGCTTAAGATTAAGAGAGCTCTTTGCGCACAAGGGGCTTTTGAAGGAGTGCATTATTCATTCTTCTCACCTTCCGACTTGGATTTGCTTAGACTTCCGGAAGATGCGCCCGAAAGACATGCAATTAAGCTTATTAATCCTATAAATAAAGACCTTTCATTAATGAGAACAACCCTTGCTCCTCAGATGATTGCAGCACTTGCTCGTAACCAAAAGAACGGTATCTTGGAAGGAAGAATCTTCGAGCTTGGAAACAAGTTCATCGCAGGAAAGCTTCCTTTGGAAGATTATCCCGATGAGAGAGAAACAATCTGTATCGGAGTATTCGGAGAAAACGAAGATTTCTTTAGCTTAAAGGGATTGGTGGATGCCATTGCAGATTCTTTGGACATTGAATTTGAGTACGAAGAAACCACAAAGACTTTCCTTCATCCTTACAGAACAGCAAAGGTTCTTTGCGAAGGCGTAGAAATCGGATATTTGGGACAGCTTCTTTACGAAATCGTGGATGAGCTTGATATGAGAGTAAACGGCTATATCGCTGAAATCGACTTAAAGGCTTTGACCAAGTATTACGGAAAGAATCAGAAGTTCATTCCTTTACCTAAGTACGCAGAAGAAAAGAGAGATTTCTGCTTTGTAATGGATAAGAAGTTAACATGTGCCCAGATCGAAGGCGCCATCAAGGAAGCCTGCGACTACATCACAAGCATTGAACTTTTCGACCTTTACGAAGGCGCTCAGCTTGGAGATAAGAAGAGTATGGCATTCTCTGTAGTATTTACTCCAAAGGATGAAGAATTCACTCAGGAAATGACTGATGAATTTGTAAACGACATTTTAAAGAATGTACAGGATAAGTACGGCGCAACTTTAAGAGCATAAAAAAATTAAGGCCCGACCAAACCGGTCGGGCCTTTTTGTTTCTTTATTCAGTAGTTTCTTTCTTTGCTAAATCGTTTGTATCAAGCGTTTTTCCAAATACCACAAATCTGTCGTAAAGGTATTCAAGCACGAAGTTTGCAAGCATGTTTATCGCGGTTACGATGAATCCGTTTACGCCCAAATCTTCCGCTAAGTAGTTTCCAAAGATTGTTGATGCGGGAGTAAAGATTGCATAGAAGATTGCAACCTTTATCATGGCAATCGGAACGTTACCTGCGGATTTAAAAGTAAATCTTCTATTTAGAGTAAAGTTCCATAAAACGGATGCTACCAAAGCAATTAAATATTTAAACCAATAGCTTGTGTCCGTTAACGTTTCAAGGAGTGTAAACACTCCGATTTCTATAAGGCCTGCAGAGGCTGAAAACAATACAAACTTAAGTGTTCTAAGTAATTCTTTTTTCTTTTCCATATTATTCTGACAAACTCTTTAAATATTTTCCTGCGCTAAGCCAGATAACGTAAGCAATAGCGGAACCAATTAAAGCGGTAATAAGCTGAGTGCCGCTGAATGTTACCTTTGCTGCGGCAAGTGCTTCGGGCTTTAAGTTCTGAACTGCTTTTGTGTAAACGAGTAAGCAATTTGAAATAACTCCGCCCATGAATGCTGCTTTAAGCACACATCCAACCGCCATGCCGATAGGAAGTGATAAAGTCTGGTTTCTTTTAAACCTTTTATAAATCACATGAGTTGCTACGCAAAGAATGATGTTTCCCACCATAACTGCGGGGATAATTAAAGGAACCATCTTCATGATGGGAGCGCCTGTAATAAGGTAAGATGTTACAGGTGCAATAATTGAAAGAATTATTCCAACCCAGGGACCCAAGGTCAGGGTTGCGATAATAAGTATTGTGTTAATGATGGGGCCTGTAATAAACACTGAAATGTTTTTAAAAAACTGGCTTACCACCATCAGTCCTAAGAGTATACCTGCTGTAACAATTTGTTTAGTTGTAATCTTTTTCATAACCAATCCTCCGAATACTAATATACTCTGATAAAAAAGGAAAAACAATCGGGGATTTTTTTATGACAAATTTTATCCATATTTAATGAATTCTGCTGGATTATAAGGCATCCGTGTGTTATAATATCTCGATGATTGTGGCCGATTGGGCCATTAAGGAGGAAATTTTTAATGAGTTTGAAAGTAGAAAAGTTAGAAAACAGCATGGCTAAGCTCACTATTGAAGTCGATGCTTCCGAATTAGAAAAAGCTATCGAGAAGGCTTATCATAAACAGAAAAATAAGATCAGCGTTCCCGGTTTTAGAAAAGGAAAAGTTCCCCGTCAGATGATCGAAAAGATGTACGGAAAAGAAGTATTCTATGAAGATGCGGCTAATGAACTTATTCCTGAAGCATACGAAAAAGCTTATGACGAATGCGAAGAAGAAATCGTAAGCACACCCGAAATCGAAGTTGTTCAGATCGAAGCAGGAAAGCCTTTCATTTTCACAGCAAAGGTTGCTTTAAAGCCTGAAATCAAGCTTGGTAAGTATAAGGGCGTTAAGGTTTCTAAGCCTGATACAGCTGTAACAGATGAAGAAGTTATGGCAGTTATCGAAAAAGAACGTGAAAACAGTGCAAGAAGCATTTCCGTTGAAAGACCTGTAAAGGAGAAGGACGAAGTTATCCTTGACTTTGAAGGATTCGTTGGCGGAAAGGCATTCGAAGGCGGTAAGGGTGAGAACTATCCTCTTACAATCGGTTCAGGTGCATTCATTCCCGGATTTGAAGATCAGTTAATCGGCGCTGAAATCGGTAAGGAAGTAGAAGTTAAGGTTACATTCCCTAAGGATTATCAGGCAGAAGAACTTAAGGGTAAGAAAGCTACATTTAAGTGCACCATCAAGGAAGTAAAGGAAAAAGAACTTCCCGAACTTGATGATGAATTTGCAAGCGAAGTATCAGAATACGATACATTTAAGGAATACAAAGAAGCTACAGTTAAGAGCCTTGAAGAAAAGAAGGCTAACGATGCTAAGAACAAGAAGGAAGATGAAGCTATCGAAGCTATCATCAAGGCTTCAGAAATCAACATTCCCGAAGCTATGCTTGAAACTCAGAAGCGTCAGATGGTTCAGGAATTTGCTCAGAACATTCAGCAGAACGGCCTTTCAATGGAACAGTACTTCCAGTTCACAGGCTTAACAGCTGAAAAGCTTATGGAACAGGTTGCTCCCAACGCTGAAAAGAGAATTAAGTCTCGTCTCGTACTTGAAGGCGTAGCTAAGGCTGAAAAGCTTGAAGCAAGCGAAGAAGATTACGCTAAGGAACTTCAGAGAATGGCAGATGCTTACAAGATGGAACTTGACAAGATCAAGGAAATGGTCGACGACAACTCCAAGAAGCAGATTATGGACGACCTTGCTATTCAGAAGGCAGTTGACTTTGTTGTTTCAAACGCAAAGGAAGCTTAATTCAGGAAAGAATTACTATATTACAATAGAAAAGAGGGATAAATATGAGTTTAGTGCCTTACGTCATTGAGCAGACAAGCAGAGGAGAACGCTCCTACGATATCTACTCAAGACTTTTAAAAGAAAGAATTATCTTTTTAGGTGAAGAGGTAAACGATGTTACCGCAAGCCTTGTGGTAGCACAGCTTTTGTTCCTCGAAGCAGAAGATCCCGAAAAGGACATTCATCTTTACATCAACTCTCCCGGCGGTTCCATCACAGCCGGCATGGCAATTTATGACACCATGCAGTTTGTAAAGTGTGACGTTTCCACCACCTGTATCGGTATGGCAGCATCAATGGGTGCTTTCTTACTTGCAGGAGGAACAAAGGGTAAAAGATATGCACTTCCCAATGCAGAAATCATGATTCACCAGCCTTTAGGCGGAGCACAGGGACAGGCAACAGAAATCGAAATTGCCGCTAAGCATATCATTCAGACAAGAGAAAGAATGAACAGAATCCTTTCAGAAAACACCGGCAAGCCTTATGAAGATGTTTGCAAGGATACAGAAAGAGATAACTGGAAGACAGCTGAAGAAGCTAAGGAATACGGACTTGTAGATGAAGTTATCTACAGCCACAACAATAAATAATTCGGAGAACGCAAATGGCTAAAATGACCAACAACGGACCTAAGTGCTGTTCTTTCTGCGGAAAGACTCAGGACATGGTCCAGAAGCTGATTGCCGGCCCCAACGATATTTACATCTGTGATGAATGTGTTGAAATTTGCGCAGACATCATTGAAGAAGAGCTTGAAGAATCTTCAAGAAACGATTCAAAAGATGAACTTGAGGGCATAAAACTTTTAAAGCCTGCCGAAATCAAAGAGTTTCTCGATGAGTATGTTATCGGCCAGGAAAATGCAAAGAAAGTTTTATCGGTAGCGGTTTACAACCATTACAAAAGAATAATGTCTAAGAGCGATGATTCCGACGATGTGGAGCTTCAGAAATCAAACATTTTGATGGTGGGCCCTACAGGTTCGGGTAAGACATATCTTGCTCAGACACTTGCTAAAATAATAAATGTGCCGTTTGCTATTGCCGATGCAACCACTCTTACTGAGGCCGGTTACGTGGGCGAAGATGTTGAAAACATTCTTCTTAAGCTTATTCAGGCAGCGGACTACGATATAGAGAGAGCTTCATGCGGTATCATCTATATCGATGAAATTGATAAGATTACAAAGAAAAGCGAAAATGTTTCCATTACCAGAGATGTATCGGGTGAAGGCGTACAGCAGGCTTTGCTTAAGATAATCGAAGGTACACAGGCAAACGTTCCGCCCCAGGGTGGAAGAAAGCATCCTCATCAGGAGCTTATCCCCATCGATACCACCAACATTTTGTTTATCTGCGGTGGTGCATTTGACGGCTTGGAAAAGATCGTTGAAGCAAGACTTGATAAGAGTTCAATCGGCTTTAACGCTCCCGTAAGCGAAAAGTCAAAGAAAGATATCGGTGAAGTGTTAAAGGACGTTACCCCTCAGGATTTGATCAAGTTTGGACTTATCCCTGAATTTGTGGGACGTGTTCCGATTAACGTTACTTTGGAAGGCCTTGATGAAGAAGCAATGCTTCGAATCTTAAAAGAGCCCAAGAACGCGCTTATCAAGCAGTACAAGAAGCTTTTCAACATGGACAATGTTGAGCTTGAGTTTGAAGATGAAGCCATTCTTGCAATTGCTAAGAAAGCAATGGAACAAAAGACCGGAGCAAGAGGACTTCGCTCTATCTTAGAAAACATAATGATGGATGTTATGTTTAAGATTCCTTCGGATGACACTATTATTAAGTGCACCATCACCAAGGAATGTGTAACAGGAAAAGCGGAACCTATTACGGTACGCGCCGGAAAAGGCTTAAAGAAAGCCTTGTAAGATTAGTTTATTTGTAACTTAAACGCTGTATGATTTATTGGTCATACAGCGTTTTCTACCTTATAGGAGAAAGAAGGACTGACATGGGTATTATCAGAGAAATGCCTGCGATTGTCGTAAAAGATATAGTGCTTATGCCTCACATGAGCGTTAACTTTTCGCTTCTTACAAAAGAAGCAGCTTTGGCCTGCGAAAAAGCCATGAAGGGTGACCAGCTTGTTTTTGTGGCTTTTCAAAAGAAAGAACAAAGCTTTGTGAGCAAAGAAAACCTTTATGAAATCGGTATGGTCACAAAGATAAAGCAGATAAATAAGCTTCCCGATAAAAATGTGCAGCTTATTTTGGAAAGCAATAAGCGCGCAAAGATTGTGGAAGTGCTTGATGATAAAGCAACCTATGTGCTTGTTGAAAGCGTGGAAGAAACAGGCGAAGATATTGAAAAGCACGAAAAAGAAGCAATGCTTAGAACCATCAGAGAGCTTTTCATAGAGTATAGCTTATATAATTCAAACGTAGCTAAGCCCATGATAAAGACAGTCAATCACACAAACAGTATCGGTGAAGTGACAGACTTTATAACAGGAACCGTGATTCTACCCTATGAAGTTAAGCTTTCTTTGCTTAATACTTTGGATGTTATTAAGCGCTATAACAGGCTTCTTGAAATCTTAAGGGATGAGATCGAAGTTTCAAAAATAAAGGCAGACTTAAAGAAAAAGACCAATATAAAGGTTTCAAAGGCCCAAAGAGAGTTCTTTTTGCGTGAACAGATGGGAGCCATAAAGAAAGAACTTGGCGAAGATCCTTTATCCGAAGATGCAGAGTTTAGAAAAGAACTTGAAAAGCTTGAAGCTTCAAAAGAAGTAAAAGAAAAAATAGAAAAAGAAATATCCCGTCTTTCAAGCCTTAATGCAGGCGGTAGCGAAGCACAGGTTGAAAGAGGTTATATAGAGACCCTTTTAGAGCTTCCCTGGGATAAGATGAGCGAAGATACTCATGATATTAAAAAAGCCAGGGAAATTTTGGATAAAGACCATTACGGTCTTGAAAAGGTAAAAGAAAGAATCCTTGAATTTTTGGCGGTAAGAGCCCTTAACTCTAAGGGAGAGAGCCCCATTATTTGCTTAGTCGGCCCTCCCGGAACGGGTAAAACTTCCATAGCAAAAAGCATTGCCAGAGCCCTTAATAAAAAGTATGTACGCATTTGCTTAGGCGGTGTAAAAGATGAAGCTGAAATAAGAGGTCACAGACGTACTTATGTAGGCGCAATGCCCGGTAACATTGTGGCAGGCTTAAAGCAGGCAGGAGTAAAGAATCCTTTGATGCTTTTAGATGAAATAGATAAGGCATCTGATGAACACAGAGGCGATACTTCCTCAGCTCTTTTGGAAGTGCTTGATAGCGAGCAAAACTCTCACTTTAGAGATCACTATGTGGGAATCCCCGTAGATTTATCGGAAGTATTGTTTATAGCTACGGCAAATTCAGCAAGCGATATTCCAAGACCTTTGTATGACAGAATGGAAGTTATCGAAGTAACTTCTTATACCGCTAACGAAAAATTCCATATTGCGAAGGAATATCTTTTAAAGAAGCAGTTTGAAAAGAACGGTCTTAAAAAGAAGAATCTAAGCATAAACGACGGCGCCATAAAGAAAATCATAGACGCTTACACAAAGGAAGCGGGCGTCAGAGAATTAGAGAGAAAAATCTCTGAAATATGCAGAAAAGCAGCTATGAGGATTCTTGAAAACGGCGATGAAAAGATTACAGTCACGGCCGCTAATTTAAAGGATTTTCTTGGTAAAGAAAAGTATAGAAACGATACTAAGAATAAACGCGATGAAGCAGGAATTGTAAGAGGCCTTGCTTGGACTCCGGTCGGAGGCACCACTCTTTCAATCGAAGTAAATGTAATGCCCGGAAAAGGTGAGCTTGAGCTTACGGGCCAGATGGGCGATGTGATGAAAGAATCAGCTCTTGCCGGCATCAGCTACTTAAGAAGCATTGCAAGTAAGTATAAAATCGATTCTTCTTTCTTTGCTGAAAACGATATTCACATTCACATTCCGGAAGGCGCAGTGCCTAAGGATGGCCCTTCTGCAGGTATCACTATGGCAACCGCGGTTCTTTCTGCAATCACAAATGTGCCCATCAGCAGAAATGTGGCAATGACCGGCGAAATTACCCTTAGAGGAAGAGTGCTTGCGGTAGGCGGTCTTAAGGAAAAAATTCTTGCGGCGAAAACCGCAGGTATTATAATGGTGTTAGTACCTTTAGAAAACAAGGCGGATATAGAAGAGATTTCCGAAGAAATTAAAGATGGTTTGGAAATAGTTTACGTATCCTCAATGAAAGACGTATTGGAAAAAGTATATGAAAATTAAATCGGCAGAACTTGAATGCGTATGCGGTATCACAAGTAAGCTTCCCGTAAACACATTACCTGAAATCGCTTTTTGCGGAAAGAGTAATGTGGGAAAGTCTTCACTTATAAATACCCTCGTAAACAGAAAGGCTTTGGCAAGAACTTCTCAAAGCCCCGGAAAGACGCAGACTATTAACTTTTATAACTTAAATAAAGAGCTTTACATGGTGGATTTACCCGGATACGGATATGCCCAGGTAAGTAAAGAAGTGCGTGAAAAATGGGGAAAGATGATTGAAAAGTATCTTAGAACCTCAAAAATGCTTTGCGCCGTGTTTCTTTTGATAGACATTCGTCATGAGCCTTCGGGCAATGACGTAATGATGTATGACTGGATAAAGAATAACGGATATGAGCCAATCATCATCTGCACCAAGGCCGACAAAATCAGTAAAGGCGCCACTCAAAAGAACTTAAAGATTATAAGAGATAAGTTAAAGTGCAAAAAAGATACAATAATGATTCCTTTTTCTTCGCAGACTAAGCAAGGAAAGGAAGAAGTGTATACACTAATGGATGAAATCTTGCAGCGTACTTCTCAAAATGCAAGTAATCCTACAGAAAACGAGTAAAGGTGAGGATCAGGGGAGTGAAAAAATCAACTTTATATCTAAAGGCATTGGTAAATATATTGTTATACGCCATAGCGGCGGTGCTTGTGGTAGTGTTTGTGCCAAAGCTCATTGTATTCTTTATGCCTTTTGTAATCGGATGGATTGTCTCAGCAATTGCCAATCCACCAATCAAATTCTTTGAAGAAAAAATCAAATTTAAAAGAAAAACCTCGTCAGCAATATTTATCGTGCTGATTCTGGCAGTCATAATATTGGCTTTATACGGAATCGTGGTTTTCCTTATTAACGAAGGAATCGGCCTTGTTTCAAGCATTCCCGATAAATGGGATGGTATTCAAAAAAGCCTTGATACCTTTGGAGATAACGTAAGTAAACTTACGGCCAATTTACCCAGCGAATTTAGTAAACCTTTTAAGAACTTCGGTAATTTCGTGATGGGTTCTTTGTCCGAATTTGTTTCGGGATTAACTGCCAAGGAGAATGGAACATCCTTAATTTCCAGCATTTCAGAGGGTATCGGAAGTGTTGCGAATATAATAATCGGAATTATTATGACGGTTCTTTCCGCATATTTCTTTGCGGTTGAAAGAAACGCGGTGATAGAGTTCTTTAAAAGGCACATGTCTAAAAAGGTTCGCACAAAGGTTGAAGCTGCGGTAAGAGGCCTTAAAAATGCGGTGGGCGGATACTTTAAAGCACAGCTTTGGATAGAGCTTTGGGTGTACGTGATTACTGTAATCGGCCTTATTATATTAAGAGTCGATTATGCGGTGCTCATCGGCCTTGGCATAGCGTTCTTAGACTTTTTGCCCTTCTTTGGCGCAGGCCTTATCATGGTTCCTTGGGCGGTTGTTGCTTTTGTTAACAACGATTTCTGGATTGGAGTAGGCCTTTTAATCACTTGGGGTGTGGGTCAGCTTGTAAGACAGCTTATTCAGCCTAAAATCGTGGGTGATCAGGTTGGGGTGGCTCCGCTTCCTACATTGATCCTTCTATTTTTAGGATATAAGTGGAAGGGCGTGTTCGGTATGGTTATTGCTTTGCCTATAGCCATGATATTCATAGCTTTGTACGAAGAACACGTTTTTGATACGTTTACATATTCTGTTAAGATTTTATGGGATGGACTTTCTTCTTTCAGAAGAATTAAGGAACCTTCAACCGAAAAAGAAATTGAGGAAAAGGGGAACGACTGATAGATGAAAAAATTTGCGCAGTTTATGCTTACACTTATTCCTGCTGTAGTATTCATTGTGTTGCAGGTTGCGGTATCAATGATACTTACTTATGGATATGTGTTTAAATATATCCTTGAAAATGGATTTGACGTAGAAAGTTACAGCAGTTACGTGCTGGGACTTACGCAGGACAGTGATTTCCTATGGAAGGTAATGGTGGTATTTGAAATACTTGCCTTAATTACGTTTGTGTTACTTTATTTTGTTGGGTTAAAGAAAAAAATAAATACTTTTTCAGGCCGCTTCAGTGCCACATCTTTTCCGGCAATCATTCTTTTATTTATGGGAGCGGAGTTTGGAACAGGAGTGCTTTTACAGCTTTCAAGCTTTGCTTTCCCCAAGGTAATCGAAGATTATGCAAAGATGATAGAGCAATCGGGACTTGGAGAATTAAGCCTTATATCAACCATCATGACCTTGGTTGCGGCGCCTATTGTGGAAGAGCTTGCCTTTAGAGGCGTGACAATGCACTGGGCAAAGAGACTTACAAATAAGTTCTGGATTGTAAATCTTATTCAGGCATTCCTTTTTGGATTTGTGCACTTAAATATCGTGCAAGGAACTTATGCCTTCCTTTTGGGCTTATTCTTAGGATATGTGGCACACAAATACAATTCCTTATGGCCTTCAATTGTGGGTCACTTAGTATTTAACTTTACAGGCACTTATCTTGTAGGCTTGGCATTTGGCCAAGGCCCTGAAATATCCTTTGCAAGACTTGCAATAGTAATGCTTGTATCGGTAGTGTTTGTTGGCGCAGCCCTTAAGCTTTTAAGCAACGATAAAGATTGCTCCGAAAGCGTAGAAACTGTATAGAATAAATAAAACCCTCCGAGATTAATCTCGGAGGGTTATTTTATTGATTTGTTTATTACCTTTCAGCAGTATATCGTATAACTGCCTTATCTCTTATGGTTTTTCTCTCTTTTTCAACTAATGTAAATCCCGATTCTTTCTTAGGATAATTATCTATAATGCTTCTTTCAACACCTTCATCAACGCCGGGCTTAATGATAAGTGTAAGGTCCGCACCATCTGTGGGTGTGTAGCTATCATTAAACTTATCAAGGTCATCTTCTCTGATTACCAAAACATTTTCGCATTGTGATAAAAGAAGGCAATCGTCCACGCTTTCATTCCACCATCCTGCTGGAAGCACGTATATGCAATCAGTCTTTCCGGCGACTTTATCAAGCTCCTGACCGCCTGTAAAGAGATAATTGTTTCCAAGTCTTAAGGCGTTTGAAGAAATTAAAAGGATTAAAGTAAAGCCGATGATGGCATAAAGCCTTATGGTTTCTTTTTTTATGAATTTACGAATCAAAACGTAGAAACAGCAAATCACAAACACGCTTACCCAAGGGAAGAGAAGGAAAATGTATCTGTCTACCAAAAATGGAATAGACTTTGAAACAAGGGTAAAGTAAAGGGTAAAGGGGACTATTATGAGAAGTCCTTTTTCTTCGACCTTTCCGAAGAAGGTTTCTTTTTTTATGGCTTTAAAAACGAAGTAAGCAATAGTGACAAGCGCTAAGAAAGAAACAAACGCCCATCCCGGTATGCCCAAGGTGTGGCTTGTAAGCACATCAAGCATCACTCTTACTCTGTAGCTTAAATCAGAAAGTGAGAAGAGGGCGCCAAAGGTTCCCTGTGTCACTGAGCCGTGGAACACCGCATTGATTGAAAAGGGCCATACCATAATGCCTATAACGCCGGTGATTGCCATGGTAAGAATGTATCTAAGGATGCTTTTTCCTTTTTTCTTTACAGCCATGGAAATGATGGATGCGATGGCGGCGCCTATGGCAAAGAGCACGAAGTAGTACTGAGAAAGGTAGCCAAATAAAGTAAAGAGAATCAATATTCGCCTGTCCTTTTTGCTCCATTCCCAGTCGGCTTCCGCAAGCCTTAAGTGGGCATACACAAAGCCTATCGTCATAAAGGTGACAAGTGCGTAAAGCCTTATAAAGGTGACTATGTCTCCCGCAGCGGCGCTAAGGCCATAGCATGCTGTCACTAATATAGCAAGGTTTCTTCCGCCAAGGTAATCTCTTACGGTTACATATAAAAGAAGAAGCGTAAGAAGCGTAATGACTATATTTAACGTAAGGCCGAACCATTTTGAAAATACGCCCGGGAAAAAGGAGCATATGGTATGAAGAAACAGGGCGTAAAGCGGGGGATGGTCATCTCCTCTAAAGTTATTTAAAACAGAAAAGTAGTTAAATCGGTTACTCTCCGTAACTGTTATATAGTTGTGGAAGTATTCCCCTGTTACCCAATCGGGCCTATACATATCGTTACTGTTTTCTTTTGCAACAAGATAATCTGCGTATATAGTTGTATTTTTAAAATGCCAATGGGATTCTTTAAGTAGCGAAAAGTCTTTTCCGATGTTTTTAAAAAACTGTAAAAGGCTTTCTCCGGGACCGTATTCAAGCATCCAGTCTTTAACGCGGTAACCGTCGTTACTTAAGTGAGGAACCGAGAGGTATTCGCTGTTTGCGGTTCCGTACATATACATTTCGTCTACGTGGAAGCCCTGTTTCTTTGTGCCAAAGAAAATAAGCTCAGACGTAACGAGAATAAAAAGAAACAATAAAATAAGAGCATATTTTATTGAAAATTTGCTGCCAGACTTCATCAAATGATTTGGCGGATTCCCGCCGACCCCTTTCATAGGTACTATTTTTCTTTCAAATAAACATTCTTTATATACTTAAAGGTTTCTTTTTCCCCTTTTTCGCTAAGCATAGTAAGAATAAAAACAAGATCTTCTTTGTTTTTTGGAGCCATTTTAACACCGGCTTCTCTGGTCATGAAATATTCCATGGGAGCGGAATCGTTGTAGGTTTTACCGCGGTACACTTTGGAGGCTGCGATTCTGTCCATCACCTGCTCCACAAAGTACTTCTTTGGCATCTCGATTAATTCAAGGAGATTGCCAGTTTCGGCGGAGTATTCGCTCCAGTATTCAATGTGATGCTTATTTCTTCCCTTGTGGTGAAGCCAGGCGGAAGAATAGCCTTTGTCAATTCTTTCGGCCACATTCGGGCTTCGCATTCCCTGATAATATTTAACGCCAACGAGGAATTCTTCCGGAGAGTATTTTGATAAATCGTGGGTGAGCCCCTGCCAGTAAAGCCCTACTTTAAAGCACCCCCTACGCACAAGGCGTCTGTGAGTGTTGACTGTATGAAGGTGCTTAAAGAAAGCAATGAATGGATTAATCTTTACGCGACTGCAAGCCGTCACAAGTTTTTCGTCTCTGAAACGTAAGTATAAATTTATGTTTGTGACGCCGTTTAGCATATCCCTCACATAAAACATTTCCCCAACATTAATTGGAAGTTTTAATATTTCGTCTTTAGTGAAAAAAGAAACCGTTTCAGAAAAACAGGCGTTACCTGAAATTTCTCCCTTAAAAAGCGAAGTGACACTTGTTTCATGTATTTCGGAAATACCGCATTTGATAAGCTTTTTTACGTTTTCTTTAAACGGGGCAAATTCACTTTCTGTCAAAAGACGATAAAGGCCGTTATCTTTTTTTAAAAGGTATTTATTTTCTTTATATAAAAGGTAAGCATTAAGATTTTCCATGGGAAAATTATAGCATAAGATTTATAGAATTTTCATAGAATTGAACATAAAAAACGATTGATTTTTAATACAGCACTGATATAATAATATCGTTTGCTGGACGTTTAGAAGAGCAAAAACAGGGGAATTTTTGTAGTTAAAACTCGCGAGGATAAAAAATCATGCAAGAATACGTATTTAAATTAAACAAGCGTCCCGATGATTCTCAGGTTATTGGATACAATAATCCTTTGTTTTATTGCTATTTTGACAAGCATAGATATCCTAAGGAGAATGCTTACAGAGTAGGAGAGCACTGGCATGAAGACATTGAAATAATGTATGTAACGGACGGAGTGCTTAATTTTAGAGTAAACGGAGAAAACTTTCTTTTAAAAAAAGGAGAAGGTGTATTTGTAAACTCAAGAAGAATCCACTCTAACTGGACAAAGAAAGATGAGGATTGCGAGTTTATTTGTATGATAATGCATCCTTCTTATTTTTGTGCATCTCCTTATGTGGAGCAAAAATATATTGCTCCACTTTTATCAAACTCTTCATTTGATTATATTATCTTAAATCAAAATGACTGGACCAAAGAAATCCTTGACGGAATCTCTTTAGTGTTTGATGAAAAGCCCAATACGGCTTCTTTTGAACTAAAAATCCTTGAAAACGCCTATAAATGCATGAGGCTTATCTACGAAAACTATGATACTTCGGAGATTATACCTCAGACTGCGCCAATTCATTTAAATACATTTAAGCAGATGCTTAACTATCTTCAGAATCACTATATGGAAAAGCTTTCTTTGGATGAGATAGCAAAGGCCGGAAATGTGGGAAAAACACTTTGTGCAAAGCTCTTTAAAAAGTATGTTAATGCAACGCCCGGCGATTATCTTATTACCTATAGAATAGTAAAGAGCACCGACATGCTTAGAAATACAGATCTTTCGATTACCGATATCGCATACAAATGCGGATTCACAAGCGGTAGTCATTTCACCAAAACTTTTGGCGAGATAATAGGCTGCACACCCAATAAATACAGGAATCTTGGCTGCAATGAACTTGGCTATGCAGGACATCTTGCTTATTTAAAGCAAAAATAGTGTTGACATTTAAAATATTTGTTTTATAATGAACATATGAACAGTTGAACATATGAGAAAGGATTGAAAGATGGACGATAAGATATATGATCTGGCAGATTTGTTTAAGGTTTTCTCCGATTCCACAAGAATCCGTATTCTTTACCTTCTTTTAGGAGGAGAAAAAAACGTAAGTGATATATCTGACGAGCTTTCAATGAATCAGTCAGCTGTATCACATCAATTAAAAACATTAAAGCAGAGCGATTTGGTGAAGGTTAGGCGTGACGGTAAGGCGATGTTTTACAGTTTGTCCGATTCCCACGTTGAATCAATTCTAAAAATCGGGATGGAACATATTTTGGAGGAGTGAAATATGAAGAGAACATTTATTTTGGAAGATTTGGATTGCGCACACTGCGCACAGAAGATTGAAGATGCTGTTGCAAAGATTGACGGCGTTTCAAATTGTAAGGTTACATTCCTTACACAGAAGCTCGTTTACGATGTAGATGACGCTAAAAACGATACAGTAGAAAAAGAAATGAAGAAGATTGTTAAAAGCACAGAGCCTGACGTAACTGTAAAGGCAGTTTAAACAGTGGGGAGATTGCTTAGATAAAGAATGGGGATGCGCTTGCGTCCCCTTTTTGCGGAGATAAATTATGACAAAGAAACTAAAAAAGAAAATAATCAGAGTCGGAATCGGAGCTCTTTTATTCATAGCGGCCGTTATTGTTTCAAAAGTTGCAAACGTATATGTAGGCCTTGCAATTTTTATTGCAGCTTACCTTGTGCTTGCGATAGATGTGCTTAAAAATGCGGCTATAAACATAGCTCACGGCCATGTGTTTGACGAAAACTTTCTTATGATGGTGGCAACTTTCGGAGCCTTCTTTTGTAGGGAATACGGCGAAGCCGTAGCGGTTATGCTCTTTTACCAGGTGGGCGAATGCTTCCAGACTTATGCGGTTAATAAATCAAGGAAATCAATTAAGGCATTGATGAGCATAAGACCCGACTTTGCAAGAATAGAAATTGAGGGAGAAGAAAAAGAAGTAGATCCTTCTGAAGTAAACATTGGTGACATTATTATCATTAAGCCCGGCGAGCGTGTTCCTTTGGACGGTAATATCATAGAGGGAAGAAGCGCTATGGATACGGCGGCAATCACGGGTGAGAGCCTTCCTAAAGAAGTGGGCCCCGGTGAACTTGTTGTCAGCGGCTGGGTGAATAAATCAGGTGTAATAAAGGTAAGCGTAACTTCCAACTTCTCTCAGTCAACAGTTTCAAAGATTTTGGAACTTGTTGAAAAGGCAAGCGAAAAGAAGGCTAAAGCCGAGCAGTTTATCACTGTATTTTCAAGGTATTATACGCCTTCCGTTGTTGGTGCTGCAGCCCTTTTATTTATTGCCGGAGCTTTGATAACGGGTGATACTTTAACATGGATGTATAGGGCTATGACCTTCCTTCTTATATCCTGCCCTTGCGCTTTGGTAATAAGCGTACCCCTTTCTTTCTTTGGTGGAATCGGTGGCGCCGGTAAGGTAGGTATCCTTATTAAGGGTGGCAACTACATGGATACGCTTTCTAAAATTGACACTCTTGTCCTTGATAAAACAGGTACGGTTACAAAGGGTAATTTTGCTCTTAAACATATAGAGCCTTCAAAGTATTTTGAAGATGCTCATAAAGGTAAGGCAAAAGAAACTCTCCTTAAAATAACAGCTATCGCAGAAGGCTACTCAACACATCCCATCGCAGCTTCTATTGTTGAAGCATACGCAGAAAAGATTGATAAAAAGGATGTTGGAGAGATTACGGAAATTGCGGGTAAAGGTATCTGTGCCGAAATCGGAAAAGACAAGATATACGTTGGAAACAGAAAACTTATGGCAGACGTTATAGTGCCTGAGGATGAAAAAGAAACCGATACCTGTCTTTGCGGAATCGAAGAAGGTACAATCGTATACATTGCCGTAAACGATAGACTTGCAGGACATATGCACATAGTCGATGAGGTAAAAGAAAATGCATCGGTTTCTTTGGCCGAATGTAAGAAAGAAGGCATCCGCAAAATCGTGATGCTCACGGGAGATAACGAAAGAACGGCCAATGCAGTATGTAAGGCCGTTGGAATCGATGAATACAGAGCAAACTTAACTCCTATGGATAAAGTAAAAGCCTTGGAAGAAATTATGGGAGAAAGCGGCGTAAATGTTGTAGCTTTTGCAGGTGACGGTATAAACGATGCGCCTGTTCTATCAAGAGCCGATATAGGTATCGCAATGGGAGCCATGGGCTCTGATGCCGCTATCGAAGCTGCGGACGTAGTCATTATGACAGACGATCTTTCAAAGATTTCAAAAGCTAAAAAGATAGCAGCAAAAACGATTCGAATAGTTAAAGAAAACATAGTGTTTGCATTAGCAA